>JANQMB010000116.1 GCA_028280355.1 Verrucomicrobiales bacterium
CAACGCCAGCTCGCTCCCGATCGGCTGGGTGGCGGCGGGCGGCTCGGACGGCGGCGGCTATATCACCACCACCGCCGCCTTCGACAGCATCGGCCAGGGGGTGGTCTTCCGCGCCCACGACGAGTTCTTCCTGCCCACGCCGGCCGGCTCCAGCGGCAACGCGTTCGCGGGCAACTGGATCGCCGACGGCGTGGTCCAGTTCTCGGTAGACGTCCGGCACAATGTACCGACCCCCGTCACCTTCTTCACCCGTTTCGCCTCGCCACACAACTTCCCAGGGGCGATCGCGACGAGCTTCGTGCCCGTGCAACCGGACACCTGGACGACCGTGACCTTCGCGATCAGCCCGGCGAACCCAGGTTTCGTATCGTTCGAGGGCTCCGACTTCAACTCGGTCTTCGCCAACATCGGACACCTTCAGGTCGGCCCTAACACCCCGGCCGGCTTCGCGACCAGCTCGACTCCCTACACCTTCGATCTCGACCTCGCGTCGGTGACCGTCGCCCCGGAACCCTCGGCCGCCCTGTTGCTGCTCAGCGGCGCCGCGCTCGGCCTCGCGCGCCGCCGCAAGGCATCCCTCCCCCACACGACCCGCCGTTGAAACGCCGGCCGACAGCTAGACGTCTCGCGGCGGCGGCGACCCTGCTGTTCGCGGCGGCCGCGGGCGCCGACACGGTACACTTCGACGAACCCTCGCTCGACCGCTGGATGTACAGCGCGAACTCCACCCCGGGGACACGCGGCCAGGCCTCGGTCTTCGCAGACCCGGCCGACTGGAACCGGCTCGCCCAGTTCATGGTCGGGTTCGACACCTCGACCCAGATCCCCGCGGGCGAGGGGGCGGGGCGCTACCAGATCACCTCGGCAACTCTGACCCTCGTCACCCCGGGGCAGCCGAACTTCACCTTCGACGCCAGCTACGACAGCGCCTCGTCCTACACCGGCCTCGACCCCGACCCCGGCCGGCCGCTCGAGTTACACGGTGTCGGCTACCGCAACGACCACACCGGCGCGGATTTCCTCCTCGCCAACACGCCGCTCTCCGGTGAGGGCGGGCGCAACGCCTTCCCGCTGAGCTGGGATGGGCAAGGGGAAGAGCGCGATGTCAGCGCAAACGTCGCCGGCGGCTTCGAGTCGACCCCCTGGTCGGTCGGCCAGGTCGTCGGCGTCACCGACGGTGAAGACGTGGCCGAGGAGCGCGACGTGCGCTTCGAGCTCGACCTCTCCGACCCGCGCGTGGCGGCCTACCTCCAGGCGGCGCTCGACCGCGGCCAGCTCTACCTGATGGTCAGTTCCCTCCAGCCGGCCGTCCAGCAGGGCGGCACCTTCGTCAACTTCTTCACCAGGGACAGCCAGGAGCACTTCTTCTTCGGCGGTTACGCCCCAACCCTGGAGATCGACTACGCGACCTCCGCCCAACCGGCCTTCCAGATTGACACCGTAGGGCTCGCCGGCGACACCGTCACGTTCGGGTGGCGACAGCAGGCGGGGGCGACCTACATCGTCGAGTCTAAGGCCGACGGCGGGGCGTGGACCGAGGAGCGCCGCGAGGCGGCGACGGCCGACGGCGAGGCCAGCTTCTCCGCGACCGGCCTGGCCGGTGCGAAACTCTTCCGGGTGCGGAGGGCCGGCGGCGCATGAGGTCGGGGCGCGACAGCTGGCTCCGCCGCCGCCGGTCTGGCGCTGGCTTCACCCTGGTGGAGCTGCTAGTCTCCCTGACGATCGTCGTCCTGCTCTCCACGGTCAGCTTCGGCGTGTTCGGGGTGGTGAAGAAACGCGCGATGATGGCCCGCGAGATGGCGGCGGCGCGCAACCTGATGACCTCGTTCTCGCTCTACTCGGCGGACCACGGGGGCGAGATCTTGCCCGGTTACCGCTCGGACGCGGAGGTCTACAACGACAGGGGGGAGCAGCTGTACGCACCGGCGAACGCCCGCTACCCCTGGCGCCTGTACCCCTATATCCAGGACGTCGAAGGCTCGCTGCTGTTCAACGGCAACGAGGCCGTGCTCGAGGAGAACGACCGCGACTACCTGGTCAGCGTGTCCCCGAACCTCGGCATGAACGCCACCTTAGTCGGCGGTCACTACGGCAGCGGCAGCCTGTTGCGGCCATCCTACCGCATCGAGGAGGCGGTCGGCCGCTTCTGTGTCCGGCACACCAGCGACACCCGCCACGCCCCGGACATCATCGTCTTCCTGTCGGCCCGCTCCGACCCGGAGGAAGGCTGGGAGGGGAGAGGCTACTTCGAGGTCCAGCCGCCGCGCGTCCTGACGCCGGTGTGGAGCCATGAGCCCTGGTCGCAGGACGCACGCCCCTCGCAACACGGCTTCGTCGACCTGCGCTGGGGCGGCCGGGCGGTGGCGGCGATGCTCGACGGGTCGGCCAGGGCCATGGGCGAAGACGAGCTGCGCGACATGCGCCACTGGGCGGTCGGCGCCGCCGAGGCCAACGACGCGGACTACTCCGTCCACCGCCCCTAGGGGGCCCTTCGATCACCACAACAACCCAACGGAAAACCGCAACCTAGACGAGTGATGCAACCAAATCGAACAACCCGAACGATCGCCGCCGCCCTCGCGGGCCTGGCCGTCGCCGCCCCGCTAGCGCGCGCCGACGAGAAATCCAAATACGAACAGGACCGCGAGGCCATCCTCGCCATGGCGGGCGAGTTCGAGGTCGACTTCCAGTTCATGGAGAGCATCGCCATCAAAGGGGGCTACAAGTTGAAGAAGCCCTACCTCGAGGACGCCGCGGAGGTGGTGTTCGTGGTCGAGGACTCGCCCGAACGGATCGTGATGCAACACGTGCTCTGGGTCGAGACCCACGACCGCGTGGTCAAACACTGGAAACAGGAGTGGCGCTACGAGGACCGCGTGCTCTACGAGTTCGCCGGCGACAACACCTGGGAGCGGCGCGAGCTGAGCGAGGCGGAGGCGCGCGGCACCTGGACGCAGAAGGTCTGGCAGGTGGACGACAGCCCGCGCTACGAGAGTTATGGGCGCTGGGTACACGAGGGCGGCATGTCCTCCTGGCAGGGTGAGATGACGCGCCGGCCGCTGCCGCGCCGCGAGTACACTAAACGCAAAGACTACGACACCTTCATGGCCGTCAACCGCCACACCATCACCCCGGACGGCTGGGTGCACGAGCAAGACAACTATAAGCGGGTCTCGGCCACCGGCGAGGTGCTGTGTCGCGAGGTCGGGCTCAACCAGTACTTCCGCACGTCCGAGGTCGATTTCGGCGAGGTGAAGAAATATTGGACCACACATTCTAAGTACTGGACCGAGGTGAGCGCCCTCTGGGAGAAGGAGCTCGAGGGCGGCGGTCCCCGGATGGCCCTGCGCAATGAGGTCGAGGGCAAACCGCTGTTCCGCCACCTGTTCGGCGTCATCAAGACCGAGGGGCTCGACCTGGATACCCAGGTCGCCCAGGCCGAAAGCGTGATCGCCAAGTTCGTCATCCGCAACGAACAGGCCTCCGCCAAGTAGACCCCATCCACCCCATCACTGCGCCTGCGGCAGCCGCCGCCGGCAAGCCAGGCGCCGCCGGGATCCGTCCCGGCGGCGCCCGCCTGTCCCGACCACACGAATCGTTCGCATTTCCCGCTTTTAATGCTATTGAGACTCATTATCATTAATTGGGAATGGATGTTCTTATAGCATTGCTCGAGCCGGTTCACTGGAGGCAGTGATGGTGGATCTATGCCAGGAAGACCCGTCGCCCTGGGCGGCCGCCAGGCGTGGCTGGCGGGTCGAAACGCTAGCTGCGACGACAGAACACGGCGAGTTCGCCATTTCTGTGGTGGAGGCAGTGCTCGACGAACCGCTGCGTTGCTCAAGCGTTGCATCGGGCTCCCACCTCCTGCTGAGGGCGGGGCTAGACGGTAGCGGGGAGCTGGTGGCCACCGGTGTCTCGCAGCGACTTCTGCCCACTGCGATGACCGCCATCACCGTCGCCGCGGGAGGTGCCTTGGACTGTTACTACGAACGTGGCCCACACCGTTTCGTCAGCTTCCGTTTCGCGCTCGACTACCTGAGAACCCTGTTGGCCGATGGCCAGGACGACCTTCGCGAGGGGCTCGCCCGGACGCTGGCCGGCGAACGCCTGCCGGACGAGCGCCCGCTCGCGTTGAGCGAACCGCTCGACCCCATCGACCGCAGCATCGCCGAGGCAGTCGCCAGGCCGCCGGTCGCCGGCGCCGCGTCGGAGCTGTGGCTGCGAGCCAAGGCCATCGAACTGTTGTCGCGCTGGTGTTTCCGCAAACCCGACGTCCGGGAGGGGACGTTCTTCTGCTCCCTGCAGAAACGCATCGTCATCGAGCGGGTCGAGCTCGCCAAACACTACCTCGCCGAACACCTCGACGAACCCCTGGAGCTCGCGGCGGTGGCCGGCGCGGCCGGCTGCAGCCCGCACTACCTCTCGCGGCAGTTCTCCTCTGAGACTGGGCTGACGCTCAGCCGCTATCTCCGGTCGCTGCGGATCAGGCGCGCTAGCGAGCTACTCGCGGCCGGAGAGGCGAACGTGAGCGAGGCGGCGGTCGAGGTCGGCTACAAGAGCCTCAGCCACTTCGCCCGCGCCTTCCAGGAGGAGCGTGGCATGACGCCTAGCGAGTTCGTCGCGACGGGCCAACGCCTCGGCGACGGCCCGCCGACACCCTAGACGGCAGCCCCCGGAGTCGAGGTTTCGCAGCAGCCGTTCGCGGCCGCCGGACCGGGGTGGGACCCCGTAGCAACGAGCGTGAGCGAGTCGTGGAGGTCGGGCGAAGACGAGCCAGCCGGACAAATTCCCCACCTCCCCTTCGACTCGCTCACGCTCGTCGCTACAGACCCGTTCCCGCCTGGCGGGTCAGACCTTACCTGCAACGTCCCCTCATCCGGCCTTCCTGCCCATGAGGCTGTATACGATCGGGACATCGTGCCCCCGATGCCGGAGGTAGAACCGGCCCGGCTCGCGCTCCTCCATCCCCTCGAAACAGTTGTGCGGGCTGAACGGGAACTCCTTCAGACGGAGGATCTCTATCCCGGAGTCGATCAGGGCGCTGACGACGCTCGAAAGCGGGTGCGCCCAGACCGCGAGCTCGGCGGCCGCCCCGCCCCCGTTTTCCGTATAGGTCCCCTCCTCCTCGACGTCCGGGCCCGCCCCCGCGAAATACGGATACCCCGCGAGCAGGTCGTAGATCGGGTGGAACTCCACCATGTAGAACGTCCCGCCCGCCGCGAGGTTCGACGAGACGACCTCAGCCCATCGTGTGAGATCGGGCAACCAGCAAACCGCCCCATATGACGTGAACACGATGTCGTACGGCCCGGCTGCGCCACGGTTGAAATCGTAGACGTTCGAACAGACAAACTCGGCCCGGAGGCCGGCTGACCGGGCCAGGTGGCCCGCCTGCTCTATCGCGACGGGGGAGATGTCCACCCCGGTGCAGGTCGCCCCGAGCCTGACCCAAGAGAGGGTGTCCAGGCCGAAATGACATTGGAGGTGGAGCAGGCGGCGACCCGAAACCTCCTCGAGTTCAGCCAGCTCGATCTCGCGAAGCGACGTCCCCCCGGCGAGGAACCCTTCGACGTTATAGAACTTCGAGCGAAAATGGACCCCGACCCGACGGTCCCAACCGACACGGTTCATCTCAAAGTAGTCAGGGTCAGGCATCGCGACGTTCTATCTGTATACCGTCCGCCCCCGACCGACACCTTGGAACTCTCCCAATCTGGCGGTGCCCCCGAAATCCGCAAGCCCCCCGGGGGCGGACGCCCCGTAGCGACGGGCGTGAGCGAGTCGAGCGAGCAGACACCATTCCGACTCGCTCACGCTCGTCGCTACCGAATACCCGTTGCCGCCTGGCGGGATCGCCGCCAAGATCTGCCGCCCGGCCGATGCCCGAACAAGACCACGACTACCAGACCCGCTTCGGCGGCGTCGCGCGCCTGCTGACCGAAGAGGGTCTCGCGCGCCTGCGCGCCGCGCACGTGATGGTGGTCGGGCTCGGCGGCGTCGGCTCGTGGACTGCCGAGGCGCTGGCGCGCTCCGGCGTCGGCCGGTTGACGCTGGTCGACCTCGACGAGATCTGTCTGACCAACACCAACCGGCAGCTACACGCGCTCGATGGGAAGATCGGCGGAGCCAAGGCGGAGGCGATGGCCGCGCGCGCGCGCGCGATCAACCCGGTGATCGAGGTCGACCCGGTACAGGAGTTCTACTCGCAGTCGAACTCGGAGGCGCTGCTGTCCCGTGGAGCCAGCTGCGTGGTCGACGCGATCGACAACGGCAACACCAAGGCGCACCTGCTGGCCACCTGCCGCGAGCGCGACATCCCCGCTGTCACCTGCGGCGGCGCCGGCGGCCGCTCGGACCCGACCAGGCTCCGTGTCGCCGACCTCTCGCGCACCCACAACGACACCCTACTCCACCTGGTGCGCAAGAAACTGCGCCAGATCTACGGCTTCCCGCGCGGCAAGCGGAAGTTCGGCATCCCGACCGTGTTCTCCGAGGAGCCGATCACCTACAGCTGGTCCGACGGCAGCGTCTGCGCCGAACGCGAGCCGGGCGGCGACGCCGGCGTGAACTGCAACAGCGGCCTCGGCACCGCCGCCTGGGTCACCGGCGCCTTCGGCCTGACCGTCGCCGGGGAGGTCGTCAAGCTCCTGGCGAGCCCGCCGGAGGGAGAAACAGGCGCCTGAAGGTCGCCGAGACCCGGGTCGCCACGGCCTCGAGGGTCTCCCCGCAGATCTCCGCCAGCGCCCCGTGCCCCGCGAGCACATCGGCCGGGCTGCGCCCGCCATCCGCCGTCGCATCGCTCTCGATCAGGACGCGATCCGCGGGCAGGGCGCGCACCAGTTCCGCCGGGGGCGGTTTGGATCCGCCGAGGCGCAAAGAGAAGAACAGCCCCTCGAGCCCGACCAGGCCGGGAAGCATCTCGGCGGGTGCCGCAAAGTCGTGCCAGAGCACACCGCGGCGGGGAAGTCCCTCATCCCTCAGCACGTCCAACATCCGCCCCCGTGCCCGGACGCAGTGCACCGACACGGGACGGTCGAACTCCCGGGCGATCGCCAGCTGCTGCCGGAACACCTCCTCCTGCGTATCCAAGGTTGGCGAACGCGGCGTCTTGTCGAGCCCTACCTCACCGATGGCCGCCCCCGGGTCCGAGCCGAGCCGGCACCGGAGGTCGCCCTCCCAGTCGCGGGGCGCGTCTCCGGCGAACCACGGGTGCAACCCGTAGGACGGGATGACGATCCCCGGGTTCGCGGCCGCCAACCTCGCCACCGCATCCCAGTCCGCGGGCGAAGTCCCGTTGGCGACACAGCGCGGCAGCCCCGGGGCGGGGGCATCCCTCGGGTACAGTTCCTGCGCGTGGTTGTGGGCGTCGGTGAGCTCGATGGTAACCGTCATGTAGAGGCCGCCCGGGCGGCGCAGCCGCGGATCTTCTCCACGATCCGTCTCGCGCCCTCGCGCCGGGTCGGGGTCAGGTTCTGCGCGATGCCGGTCGTCTCCAACAAGGTCGGCTCGAAGCCCGCGATCTCCCCCGCGGTCGCCCCGCTGTAGATCTGGCACAACACCCGCGCGACGGCCTTCACCATCGGGGCGTCACTGTCAGAGCGGAACCCCCAGCAGCCGCCCCGCTCCTCCGCCACCACCCAGACCTGCGCCTGGCAGCCAGCGACCCGCGACGCCTCGCCACGTCCGCCCTCACCGAGCGGCACGTCGCCCTTCGAGAGATCGATCAGGTGCTGCAGGCGGTCGATCGCCGTCGGCAGCACCATCAGGGACTCGGCGATGCGGGCCTCGTTCTCAGCCGGGGTCGTCATCCGTGTCGCCGGTTCCACCATCGCGCAGAAATGCCAGCGGTGGCGGCGGGTGTCAACCCGGCGGGCGGCGCCAAAAACCGAAACGCAGACAACCGGCGGCCGGTCCGCCGCTTCCCTATCAGCACCCATGTCACCCACCGCCCTGTCCCGCGTCCGCATCGCCATCGCCATCGCCATCGCCCTCATGCCCGCCCTGTCCCCCGGCGCCGGGGCGCAGGAGGACGGCGGCGGCTATCGCACCTACACCAACGCCGCCGGCAAGACGATCCGCGCCAAGCTCGTCGACAAGAAGGGGGGCATCGCGCACCTGCGCATGGTCGACGGCATCACCTACCGGGTGGCGGTCGAGACGCTGTCGCAGGCCGACCGGGAGTTCGTCGACAGCTGGGAGCCCACGCACGCGAAGGAGGAGAAACTGCGCGCGGTGGACATGGGCGAGCTGTTCGCCGCGCGGGGGTTCAAGGGCGTGCCGCTGACGCTGAAGAACAACCAGGCCCTGCTCGACATCTCGGTCGGCGGACAGACCTTCACCTGCCTGCTCGACACCGGCGCGCAGGGTTCGGTCATCGACCGGGGGAAGGCGAAGGAGCTCGGCCTCGTCGTGCGCGAGAACGCCGGTTTCGCCGGCGGCATCGGCGGCTCCGCCGGCCCGGTGGGGATGACCAACTTGGCCAACCTCAAAGTGGGCGGCGTCCACAAGACCGGCGCCACCTTCGCGGTGATGGACCTGCGGGCGGTCAGCGGCAAGCAGGGCAGCACGCGCTTCGACGGCATCGTCGGCTTCGACCTGCTCGAGGAACTCGAGGCGGTGATCGACTACAAGGGCGGGGTGCTCTACCTGCGCGAGGACCCGGCCACGACGGCCGCGGACCCGGGCTGACCCGGATGCCCACCGCCGGCGGCCTCATCGAGGCCGCCCTACCTCTACCGATACGGTCAGTCGCTAAGGAGAGCCAATGGGTAAGGCCGCTCCGGATACACGTGCCACGTCCACAACGACCCGGCGGGCGTACGGGTGTATACTAGAGCCCGTGTTGCGCATTCTGCCCCCCGCCCTGCTCGCCGTCACGACGCTAACCCAGGAGGCGGCGGCCGACGACCTGATGCGGCTGGGCGACGAGTTCGACAACGCGAACACCCTCCCGCTCTGGCAGGACCTCGGGCTGGTCGAGGGTTGGACGACGCCGTCCTACGAGCAGGCGGACATCGACACCACCACGGCCGGGCGCTTCCGTATCGTCCCCGGCGCCATCACCTGGTTCGACCACCTGCGCGGGCTGCTCTTCTTCAAGGAGGTCAGCGGCGACTTTGTCGCCACGACCCGCGTGCGCGTGCTCAGCCGCCACAACCCGGGGGACCCGACCGAGGTGCCGAACCGCTCGTTCTCGCTGACCGGGATTTTCGTCCACGGACCGCGGCCGGCGATCACCCAGGCCGCACCCCTCCCCTACACCACCAACGCCGTCTGGCCGCCGGGCAACTTCGGCAGCAACTACGTCCCCGACACCGAGAACTACATCTTCCTCAGCTACGGCACCGCCGGCAACCCGGGCACGCGCCAGTTCGAGATCAAGGCGACCCGCAACAGCGACTCGGAACTCTACTACGACTCCACCGGCATCTCCCAGACGGAGACCGAGGCCTGGTTGCAGATGGTCCGCGTCGGCGACACCGTCGTCTGCCTGCGCAAACACAGCGCCGGCGGCAACTGGATCGTCGAGAACCGATACCCGAACGCCGACCACCCGTTCCCCGCCTTCGGCGCCACCCTGCAGGTCGGCATCACCGCCTACACCGACTGGCCGACCGCCTCGCCCTTCTCCGGCAGCGTCGAAACCGCATACCACTTCAACTACGCCCCGCCCTCGACCGGCTCCCCCGACCTCGTCTCGGAGGTCGACTACTTCCGCCTGCGGCGCCCCGCCGCGGCGCTCACCGAGGCGGTCCTGCAGGGGATGAGCGTCAGCTACGACCCGGCGACCGACAGCACGGCGAACCCGCCGGTGCTGCTGTCGGCCTCCGCCGCCGCGGCGCCCCACCTCGGCGACAACGCCGATACGGCCTACGCACATACGCCCTACGAACTCTGGCGCATCGCCCAGTTCGGCGCCGCCGCCTGGGATGCGACCGCCGAACCGGAAGCCGACCCCGATGGCGACGGGCTGAGCAACGCGGAGGAGTTCGCGCTCGGCAGCAACCCGACGGACCCTCTGTCCGCGCCGCGGCCGGACATCGGCTGGGACGGCGACCGCTTCACCTTCACCTTCACCCCGGATACGGGCGACGCCGGCTTCGCCGTCTGGGAGTCCCCAGACCTCGCCGCCTGGAACCTGCTCGCCAGCAAACCGGCAGGCGGCAGCTGGGGGCCGGACGCGACCGGCGTGCAGGTGGCGATCGAGGCCGGGACAGGCGCGGTGGAGGTGTCGGCCCCCGGGGGGGCAAGCCGCACCTTCCTCCAGCTGCGGATCACCGTCGAGGAGGCGGGCGGCCGGTAGCCGGCTATCCCACGCCGCCCGCCAGCCCCTCCCGCAACTTCTTCGGCAGTCCGGCGACGACCAGCTCCCACGAGTGATCGACCAGCTCGCGGACGAGCGCCGCCGGCAGCGACCCGTCGAGAACCAGTGTGTTCCAGTGGCGTTTGTTCATGTGGTAGCCGGGCAGGATCGCATCGTGCGAAGCCCGCAACTCGTCCGCCCTGCCCGGGTCACATTTCAAATTCGTACGGCCGAGACCATCCTCGTCGTCGAAGCCCAACGTCGCGAACATCTTGCCCCCCACCTTGTAGACCAATACATCGGGCCCGAAGGGCTGACCTTCGGTGGTCCCCTCCTTCGAAAGCAGGTAGTCACGCAACTCATCCGCCGACATCGCTCGAGGCTAACCCGTAGGAGGCTCGCTTGCGAGCGACAGAGAGTTGCCCCACCCCTGGACAAAACCCCCTCAGATGTCCCCCACCCTTCGAAAATTCATAACTCACTGATAACGAACAGATTTAACTATAGGTTAAACAGATAATCCGCCATTCTGTGACGTAAGACACCAAAAGATTCTTGCATTATTTAATAATTACTATAATTTTCATAATATTGCAGAAGTCATGTTTGGGAGGATACGACTACTAATCATTGCGCTGGCCTTCATCGGTTTTGCGGTGCACGCCAAGGCGGCGACCGTGCTGGACTGGGTCGATTGGGGCGGTGGTTTCGTCGGCAGCAACCTCGGGCCACAGAGCTATACCAATCCGGCGGGAGACATCGTCCAGTACCAGGCGATCGAAACCCAGGGCAACGCGGCGACCCCCGCCGGCGACCTGCTCTTCAGAACCCCGACGGTTTCCGGTTTCGGGGGCGACCCCGGCCTGCTCTTGGTCCAGACGGCTGGGCGCGGCAACGGCACGGAGCACCGGTTCGGTTTCAGCCGCGGCCTGGATGGGGCGAGCGTCCAGATCAGCGACATCAACAGCTCGGTGAACGGCTCCTCGAACTTCGTCGACGAGGTGCGCGTGACCGCCATCACCACGACGAACCAGGTCGTCTCCCCCACCCGCGTCGATGTCGCCAACCCCGGCAACTTGACGCAGGTCGATGCGGCGACCTTCCGCGCCGCCCCGAACAGTTTCGCCGGCAGCGATATCGTCGTGCACTTCGAGACGGCGGACGTCGCGGGCATCCGGGTCGAGGTCGTCAACTCCGAGACGGGGACTGCCCCGGCGCCGGCGTCGTCCTTCCAGGTGCTCACCATCCACAACATCGTCGAGACCGGGGTCACCGTCCCATCGCCGGTCATCCCCGAGCCGTCGGCCACCAGCCTGGTCGCCCTAGGCGGCCTGCTCTGTGCCAGGCGCAAGCGCCGGCAGACCTCTAGTAGCGACGAGCGTGAGCGAGTCGGGGCAGGTCAGAGAGCCCAGGGCTCCCGCTGCTGCAGCTAGGAGTGTTCATGTCGACTCGCTCACGCTCGTCGCTACAATCCCTCGCTCGTCGCTACAGCCCTAGTAATACCGGTAGTAGCTCGACGGCCGGCTGTAGTACGAAGGCGAGCGCCGGTAATACATTGAGTTCACCTTGCCGCGCCGGTCGCCGGCCAGGCCGCCGACGGCCGCGCCGATCGCCGCGCCGCCCCAGGAGTTGCCCCCCTTGACGTTGTTGCCGATGATGGCGCCGGTGGCCGCGCCGAGCGCGGCACCCCCGCGCCGCCCCTGCCGGACGTACGGGTCCGGGTGGGGCATCACACAGGAGACCAGCGTGGCGGCGACCAGGGCCGCGGCGATGTGGAGTCTGGATGGGAGTTTCATTTCGATGCCGTCCGCGAGAGTTTCTGTAGGTCGGTGGAACCCGCCTGGGCCTCCACCTTCGCCTGGAACGCCTCTACCTCGGCGTTGTCCAGATAGCCGTCACCACCGGTGTCGATCTTGTCGAACAGGCCGTCCAGCTTGTCCTCGCGGTCGAAGTAGGCGCGCAGCTCGGCGGGGCTGACCACCGAATCGCGGTTGCTATCGGGCAGCTTGAACTTCCCCCTCTCCGCGTCCGGGTTGGCGACCCGCCACTCCTCGAAGGTGATCTGGGCGTCGCCGTCGGTGTCGGCCTCCTGGTAGATCGACTCGAGGAGGTAGCGTTCGAACTCCGACCGCGAGATGCGCTCGTCCGCATCGGTGTCGGCGATCTGGAACGAACTCGGGGCCTTGCAGCTCGCGAGCAGGGCGACCGCGGCGCCCAAGCCCAGCGCGCCGGTACGGGTCCAGGGCGATAGTGTGACTTTCATCCTACCGCCAGCGTAGGGCGACACGGCCCCCTAGGGCAACCCAAATCGGGATATCCCGATTTGGGTTGTATGATCGCCGTCGCCCCGACACCCTGGATCCCATGGAGTGGTTCGGGTCCATATCGCTGTGGGCGCTGTGCGCCGCGGCGATGTGGCTGGCAGGCCTGGCCTGCGCTTTCCACGCCCTGGCGAAGGTGCGCTCGGAACGCGCCACCGTCGCCTGGTGCATCGCGCTGGTCTCCATGCCGTTCGTCGCCGTCCCGTTCTACCTAGTTTTCGGGCGACGCAGCTTCCACGGCTACTGCGCGGCGCTGGACGAGGCGCTCGAGGAACACGCCGACCTGATCCGGGAGGCGCGCGCCAAAATGGAAACCCACTGGGTCGATGCCGGGGACCTGCCCTCCCCGCTCCACCGCTCGCTCGCCGCCATCAGCCGCTGGCCCTTCTCCTCGGGCAACACCTTCGACCTGCTCGTCGACGGCGCCGATACCTTCGACACCATCGAGGCGGCGATCGCCGCCGCCGAGGAATATGTCCTCTTCCAGTTCTACATCATCCGCGACGACGGCCTCGGCACCCGCCTCAAGGACGCCCTGGCCGAGCGCGCCCGGGCCGGGGTCAGGGTCCACTTCCTCTACGACGAGTTCGGCAGCCACAAGCTGTCCTCCGGGTTCAAGGCGGAGTTGGAGGGCGCCGGGGTCGAGGTCAAGGCCTTCGGCACCCAGCAGGGCCGGTCGAACCGCCTCCAGATCAACTTCCGCAACCACCGCAAGAACGTCGTCGTCGACGGCGAGGTCGCCTTCGTCGGCGGGCACAACGTCGGCGACGAATACCTCGGGGAGGACGAGAAGTTCGGGCACTGGCGCGACACCCATGTGGGCATCCGCGGGCCGGCCGTGCTCGAGTGCCAGGCCGCCTTCCTGCAGGACTGGTATTGGGCGACCCGCCAGATACCCGAGGTGAACACCGACCCGGCCCCCCGGCCGGGGGGAGGGCTGGCGCTGGTGATGCCGAGCGGCCCGACCAAAGATTTCGAAGTCTGCCAGATGGCCTACCAGATCCTCATCGGCGCCGCGCGGGAGCGGCTGTGGATCGCCAGCCCCTATTTCGTCCCCGACGAGGCGACCGCCGTCGCCCTCCAGTACGCCGTGAAACGGGGGGTGGACGTGCGGGTGGTCATCCCCGCGGTGAAGGACCACCTGATCGTCTACCTGGCAGCCTTCTCGTTCTTCGAGGAGATGGAGGAGTCGGGGGTCAAACTGATGCGCTACGGCCCCGGCTTCATGCACCAGAAGGCGATCCTGGTGGACGACACGATCGCCGGGGTCGGCACTGTGAACCTCGACGAACGCTCGTTCCGCCTGAACTTCGAACTCACCGCCTTCTCCTGCGAGGCGGGCTTCACCTCGGCCGTCGCCGAGATGTTCGAGCGCGACTTCGAAAGCTGCACCCCCGCGACCGCCTCCGACTACCACGACCAGGCGCTACCGTTCCGCCTCGGGGTGCGCGTGGCGCGCCTGTTCTCGCCGATCCTTTGACCGCTTGGCAAGCGGTAGGAAGGCCGCTCGCGGCCGACGGGATCCGACCTCGGGGGCGCCCCTTACCGGATGCGCTCTAGTCGGTGAACGGGTTCAGCTTCTTCAGCCGCCCGCCCAGGCCGCGCCCCGCCCGAGGGGCGGCGAGGAACTCGTGCACCTCGGCGATCACGTCGGGACGCGATAGGATGTCCACGTGGTCGGCGTCGTAGCCGACGACCTTCACCGCGTCGGCCACCGCGGGGGGGGCCGTCTGGCTGGCGACGCTGACAGTGCCGTCGTTCTCCTCGGGGAGGATGCGCGACTTCGAGCTACGGTGTCCGTAGAGCAACAGGTGGTCGACCGTCCCCTTCAGGCGCGAGGAGAAGATCTCCTCCTGGAAGCCGCTGTTGGCCTGCATGTCGTACCAGGACGGGACCACTTTCGGCGCGTGCTTCACCCCCATCTCCGCCGCCTCGTGGCCGGACCAGGGGGTCGAGATGGTGACGAACTTCTCGATATAGGAGTTGCCGTCCTCGAGCGCGTTCTTGATCACGAAAGAGCGCGACACGAGGCCGCCCATGCTATGGGCGACGACGTGCAGGCGGCTGAAGCCGAAGTGGCCCTGCAGGAGTTCGACCCCCCGGTTCAGCGCACCCCCGAGGCTATCGAGACGGTCCCCGGTGGGGTAGTAGTAGAACCAGGCCTGGTACTTCGACCGGTCGAGCTCCGCGAAAAAGGTGCGCCAGTCCTGCGGGGAACCCGCCGCCCCGTAGACGAACAACACCGGGGTCCGCGAGGGGTCATACTTCTCCAGGAAGTAGATGCCGATACCCAGCTCGAGCGGGAACGTCGCCGGCTGCCACAGCCCCTCCCGGCCGAGGACGGCCGCGAACTTGGGGTCGTTCAGGTCCGCGATGTCGCCGAGGGCGATCGGGATGTCCTGGCCGGTGACGACGTCGTCGATGTCCCGGTCGCCCCGGAACGCCCTCGCCGCGGCGACCATGTCGGCGGGCAGGACCACCGACCGCGATAACCTCCCGCTCAGGCGCGCCTTGCGCCCGCGGTTGAGGTTGAACTCGACCGGCGACGGCACCCCGGCGGCGTCGGAGAGGATCCACGCCGCCTCGCCCTCCCGGTACCTGCCGTCGCCGTCCGCGTCGCTGAACGCCATCAGGTACTGGTTCGCCGACCGGTCGACGAGGAAACCGAAGAGCCCGACCGGCCCGACCGGGCTGTAGTCGGCGGACACCACCTTCCCCGCCGCCCTGTCCCACTCGACCACCAGCCCGTAGACGTTCTCGAAGTCGCTGCGGTTGCCGATATGCGCAGAGACCAGGTAGCTCCGGTCGAGCAGCTTCAGGTCGTCCCCCAACCTGCGGAAATTCGCACACCCAGGGAAAAGTGTCAGGGTAGCCAGAAAGACGATAGCGCGGGTCGGCATGGGGCGATGCTGCCAGGGTCGGCCAGCCATTGCAAGATCGGAAACCTCCGATGGGCGCCCGACTTCCAACCTCGAAGTTCGACGTCGGGCGTCGGGCGTTGGATGTTCCTCAGGCCCCGCCGACCTGGTGCAGGTGCACGTCCTGCTGCGGGTAGGGGATGCTGATCCCGGCGGCGTCGAACTCCTCCTTGACCTGGCGGGTGATGTCCCAGTGGACGTCCCAGTAGTCGGGCGTGGCGACCCAGGGGCGGCAGATGAAGTTCACCGACGAGTCCGCCAGCTCGTGCAGCTGCACCACCGGCTCCGGGTCCTCCAGGACCTTGTCGTGTCCGGCCACCAGGCGCTCGAGGATCCCCTTCGCCTTCTCGGCGTCGTCTTCGTACCCGATGCCGAAGACCATATCGACGCGCCGGCGCTTGCTGGCCGAAGCGTTGGTGATCACCTCGCCCCAGACCTTCTTGTTCGGGACAAGCACCATCTTGTTGTCGAAGGTCCGGATGGTGGTGCTCACCAGGCTGACCTGGTCGATCTTGCCCGACACGCCCCCCACCTCGACCACGTCCCCGACGTCGAAGGGGCGATAGATCAGCAACATCAGGCCGGACGCGAAGTTGCCGAGCGTGTCCTGCAGGGCGAAACCGATGATGAACGAGGCGCCGCCGATGAGCGCCAACAGCGCGCCGACGTTGAAACCGACCGAGGACAGCGCCACCAGCAGGCCGATCAGCATGACCATGCGGAACGAGATCTTGATGAAGAACTGCTCGAGGAGTTCGGGGAAGGTGTCGTTCACCGCGGCGGCCTTCTTCACCGCACGCTTCACCAGCCCGGCGATGATCCAGAACACCAGGAGGATGGCCAGCACCCGCAGCAAGCCCAGCAACCACTTCACCCCGCCCTCCCTCGAGGTCAGCCAGCCCGTCACCGCGTCCCAGGTGGCGCTCGCGTCGGTGATGTCGAGGCGCACGCCGGACACGGCCTTCGCATAGGCGCGCAGCTCGGTCCCGTCCCCGCCCTTCGCCTCGAAGGCGGAGATCACCGTCGAGAAGCGGTCGATCAGCGCCGACTGTTCTTCGCGCAGCCGGTTCAGCGCCGACCGCCCCCCGGCCGCGTCGCCCCCCTCACCGCCGCGCGCCGCGAGTTCGGCATCGGACACCTCCTTCACCTTCGCGCGGACGATGTCACGCCAGGCGTCCGCCTCCACGGCCAGCTCGTCCTTGGTGAGCGGGGCGAGGACGAGCGGGAGCTCCCCGACCGGGATGGACGGGTCGGCGGTGCTCGCCGCCGCCTTCTCCGCCGGCTTCTCGGGGCTGTCGGCCCCCTCGCCCTGGCCCCGGAGCTCCCCGGCCCAGGTGGAGGCCAGCACCCAGGCTGCGGACAAAATGACGGTGCGGGCAGCGGTGTGGGAGATGATGGGCATCGGTCGCGGGTTGCTCGGAACCTAACAAGGTTTAGCCGCCCTGCAAGCTGGCCGGCGAAGCCAGCCTTGCCGGGGCCGCGCCGCCGCCTATGTTGCCCGCCCGCACCGTACCTGAGAGATGTTCCCCCGCCTGCTCGCCCTCTTCATCATCGTCCCGATCGTGGAGCTGGTGTTGCTGTTCACCGTCGGCGCCCGGATCGGGTTATGGCCGACCCTGGGGATCATCCTGGCCACCGCGGTGCTCGGCGCCGCCCTCACCCGATCCCAGGGAGCGAAGACGGTCGCCCGCGCGCAGGCCGCGGCGGCGTCGGGCGAGCTGCCACATGCCGAGGTGCTCGACGGGCTGATGATCGTCATCGCCGGGGCGGTGCTGCTCACCCCCGGTTTCCTGACCGACGCCCTGGGCTTCGCCCTGCTCGTCCCCCCGGTGCGGGCGGCGCTGCGCCGGCGCCTCGTCCGCTCGCTGGCGGGCCGGGTCCAGTTCGCCGCCACCGCGGGCCCGCCCCCCCGGCCGGGGCGGCCCGGGGCACCCCACGGTGACGATACTGTCATCGAGGCCGAGCTGGTCGAGGACGATTCGTAGACAAGGCATCCCCCCGGGGGCGCTGTCGATGTTAGAAAGGCGGAATAACCCGCCCCCAGTTCCGTCTAACCCAACAAGACAGAACGGAAACAACGACAACGACCTGATGACCAAACTCGCCAACTTACTCGCGCTCGCTGCCACCGGCGGCCTCCTCGCCACCACCGCATCCGCGAAAGATTTCCCCGAGGGCAGCCCCGAGTTCGAGACCGATTACAAAAAGGCGACCGCGGCGTCGAAGGGATCCGGCAAACCGATGCTGGTGGTGTTCTCGGCCTCCTGGTGCCCGCCCTGCCAGGCGAACAAGAAGAAGGTCTACCCGAGCGACCCGGTGAAGGCGTACCACGACAAGTTCGTCTGGGTCTACCTCGACACCGACAAGAAGGAGAACCAGAACGTCGCCTCCGAGTTCGGCGTCCGCGGCATCCCGCACATCCAGTTCGTCGGGGCGGACGGCAAGGCCATCGACAAGGCAGTCGGCGGCACCAGCCCCGACCGCTTCGCCGCGAAGCTCAAGTCCGTCCTCGAGAAGGCGGCTCCCGAGAAAGCCGGAGCCTAGAATTTCCCCCATAGCCCAACCCGCAGGCGGTCGTCGTCCCGTTCGGACGTCGGCCGCCGTTTTTTTGGGAGAGGAAGCCGGCCATCGCAGCTACGCCCTGCGCCTCCGCGCGTATAGCACCTCACGCATCTCGACCAACACCCCTTCAAGCGCCACTCGGTCCGGCTCTTCGGGGAGATCGCTCGCCGCGAACAGCTCGCCGATCCGCACGACCTTCTCCTCGGCGCGGGCGATCAGCTCCTCGTATTCGAACTCCCCGGCGCGGATACGCATCAGCTCGACGGCGTCCGGCCTGCGCACCTTTAACAGCCCCTCCGTAGCGATCTCCTCGGCCATCGCCAGCAGCCGGAAAGTGTGCATGAGGTTCTTCGAATCGTAGTTCCGCCCGTGCTCGGTATTGGTCCGGTAGCGGTCTTCGTTCCGATGTTTCAGCCAGTCCTGATACTCCGCGTACTCCCGACAGTACCTACGATAGGCGTCCCGGTTGAACTGCATCCAGGCGACTGGCACGGCGTCCCGCCCGACGCTGCTGAAGGTGATCTCGGTCGCGTCGTGCGAACAGAACACGCCCCGATACCCGAGGTCGCCTCCCTCGTCATAGAAGATCGCGTGCACGTCGCGCATGCGCGGCACATCGACCACCCCACAGCGATCCTGCCGGTATCCCTTCGACCCCAACCACTCGAGGAGCGGGACAGATCCCTGCCCTTCGACCACGTAGCAGAACGACACCGCCGGGCGACGTGGCCCTTCCATCGGGTTGGAGATTTTCTTGTTGAGACCGCGGGCCTTGCGGATCTGGGCCATGGCATACCCAGCGAAACTGGCCTCGCAGCGCCTGGACAACACCGCCTCAGCACCGATGCGATCCATGAGCGGATCTCTGAAGCGGATGCAGTCGTCGGGCATGAACAACAGCTCCAGGATATTCGGGTTGTTCTTCACCAACAGATCGATGAATCGGCCAAGCTCATAGTAGGTCTCATCGTTCGTCGCGTCGCTGACCTGCTCGATCGTCGTGAGGCCATAGAGAAACTGCTGCGGCGCGATGAACACGCCCCGCAAGTCGATATCCGATCCCGCGTGGGAGGTCCCGTAGGCATGGCTTCCGGCGACGCACTCGAACAACAGTGCCTCAGGGGCCCTCGCTTCCTCCAGGGTCATCGTTCGTTGAGAGCAAGGCCATCCCGAAACAGGGCATCCAGGCCTTCGGCCGGCGCCACCCGAGAATCGAGCGCGTCCACTTCGGTTGCGATCGATTCCAGCGAGGAACCGATAAACGTATCCAACAACGCAGACCGCGAGATCCCGTCACCCTCATCCCCGGTCGCCTTGTTCGCCACCATCTCGTCGATCACCCTACCCAGCTCGGGCACGATATCGACCTGCCCCATCAGCTCGGAAAAGAGCACTGGCGGGGGCGCCCCACGGTCGAGGACAAACCGTGCCGCACAGACGGCGCGCAGCACGTAGAGGTACCGTTTCGCCGTCGTCTGCCCATCGCTGGCGATCCCCGCCCAGATGTTCTTCCCCAGCCCACGATAGTGTGCGGCGCTCGCCTTCGGCGAAAAGACGCTCCCCACGAGCCCGCGCCACCGCTCCATGAACTCCACCTCCTCCCGGTAGACGATCGGAGACGAGATCCACTCGGTCACCGAGGCGTTCGACTTCCTGAATAGCCGCAGGGCCTTGCGGAGATCCCAGCCGGAGATATCGAGGGCGTTCTCGTCGACACCGAAATCGAAAGTCTCAGGCGGCAGGCTCACACTGAGGTAGCGCTCGTGCGGCCACACATAGATGAAGCGGATGTCGTAGTCGCTGTCCGCCGATGCGAAGCCCCAGGCGCGGCTGCCGGACTCGTTCGCATACAAGATCCGGAAACCGTGCTCAACTTCGAGCTCTACAAGGCGTTCGTCGATTCTCTCTCTCATCGATTGCTCGAAGACTACATTCAATCGTCCGCCTTTCCCGCGTCTTTCACCACAAAGCGGGCGCGCAGCTTGGCGACCTGATATGCCAGTCCGGCGGCCTCGACCGAACCGAGCACGGCACCGAAGTCCTTGTAGGCGTCGGGCGCCTCGTCGCGCGGGTAGCGGCGGCTGTTGGTGAGGATGTCATGCGCATCGAAGTCGGCATCGACCTGTCGCTGGTCGAGCGTGCGGTTCGCCTGGCCGCGACTCATGCGGCGGCCGGCGCCATGGTTGACGCTGTAGCAGGTCTTCTCGGCCCCGGGGAGGGCGGCCATCACCACCGACCCATCGCGCGGGTTCCCAGGCAGCAGGATCGGGTGCCCGGTGTCCATGAACGGCGTCCCCTCCAGGGCATCGTGCCCGGCCGGGAAGGCGCGGGTGGCGCCCTTGCGGTGTACCCACTGTACCTGACCCCCGACCTCCTCTTGGCGGGCGATGTTGTGGCTGATGAAATAGACCAGCGACCCACCCACCCCCGGCAGGACCTCCTGGAAGGCTTCGAGGACGAGCTGGTTGATCAGCATGTGGTTCACGGTCGCGAAGTTGGCCCCCATCGCCATGTCGTCCAGGTAGGCATCCGCCTCCGGCGTCCCCAGCGGCGCGTACACCAGCTGCTTGTCCCCGCCGGGTAGCGGGGTGCCCCAGGCCTCGAAGTGCTGGGCGAGCGCCCGGAACTGGGCCGAGGCCAGACGGTGGCCGAAACCGCGCGACCCACAGTGCGAGAGGAACGCGACGTTCCCGTCGCGCAGGCCGAACGCCTCCGCCACCCCGGCGGCATCGGGCCCGCCGCAGACCTCGACCTCCTCGCACTCCCCGAAGTGGTTGCCGCCGCCATACGATCCCAGCTGGGCGATCTTCTCCTCGAACCGCGGCATGCGGCCCTCGGCGAGCATCGGTTCGAGGCGCCCGGCGAGGGCGTCCGAGGTCCCGTCGTGCCCGAGGTGGGCAGCGTCCTCGCAGCGCCCCGCCCATTCCGGTGGGATACCCAGGGCGGAAAGCACGCCCTCCGAGGCGCCCTCCACGGCGACGCGCTTCCCGAGCTCGACGCCGATCTTGCGCCCCTTCTTCGCACCGCGCATACCGCGGCCGGCGCCGGTCGGGGTCCGGTCGGTGACAGCGTCGATCAGCTCGCGGCGAGTGCGTTTGTCCTCCACCGCATCGGCGGGGAGATCGAGCTGCAGCAAGCTCATCGAACACTTGATGTCAACCCCGACCGGCCCAGGGTAGATATGTGAGGGCGACGCCATCACACAGCCGACCGGCGCCCCGTATCCGGCATGCGCGTCGGGGTTGAGGACGACCTCGCTCACCCCGGGCGCGGAACGGGCGTTGAGCGCCTGCTCGATGCAGGTGCGGTCGAAGGTCGCACGGATCGAGTTGTTCCCGATCACCGTGATCGGCTTCCCCTTGCTGTCGCGGGCCGGCAGGAAACCCTCTGCCTCGCCTGTGGTGTGGATCTTCATGGTCTTATCTTTCTTTGAAATCGGTGTTCGCCCGGTGGCGGGTGGCGGCGGCACGCGAGGGCGCCGCCGCCACATTCTCTGTCAGGTGTTCTTGCGCAGCCAGTCGGAAGGGTCGCCGAGCACGAAGGTCGAGCCGTAGCCCGCCCCCTTGTCCTCCAGCACCTGAAGGTAGCGGAGCTGGAGCAGGTGTGGGTTGGCCTCGAAGCTGCGCGCCGCGTTCGCCAGCGTGCGGATGGCCGCGGACTCACCGCGCGCTTTCTCCACCGCGGCCTGCGACTCGGCGCGCGCCTGGACCACCGCAGCGAAGGAGCGCTTCAGGTCGCCGCCCAGCGTCAGGTCGCGCACCGCGACCTCGCGCAGTTCGACCCCCAGCTCCCCGGCGGTCCCCGCGAGGCGCTCCACCAGCGAGGCCCCGAGGTCGGCCTTGCGCTCGATCAGCGCCTCGGTCCCCTCCGCCCCGGCCAGGTCGCGCAGCGCCAGCTGCACGGCGGTGTAGAGCACGCGCGTCGCGTCCTCCGCCACCGAGTGGAAAAGGCGCGCCTCGGCGATGCGGTACACCGCCACCGCGGTGAGGCGCACGGTCGCGCGGTCTGCCGTCAGCATCTCCTGCCCGGCCACCTGCAGCTCGCGCCAGCGGGTGTCGAAGCGCAGGACCTCGTACCCCGCGCCCCACAGGCGGTGGCGGCCGGCGCCCAGCTCGCGCTCGAACTTGCCGTGGCGGAACAACAGGCCCGCCTCGCGCTCCCACAGCGTCAGCTCGGTGAGGTAGCGCGTCGCGATCACGCCCGCGACGACCGACACCACCACGACGATGCCTACGATGATTGCGATGTATTCCATTCTATCTGTTCTCTCTGGGTTCTACTTTCTATCAAATCTTTGCCAGCCGGCACGACAGCCCACCCACGGTGTTCGCCCTCTACATCTCATCACACCCACCCGGCCGGCGTCAGGGAGATAGCCCACCCCGGCCGCCCACCATCGGCCGGCGGGGGTGGTGGGCGCGCCCCGCTGGACGGGACACGCCCCCACCCGCAGAGCCGGGCTCCGGTTTGCCCGGGCCGGAGCTCGGGCGGGGCGGCCGGGGGGACCGATGGTCTGGTTGGATTCGAACCAACGACAACCTGGTTTCAGGCCAGGTGCTCTATCCTACTGAGCTACAGTGATGTTTGTATGCCCAGGCGCGGAACCCGGTCGGGGATGCCCCTCAGGGCCGCTTGGCAGATCTGGAGTGGGCGCCGCGGGGACCGGCCTACGCCGAAGGCAGGAACGGGTCCCAGTCGGAGATGCCGTGCGGGTTCTTCAGCATCAGGGTCACCGGCACCTCGCGCGGGGTGCGCGGCGTCTTGAGCAGCCTCAGGCCGGCCTCGGCCGGCGTCCTGTCCGCCTTGCGCGTGTTGACCTTGCGGTCGGCGACGACGCAGTTCTCCCACGAGGTCGCACCACCGCGCGAGCGCGGGACGACGTGGTCGATGTTGCCCTCGCCGGGCGCCAGCGGGCGACCGGTGTACTGGCAGCGCCCGCCGTCGCGCTCCCACAGGTTGCGCAGGCTGAACTTCGGGCGTTTCATCGGCACCCGGTTGAACCTCGCCAGCACCACCACCGTGGGCACGCGGACGCGGCCGGAGGGGGTTCCGATGAAACAGTCCCCATCGCGCACCGGCAGCCCCACCCAGTCGCGCCACCGGGTCGGGACCATGTGCTCCGCCCCGCAGATGTCCATGCCCGTCGCCACGTCCGTGCTCATCTGGCAGAACGCCATCGCCGGGGTGGTGACGTTGATCGCCTGCCAGTTCCGGTTCAGCACGAGAACCGTGTTCTTGTTCAGGATATCGCTCATCGGTCTCGAAGGTTAGAGTTCAAACAGCCGCCGCCTCTTCCCGCGCCGCGGTCTCGACGGCGTAGGATTCGACCGGCTCCCCACAATAGATATCGAAGGCCGACGCGGTGATCGCTCCCTCGCGTGCAACGAATTCGGCATTCGCGCCCCCCTGGTGGTAGAGCGCGCGCATCGCCCCCAGCGCGTACGAGGAGCCGGACCCGATCGACCAGTATTCTGAGTACTCGAACACCTCACGGTAGCTATCGACCACGAAGATGCCGTGTGCGTTGGCGACCGCAAACACCAATTGGCTCGAATCGTACGGTTGCTCCGAGTCGCCCTCCGAGGTGCGCAGGTGGTACTCGTCGGTCAGGATCTCGTGCACGCGCTGGGCGGTCTCGAAGATCCTGGTCCGCCCGGCGAAGTCCAGCTTCCTGCCGTGTTTCCGGATCAGGTCCGCGAACACGATCCCATGTGCGGAGTAGCCCACGAAACCGAGGTAGGTCCCCTCGAAGCAGAGGATCTTCGAGGCGCCGACCTTGAGGCCGGCCACCTGCTTGCGCGACCCGGTGGTGCTCTGCGTGTCGGCGGCCATCGCGGAGAGGCCGCCCTTTCTCGCGATGGTGATTACAGACATGGCTGGTTGGTTGGTTAGTTAGTTAGTTTGCAAATTGGCTGGTTGTGAGATCAGTCGATGGAATCGCCCCGGAGGGCATACCGGGCGCCCACGGCCATCGCCGCGGGCGCCCGGCGGTTGGTCACACTTCAATCCAGGAACGCCACATGTCGCATGGTACGGCTCTGGTGTTCGGTGTTCATGAGCACCTCGTGCCACCCGTGCAACCGGATCGTCCTGTGGTCTGGGTGCCGGATCGCACCTCTCGCGTAGACCGTGGCGCCGCGGACCATCAGCTGCCAGTTCCAGGCCTTGGCCTCGCGCCGGCGGGCGATGATCTCCTTGCGGCGCCTCTCCGAAACGCCGCGCGGGTAGCGGTCGCACACATAGACACGCTCGCCGCCAGAGCGGTAGAGCTCCTCGACGATGTGCGGCTTGCACCGAGGCCAGCCCTCGCCTGCGCGTCGATCACGGATGCCGGCTTCAGCGACTCCATCGCGCCGGCCACGGTCGACACCGCGCCAGGCACAGCGGCGACGAACCACTCTCTCTCGTCGTGCCCGCACAGGAAACGGTCGATATCCGAATACTCGTCCCGGCGCGCCATCAGCAGGAGGTGGCGGTCCTTCGGCCTCGACTGCAGTACGGTGAACTCGGCGCGGTCTTCGATCGCCTCGGGGACGGTCAAGACGAACCGGTCACCGTCTCGCAGATGTTCGACATCGAGGGAGTAGTCGCCCGGTGGGTTCCACCAGAGGGCGCGGCCGCCGGAGGGTGGCTGTGGCCTACGGATCGTGATCCGGGCACCCATCTGATCGAAGTGCCTCTCGATCGCATGGGTATTCATTTTGTCTTCTCTTGTGTTGTTCTGGGGGTTTGGAGATCGTGTCGGGGGGCTCGCGGCCCCGGGGCGACGCGGCGCCGACGGACAAGTTGCCGCGCCGCCCCTATCGAAACTGGCTCCCGGGGATGGACTCGCACCATCATCGCCGGCTTCAAAGGCCGGAGTCCTGCTGTTAGACGACCCGGGAATCGGAACTGGCACCCCTGCCGGGGCCTATCCCGCCTTACGGCGAGCTCTACGGTCGGGCTCCGCCTCAGGGGGGCCGCTTCGCGGCAGGCAGTGCACCCTGCGGGTGCTCGCACCGCCAGCGCTGCCAAAGGATTGGCACCCCTGCCGGGGCTTATCCCGGTTTTCCAGCTTGAAAGGCTGGCGTCCTACGTTCCATAGACGACAGGGGCATGCGGGCAAAGGCGATGGCGGAGCCCTGTGGACTTGCACCACACTGTGAAAACAGAGCCGATCGCTTAGCAGGCGACGCCGGCACACTTGTCCGGTTAGGGCTCCGGAAAAAATATTGGTGCTCCTGGCAGACTGCCCGGCCGCAATCGCGGCACCCATTCCTGCGAAGCGAGACCGCCCCTGGTGCTCCTGGCAGGATTCGAACCTGCAACCTCTGGGTTCGAAGCCCAGCGCTCTGCTCCGTTGAGCTACAGGAGCCATGAAATTGGTACCCACGGCAGGACTTGCACCTGCAACCTCCGGTTTCTGAGACCGGCGCCTCTGCTGTTGGGCTACGTGGGCGTAAAGAGTTTGCTAGTTTCCAGTGTCCGGTTTTCAGGCGAGACCGCCCCTGGAGCTCCTGGCAGGATTCGAACCTGCAACCTCTGAGTTAGAAGCTCAGTGCTCTGCTCCGTTGAGCTACAGGAGCGGGTCCGAAAACTGGTTCCTCCGGCCGGCGTCGCACCGGCATGGTCTCCTTTACGAGAGGAGTGCATTTCTTTCTCTGCCACAGAGGATCTGTCCGAAACTGGTGCGGCATCCCGGTTATGCTCCGGGGTCTCGGGCATGGCGTACCCGCATCCTGCTATTGGACGAATACCGCATGGTAGGGGCTGGAGGTAATGCTCCCCCGCTTCCTCTTTGTAAGAGAGGCGCTCTACTTTTAAACTAAGCCCCCAGAAAATGGTGGTCTGGCACCCCGGTGTTGACTCCGCTCCGTCCATGCAGGTACCGCTGCGCGGCCCCATGCAGCCACTTCGTGGCGAGGCATTGCCCCGGGGAGCCCGGTTTGACTGCCCGGCAGCGGAGCTGCGAACTCTAGAGCGAAGCCTCTCCGCAGGAGCCGCCGCAGGCGGCACGAAGGCAGGCGTCCTTGCTGGTAGACGATTGACGCAAGATAAATGCATGGAGACGCCGACAGGAATTGCACCTGCATCGGGTGGGTTGCAGCCACCTGCCTCGCTGTTCGGCCACGGCGTCGTGACATGGCGATCCGATCGGGATTGCCCAAGTTTGGAAAAACTGGTGGGGACAGCGGGATTCGCACCCGCACCGCGACTTTCACAGAGTCGAATGCTCGCTCGTTACACCATGACCCCCATCGTTAGAAAATGGTTCCCCCGGTAGGTACTGCCCCTACTTCTGCGGTTTAAAAGACCGCTGCATCACTAAAATGCTTCAAGGGAAGGGAAACTGGCATCCGCGCCAGGACTTGCACCTGATCCTTCGCCTTCGCACGACGATATGCCTCTCTTACACCACGCGGATATCTCGGTTGCGCGGCTACGCCGCGCGAAAATCGGGACTCGGAGATCGAAGTTCGAGTCGCGTTTCCCCTCCTCCCAACTCCGATCTCCCAACTTTGCGGCCGCAGGCCGCAACAGGGTTGGCACCCCATGCCGGTTACGCTCCGGCTCCGGCTGCTCGACAGACAGCCATGCTACTATTACAACAATGGGGCAGGGTAAGCAGCCGATGGCTGTGGATATCGAAGTTGGAAGATGGGAGTTCGGGCTGTGTCATCAGCCGATTTCCGAACTTCGATCTCCGACCTCAGCGGCCGTAGGCCGCAAGACCTGGTGGCCGCCGGGGAGTTGCACCCTGCCCTCCTGTTCTTCAGACAGGCGCTCTCCTACGTGAGCTACACGGCCATCGAAAATCTGGTCGTCCCGCCTGGTTACGCTCCAAGGTCTGCCGTTTATCAGACGGCTGCTCTGCTATTGAGCTACGGGACAATCTGGGACTGGGAGTTGGCGGAGGCTGAGAGGACCGAACTCCCACAACCGGTAAGGTCATCACGGTTTGATCCCGCCTCCGGCGGGACACGGAACGCTCCGCATCGGGCTGTCAAGAGCGATAAGCACGCCAGCCTTGCGAGCCTCCCTCGAAAATGGCTCCCCAGCTTGGATTCGCACCAAGAACTCACGGACTAACAATCCGGCATGATCCTCTTTCACCACCGGGGATTGGTAGGTGCTGGTGGTAACGCTCCACTCGTCAGCTTCCGACTTTGTTTAACGACGACGGGTTTACAGGCCGCTAGCCGGAACAGCACCTTTAGGCAAATGGACGCAGGCCCCGGTACCGCCCCGGGATTCCAGGGATATGAGCCCCAGATCAGGACTTCCTGGCCTGCAACGATGTCCAAGTTGGTAGCGACGACAGGACTCGCACCTGCTTTCTCGTGCTCCCAAGGCACGCGGTTCGGCTTCTTCACCCTCGTCACTGTGTTCGATCGGGCGACGGACGGCCAGACCGGTCCTCGTGCGTCCGGCGACATCATCGATGCCGCCGCGTCTCTCGGTTCTGGCGCCCCGTCGCCCTTTCTGAAATTGGTGGAGGTGGCCGGTACTGCCCCGGATCCTGCTGCTTGCAAGGCAGCCGTGCTATCTTTTGACACCACACCCCCTGGTTCTCAGTGATCGGTGATCACTGAGAAAGTGGCATGCCGCCTAGGTGCTGCCCCTAGCCAGTCCGGCTTTGGAGACCCGACGGCACGCTGGTGCGCGACACAATTTGTCCACTTGGAATTTTTCTTTCGACGGATCTGGCCGCGCCCGCGCTTGGACCGGGAAGTCACCCCCGGACGGCGGTGGCGATGCAGCGCCCGTGGTTCAAATATGGCCACCGGCGCACTCGGTGCGGCCTGGTGGCACTCCTTGGTTTGCTGAGTTCGGGCGGTTCTGCCGTTGCCGGTCAAGGGGGGGGCATCTTCGCGGGCGGCGCGGGCGCGGCCAGTCGTCGGGCGGGCGGGGCGCACGCGCGCCGCCGCCCGCAATATTAAAGGACGAACACCGTTGCCGGTCGTTACTCGGTAGCCGCGGGATTTCTCGACGGACGTTTCGGTGCTTCGTTCGGCGCACCTCCCTGACTGGAAGCCTCATCGGTCGCTGGAACCGGGGGCGTTGTTGCCAGGAATTTGCTAGCTAAAGAGCGTAGCTCACCTGTCTTTGACTGGGCCAGGCTATCCGGGTATACTGTGCATCAGCAGATGCGCACAGCCCCCGGGCCCGTCCCGGTCAATGTCGCCTCTCGGGCCCGCGACCAGTTGCCGCTGGTCGCGGGTCTTGTTTTCCGGCTATGTCGTATGTCTAAATCGCTGTCTTTCCAAGTCTGTACGCCCTTCGGGCGCCATCTGTAAGTCGTTGTTTACCAACAAATAAAAAACCCTGCCTCCTCTCGGAATGCAGGGCTCACGCGAATCCTAAAAGGTCTTTGATCCTTACGTGAGCCTGCCCCCCTTCTGAGTATCGCCGCCAAGGGACTCCCGCCCCAACACCGCGCCGATGACCCGGCCCGGATGGTTGGCCAGATACCCAAAGCAACTGGGCATCTCGTACCAACGCCTCCCGGCGGCAGGTATCTTGTTGGTGTTGTGTGTTGGTGACATCGGGTTCGAAATCGTTACTGTGGCCGACGTTATAACACGGGGGTACGGGAAAGTCAAGCTCTATCTTCTGCGGTATCTGAGATAATGTTAGTCAAACATATCCGGATATGTCGATGGGTCGGCCGACACCCCGGCCAGCTGGCCGGCTAGGCGATGTTGGTGTAGACCGCCTGGACGTCCTCGTCGTCCTCGAGCTTGTCGACCAGCTTCTCGACCTCCTCCATCGCGGCCTCGTCGATCTCGACCGGCGAGGTGGGGATGCGCTGCAGCTTGGCCTTGACGTTCTCGATGCCGAGCTTCTCCACCGCGGCGGTGAGGGTGCCGAAGGCGGTGAAGTCACCGTATGCGTACGCGGTGCCCTCGTTGACCTCCATCTCCTCGAGGCCGTGGTCGATGAGCTCCAACTCGACCTCCTCGATGTCGATCCCCTCGGCGACCGGGAACTGGACGACGGCCTTGCGCGAGAACATGAACTCGAGCGATCCGGTCTGCACCATCTCGCCGCCGTTCTTGCTGAAGATGGTCTTGAGGTTGGCGACCGTGCGGTTGGTGTTGTCGGTGGCGGTCTCGACGAAGATCAGTACCCCGCCCGGCCCCTTGCCCTCGTAGTTCACCTCGGAGAACTCGGCGGCGTCCTTACCGGAGGCGCGCTTGATCGCCTTATCGATGTTGTCCTTGGGCATGTTCTCCGCCTTGGCGTTGGCGATGGCGGTGCGCAGGGAATGGTTCGACTCGGGGTCGGGGCCGCCCGACTTGGCGGCCATGGTGATCGACCGGGACAGCTTGGGGAAGATCTTGGACATCTTGTCCCAGCGTTTCTCCTTGGCGGCGCGGCGGTATTCGAAAGCTCGTCCCATGGTGCGGGCTAAAGTGGGCAGATTTGCCCCCTCCGCAAGCCCCACGGGGGAGCCCCGACAGGTCCGCCCCGCGGGATCCGACGTTCCCCTTGGCATGAAGACGAAGGCTCTACCCGTATTGGCCGTGCTCACCGTGCCCGCGATCGCCTACGGCGGGCTCAAGCTCAGCCGCGCCGGCTACGAGAGCCCGCGCTACAAAGTCGAGTCGAAACAGGACGGCTTCGAGGTGAGACGCTATCCGGCGATGAAGGTGGTCAGCACCAAGATGGACCCCGCGGCGGACAGGGGGCAGCGCGACTCCCGCTTCATGCGCCTGTTCCGCTATATCGACAAGGGCAACGCCGCCGGGCAGAAGATCGCCATGACCACCCCGGTCTTCATGGAGGCCGGCGGCGAGGGCGGGGCGATGAGCTTCGTCCTGCCGGAGGGCGTCGCCGAGGCTGGCGCACCGGAGCCCGGTTCGGAGCAGGTCTACCTGGCCGAGATCGAGGGCGGCAGATACGCCGCGCTGCGCTTCAGGGGGAGCCGCTCGACCGAGGCCGAACGGAAGGCCGCCGCGCGCCTGCGCACCGCCCTGGAGAAGGCCGGCCTGAAAGGGGATACCGGCGCTCCGATCTTCGCCTACTACGACCCGCCCTGGACGCCGCGGGCGCTGCGACGCAACGAGGTACTCATCCGCCTGCGCTGAGGGCGGGTCAACGCATCAGGCACGGGCGGGCGCCTCGGGGCCGCTGACGAAGAAAGACTCCATCCGCCCGCGCAGGTCGGCGTAGAAGGTCTCGGCCATCTCCTCGAGCACCTGGGCGTGCTTGGACCCCGACTCGCCCCTCTCGGCCAGCCGCACGCGCTCGGTCTCCATGCGCTCCTCGAAGGAGCGCTCCAGCTCCATGAGGTGCTCGAGGAACTCCTTCGCCGCCCGCGAGCGGTCGACGCCCTCGATCAGGGCCTGCTCCAGCGGGCGGTTGTTCTTGGTCGCCAGCAGGAGGCCGCCGCCTTCGAGCCCGTCCATGTAGGTCTCGTAGCTGTTCAGGAAGGCCTTGCGCTCCTTGTCGTAGCGCACCTCGTCGCAGTCGACCAGCGTGTCGTAGGGGCCGGGTTTGGAGAAGAACTTCACGACCAGCGGGATGGTGTCCACCAGCATGAACAGGCCGGCCAGGACCAGGTAGGCGATCAGGGCGAACTGGCCGCCCTCCTCCCCGGCGCCGAACAGGCCGTGCAGGGCGAGGGTCTGGGTGAGGATGTCGCGCCGCGGCTCGGCGGCGATGGCCTCGATGCGGCCCCGCTCGTCGTCGGCGAGCGCCGCGATCTCCCCCTGCAGGCGCTCGAGCTCTGCGGTGCGCGCGGCGATCTGCGTGTCGATGCCGTCGCGGACGGCCTTCTGCTGCTCGATGAACAGGTCGACCTGCCTCTCCTGCACCTTGTGGTTCAGGGCGGCGACCCGATCGCGCTCGGCCTGCTCCGCCTCCGCCTGCACCGCGGCGGCGGCGAGGAACTCGCCGGTGACCCTCTCTTCTGTCGCGGCGACCATGCCGCGCAGCTGGCCGAGCTCGGAGGTCTGCGCCTCCAGCTGGTCGCTGAGGCGCTTGGTCTCGGCGCGCCGCCAGGCGAGCTGGTCGTCGCGGATGCTGCGGGCGCGCGGCCCGAGGCCGACGATGCCGCTGCGCTGGCCGTTGACCTCCCGCTCGAACTCGCGCTGCCAGAAGTCGAGCTCGCCCTGCAGCTTCTGGTAGTCGGTCTGCAGGCCCGCGCTGGAGGCTTCGACCTCGGCGATGCGGGCGACCTGCGCACCGGTCGCCGAGCCGATCTTCGCCTCGAGCGCGGCGCGCGCCTCGTCGTCGAGCCCGTCGGCCGGCGCCGCCCCACCCACCTTATCGTTCTCGACGATGAAGTTCGCCTGGTAGGTGGCGTCGCGCTGGCCGCGCAGGGCGTCGATCTGGGTCTCGACGTTGGTCAGGCGCGTCTCGACCTCCGCCTTGTCGGCCGCGAACTCGTCGCGCAGGGCGACGATCTCCGCCTCGCGCTCCTCCTCGATCACCGAGTTCACCGTGTCCTTGAACAACAGCAGCGTGAGCGGGTGCGAGATCGTCAGCCCCATCAGCACGGCGACCACGATGCGCAGCGCGAACTGCCCCAGCTTGCGCAGCAGCGGCTGGTACGAGCGGTAGGTGGCGAGCAGCGCCCGGTCGATGGTCAGGATAATGAAGCCCCAGACCAGGCTGACCGCCGTGATGACCAGCGGGTCCGAGGTCAGGGTGGACATCGCATAGGCGCTGGCGAGGATCGCGAAGGCGGTCGGCACGAGCACGGTGGCGCCGAAGGCCACGTACTTGCGCTGCTCCCACTCCGGGCATCTCTCGAGGCTGTCGGTCGAGGCCCCGGAGAGCCAGAAGAAGGTTCGGCGGACGGCGCGCTGGAAGGTGTTCGGTTGGGACATGGGCTGGGTCGGTTGGCAACAGGCGGTTTAACCCAAGGACAACGCCCCCCGGATCCCGGCCTTTCAACAAAAATGCGCCGGCGGCCAACTTCGCCGGCGGGGCAGAGCGGGCGGGCGGGCCGCCGGAAACTTTATAAAAAACTCGGCGGACCCAACGGTCGCACGAGCCGGTCGCGGGGTCTGGCCTAGAGCCGCGAGGCCAGGAGTTCCCGCTGGAAGACGAGCTCCTTCGGCAGGTGGTCGTGCAGCTTGAGATAGAGCTCGCCCTGCGAGAGGAACTCGCGCTTCCAATCCTCCCGGTCGATCGCCATGACGCGCTCGAAGTCCTCCCGCGTGAACCCCTCGAGCCCCTCGGTCTCGAAGTCCTCCCAGTGCGGGATCCAGCCGATCTGCGTCTCGTGGCCGGGGATGCGGCCGCGGCAGCGCTCGATGATCCACTCCAACACCCGCATGTTCTCCCGGAAGCCCGGCCAGAGGAAGTTGCCGTCCTCGTCGCGGCGGAACCAGTTCACGTGGAAGATGCGCGGCAGGTATTTGATATAGCTGCGCATCTCGATCCAGTGCTGGAAATAGTCGCCCATGTTGTAGCCGCAGAAGGGCAGCATGGCCATCGGGTCGCGGCGCACGACGCCGGCCTCCCCCTCTGCCGCGGCGGTGGTCTCCGACCCGACGGTGGCGCCGATGTAGACGCCGTGGGTCCAGTTGAAGGCCTGGTAGACCAGCGGCATGGTGCCCGGGCGGCGGCCGCCGAAGATGATCGCGTCGATCGGCACCCCGTCCGGGAAGTCGTATGCCGGGTCGATGCCCGGGTTCTGTTCGGCCGGCGCGGTGAAGCGCGAGTTCGGGTGCGCCGCCGGCTCCCCGGAACCCGGCGACCACGGGCGCCCCTTCCAGTCGGTGATCCCCTCCGGCGGCTCGTCGGTCATCTCCTCCCACCAGACGTCGCCGTCCGCCGTCAGCGCGACGTTGGTGAAAATCGTGTTCTTCGCCATGGCCGCCATGGCGTTGGGGTTCGAGTGCTCCGAGGTTCCGGGCGCCACGCCGAAGTAGCCCGCCTCCGGGTTCATCGCATACAGCCGCCCGTCGCGGCCGGGCTTCAGCCAGGCGATGTCGTCGCCGATGGTGGTGACCTTCCAGCCCTCGTAGGCGTCGGGCGGGATCAGCATGGAGAAGTTGGTCTTGCCGCAGGCGCTCGGGAAAGCGGCGGCGACGAAGGTCTTCTCGCCGTCCGGCGACTCGCAGCCGAGGATCAGCATGTGCTCGGCCATCCAGCCCTCGTCGCGCGCCATCGCGCTGGCGATGCGCAGGGCTAGGCATTTTTTCCCTAGCAAAGCGTTGCCACCATAACCACTGCCGAAGCTCCAGATCGCCCGCTCGTCGGGGAAGTGGACGATGTACTTGGTCTCATTGCAGGGCCAGGGCACGTCGCCCTCCCCGTCGGCGAGGGGCATGCCGACGCTGTGCACGCAGGGCACGAACTCGCCGTCCGGCCCGAGCCGCTCGAGCACCTGGTTGCCGATGCGCGCCATGATGCGCATGTTGACGACGACGTATGGCGAGTCGCTGATCTCGACCCCGACCTGGGCCAGCGGCGAGTCGGTCGGCCCCATGCAGAAGGGGATGACGTACATGGTGCGGCCGCGCATGCAGCCGTCGAACAGGCCCCACAGGGTCGCGTGCATCTCCTCCGGGTCGGCCCAGTTGTTGGTCGGCCCGGCGTCGACCTGGCGCTTGCTGCAGATGAAGGTGCGGGACTCGACCCTGGCGACGTCCCCCGGGTCGGAGCGGGCGAGGAAGCAGCCCGGGCGCTTCTCCTCGTCGAGCTTGATGAAGGTGCCGGCATCGACCAGCTCGCCGCAGAGCCGCTCGTATTCCGCATCGGTGCCGTCGCACCAGTGCACCGCGTCCGGCCGGCAGTGGGCGGCGATGCTGGCGACCCAGTCCTTGAGCTTCTGGTGGCCGATCTCGGAGGCGTCCATCGCATGAGATACACCCGATCGGACCGGTGGCAATCCCCCGCTTCGCGGCCGCCGCTGCCCCGCGGTACCGCACAGCCCCCGCGGGCTGGATTTCCCCGCGCCGTCTGCTATATCGGGGCCATGCACCAGCCGCCCGACCCGAGCCTGCCCGCCATCGACCGGCTGCGCGCCATCGTCCACCTGCTGCGCGCCCCGGGGGGCTGCCCCTGGGACATCGAGCAGACCCAGCAGAGCCTGATCCCCAACCTGCTCGAGGAGGCCTACGAGGCGGCCGACGCGATCCGCACCGACAACGTCGAGCACATGCGCGAGGAGCTCGGCGACCTGCTCCTGCAGGTGGTGATGCAGAGCGAGATCGCCTCCGAGACCGGCCGCTTCGGGCTGGACGAGGTCGCCGCCGAGGTCGGCGACAAGCTGGTGCGCCGCCACCCGCACGTGTTTGGCGACGACGAGGCCGGCGACAGCGGTGAAGTGCTCAAGCGCTGGGAGGAGATCAAGCGGGCCGAGAAAGGCGATGCCAAGGGGGGCGTCCTCGACGGCATCCCCGGCGGGATCCCCGCGCTGATGCGGGCGGCGGTGATGCAGAAGAAGGTCGAGAAGGTCGGCTTCGACTGGCCCGACGCGGCGGCGGTGATCCCGAAGATCCGCGAGGAGCTCGACGAGGTCGAGGAGGTGCTGGGCGACGATGGCGCCCGCGACGAGGCGGCGCTGGCCGAGGAGCTCGGCGACCTGCTGTTCGCGGTGGTCAACCTGGCGCGCAAGCTGAAGATGGACCCCGAGTCCCTGCTCGCCGCCGCCAACGAGAAGTTCGCCCGCCGTTTCCGCAAGGTCGAGGAACTCCTCGAATCCGCCGGGGGCTCCGCCGCCGCCGCCAGCACCGACGAACTCGAATCCGCCTGGGAGACCGCCAAAACTACCCCGGTGTAGTTCCTAGGCGGATCGCCCGAACCCCCTTGCTGAATACTGAAAACTGAACACTAACAAACTCCGCCTCTCATGGACTGGCTCAACATCGTCTTCACCCTGCTCATGCTCGTGCTGCTCCAGGCGGTGCTCGGTTTCGACAACCTGCTCTACATCTCGCTGGAGTCGAAGCGCGCCCCCGAGGACAAGCAGGCGGCGGTGCGCAAGATCGGCATCGGCATGGCGGTGGTGCTGCGCATCGTGCTGCTGTTCGTCCTCACCAAGCTGATCTCGCTGTTTGTCGAACCTTTCCTGACGATCCCCGAGGGCGGCTGGTTCTCCGGATCGTTCAACGTCGAGAGCGTGATCGTGCTCGCCGGCGGGGTGTTCATCATCTACACCGCGACCAAGGAGATCTTCCACATGATCGGGACGCACGACCTCGAGCACGCCGGGGACAAGAAGCCGAAGTCCGCCGGGCAGGTGATCTTCTGGATCGTGTTGATGAACCTGGTGTTCTCCTTCGACTCCATCCTCAGCGCGATGGCGCTCACCGACAACTTCTGGGTGATGGCGGCCGCCATCGTCATCGGCGGGGTGCTGATGATCGTCCTGGCCGACAGCATCTCCAAGTTCCTCTCCAAGAACCGGCTCTACGAGGTGCTCGGCCTGTTCATCCTGTTCATCGTCGGCATCATGTTGTTGTCGGAGGGCGCGCACAAGGCGCACCTCCACCTGTTCGGCCACGAGGTCACCGCGATGAGCAAGGCGACCTTCTACTTCGTCATCGCGGTGTTGGTGCTGATCGACATCGTGCAGGGCAAGTACCAGAAGAAGCTGCTGGCGAGGGCGGCCTAGGGCACCTTGAAACGAGTTGCACCCCGCTAGACGAGGCCGGCATCGCCCCCCACGGCGCTCTCGGCGAGAGCGCCCTACCGCGTCGCGGGTGCGCGGACGCCATGGGCGAAGGTAGGGCGGCCTCGATGAGGCCGCCGCCTGGCGCGAGATCTGCTCCCCGCAGAAGTCGTATCTCAATTCAAGCTGCTCTAGGGGACCGCGGGACCCGCTGCAGACACGGGGAATTCGCTTGCCCGCCGCCGGCCGGTCACCCAAGGTCACCCCATCCGGGCGGCGGGCCAGTCCGTACCCAGGGCGCAGGATATCGAGACGGGACACGACGATGGTAAAGGTGGCAAAGGCGGCGGGGGTCTACATCGGGATCCCGCTGTTGCTGGGTGTCGCGATGCTGTTGTTAACGCGCCTCTCGGCGGAGAGCATCCCGAGCGTCTTCCGGATCGGACTGACGGCTGCGCCACTCCTGGCGATCCTGATCCTCGCCCTTAGGTCCCCCGGCCTACCACATTTCGAAGCGGTTGCCGGGCCCCGACACGGCTTCGACCCAGGCTCCCTCATCTCTTGCCTCAAACACCCGGCGGCCAGCATCCTAGGTGGGATCGTCGTGCTCCTCGCCTTCGTCCTGCCGCTAGCGGCGCTCGCCATCAAAGCCCTGCTCTGGACGCTCGGCAACGAGCCGTTCCGCTCCTGGCACCCGGTGCTGTTCTCCCTGATCGTCGCCGCGCTATTCGTCGTCCGGCTGATCGGGCCGGACCGCGCGCCGACGTGGAAGAAGCTATCCGCGGTCTGGCTGAAGGTGCCCAAGCTCGGGGGCGCGACGATCGTCGGGGTGTCCGCTTTCGCGCTGCTCGGTTTCGTCGAACCCCTCAAAGCCGCCGCCCAGGGTTCGCCGTATCTCAACAGGCCGCTGGTGGGGTGGATGTTTATCGCCGCGGCCGGCCTAGTGCTGGTCGCCCACCTGTTCGTCTACCTCGGCCAGATCGGGGAGATCGACGAGGACTCCGACCGCCCCGCCGGCTACTTCTACCCCGCGTTCTATACCGCCATCTCGTCGAACGTCCTGGTCTTCGCCCTGCTGATGTCGACGCTGGTGATCCTCGCCTCGGCGGACTATTCGGCGGCGCCCGCCGGGGAGGCTGCCGGCCAGCCCCCGGGGGCGGCGGCCGACGGTTGAAAGACCGGCGCCCGGGCGACGTATCTCTCCCCCATGCGCATGTCCCCGACCCTACCCGTCTCGCTCTGTCTGGCGGCCGCCTCCTGCGGTGCGGGCGGGGAGCCCCTGCCGAGGACGGCGTTCGCAACGGAGATCGAGAAGGCCGCCCTCGGCCGCCTCGAGGCGAAGGTGCGATACGACCCGGCCTACGTCGTCCTCGACTACCCCGGCGGCGACGTGCCCGCCGACACCGGTGTCTGTACGGACGTGGTGATCCGCACGCTGCGCGAGGTCGGCATCGATTTGCAAAAGGAGGTGCACGAGGACATGCGCGCGAACTTTTCGAAGTACCCCAAGAACTGGGGCGCCAAGCGCCCCGACCGCAACATCGACCACCGGCGGGTGCCGAACCTACAGCGCTATCTCGAACGCCGCGGCGCCAGGCTGCCGGTGACCGGGAAGGCGTCCGACTACCGGGTCGGCGACCTGGTGGCCTGGGACCTGACCGGCAGGGGCCTGTGGCATATCGGCGTGGTGGTCGAGAACCCCGACGCCCCAGGCCGGCCGTGGATCGTGCACAACATCGGTGCTGGCCCGGTGCTGCAGGACTGCCTCTTCGACTGGAAGGTGATCGGCCACTACCGGCTGGAGGCCAAGTAGCCGGGGGGCGCCGGCGGAGTCCCCGCGGGGCTAGGGGAGCTCCCGCCTCCCGCGGTCGACGGCGTCCAGCGCCTGCGCGGCGCTGCCGATGATCCCGGCCTCGTTGCCGAACTGCGCGGGCAGGATGCGCAGGCCGTCCGAGACGACGTCCGAGACAAGTTCGCGGACGCGGCGCTCCAGGGGTCTGAACAGCAGGTCGGAGGCCTGGGCGACCCCGCCGCCGATCACGAAGGCCTGCGGGTTCAGCAGCCAGGCCACGCTGGCTAACAGCGAGCCCAACCAGTCCGCGATCTCGACCCAGATGTCACAGGCCACCGGGTCGCCCGCGGCCGCCAGCTCCGAGACCGCCTTGGGTGTCCAGCCGCCCTCGGGAGGCTCGCGGTCGAGCATGCGCGCCGCGGCCAGCTCGCTGATCTGGCGGTTGCCCATGTAGGCCTCGATGCACCCTGGCTGCCCGTAGGGGCCCGACCGGCCCTGGTAGTCGATCGACATCTGACCCAGCTCGCCGGCCGCGAAGCGGCTGCCGCGATAGAGCGAGCCGTCGATGATCAGGCCGCCCCCGATGCCGGTGCCGAGGGTCAGCGCGACCAGGTTCCGGTATCCTCGGCCGGCGCCGTGGCGCCACTCGGCGTAGGCCATGCAGTTGGCGTCGTTGTCGACCAGCGCAGGCAGCCCGGTCTCCGCCTCGAGGCGCGCGCGCAGCGGCACGTCCTCCCAGCCGGGGACGTTGGAGACGTGGTTGACCAGCCCGGCATCGAAATCCACCAGGCCGGGGACGCCGCAGCCCACCGCCGCGATGTCTCCATATTCCGCCTGCAGGGCGTTGACCGCCGCCGCCATGGCCGCCATCAGCGCGTCGGCGGTCGGGTAGTCCGCCGTCGGCAACACCACCGGCCGCCGCGCGCCCTCCCCGAGGATGTCGGGCAGCACGGCGATCTTCACCGACGTCCCACCGAAGTCGACCCCCACCGCACGGCGCCCCGCTGTCTCCGGCCCGCCGCTCATCTCCCGGCATTCAGGCCGGCGATGATGCGCAGGCCCTCGAGGGTCAAGTTCTGGTGCACGAGGCTGATCTCGGGGATCCCCTCGGAGATGAGTTTCGCGTACCCCCCGGTGGCGACCACCGGCGGCCGGTCACCGCCGAGCTCCCCGCCGATCGACGCGAGGATCTCCCGCACCAGGCCGCGGTAACCGATCACCGCCCCGGCGCGCATCGCCGCCTCGGTGGACTTGCCGATGGCCTCGGCCGGCTCGGCGAGGTCGATGCGCGGCAGCAGCGCCGTGTGGTCATACATGTAGTCGGTCATCGCCGCCAGGCCCGGGGCGATCACGCCGCCGACGTAGGCGCCGGCCGCCGAAACGATGTCGAAAGTGAGCGCGGTGCCGAAATCCACCACCACCACCGGCGCGCCGTAGAAGAACACCGCGGCCGCCGCGTTGGCGAGGCGGTCGGCGCCGATGGTCGAGGGGTCGGGGTAGTCGATGTCGACGCCGAGCTCCAGCGCCGGCGAGACTTTGAGCAGGCGGTTCTTGCCAAACGCCCGCTCGACCGCCGCGTCGCGCCCGGGGACGACCGACGACAACACGGCGAGGAAGCCCCCGTCCGGCGCCTCCCAGGGCAGGTCGCCCAGGACCGCCTCGTCGACCTCCTCGGTGGGGATCGCCAGCGGCTCGGCGGCCAGCGCCGAGGTGTCGGCGGGCGCCAGCTTGGTCATCGAGTTGCTGATGTCGATCAGCAGGAACGGGGTCGGAGGCGGCATCCGGGTGGTGGGCGGGCACAGGTTCCCCACCGCGCGGGTGAAATCAATCGCTTTGTCCGCGCTGCGGCGCCAGGTTCTGGTTCACCCACCGAACCGCCGATGGCCTCCGGAGAGTCCGCCACCCACCGACTGCTCAAGCGGGCGGCCCTGCGCTGGGCGGGCGAGATGGGGTACCGCTGCGGCGCCCCCGAGGTCCGCGTCCCGAACTCGGGGTACCGCGCCGACGCCGCCGCCTACCGGCCGGTGAGGCAGATCGAGGGCGAGGGGGCGAGCGTCGGCCACACGGCGATCTTCGAATGCAAGGCGAGGCGGCCCGACTATCTGAAGGACGCCCGGCCGGAGGCCGAGACCCGCGACCGGCTGGCGACATGCCGCGCGCGGATGGACAAGCTCGCCCGCCAGCTCGGGGTCCACCACCCGGACCTGCGCCGCGGCGAGACGCTGTTCCCGGAGTTCGACCGCCACGATTTCTCCGACCTCCCCCACGAGGGCTTCCACAAGCCCGCGCGCGAGATCGGGGTCCTCGAATGCCGGCTGCACGGCCGCACCAAGTTCGACCGCATGGTGCGCTACCGCTGCGCCAACACTTTCTATGCCGTGGTCGCCCCCGGGATCATGAGCGAGCACGAGATCCCCGCGACCTGGGGCGTCCTACAGCTCGGCCAGCGGGGCGACCTCGAACTGCTGCGCAAGCCGGTCTTCCACGAGGCGCCCGAACGGCACCGCCTGGAGCTGCTGCAGCGCATCGCTGCCAAGGCCTCCGATCTCGGAGCTCGTAGATCGGAGTTCGTCGATCGGGTAGATCGCCAAGCCGAGACCCGAACTCCGAACTCCGAGAACCGAAAATAGAGGAACGGCGGGGGGCTGGGGCACCCCGCCCTCCTGTCTCTGTCGAACCCCCCACTAGGTTCAG
>JANQMB010000134.1 GCA_028280355.1 Verrucomicrobiales bacterium
GAGACGGGCTCGTTCTCGGTCGGCGGCATGGCCACCAAGCTCGAGGCCGCGGGCGCCGCCGTCGCCGCCGGGATCCCGGCGGTCATCGCCAACGGCCGCGCCCCCGGGCAGCTGGGCGAACTCGTCGCCGGGGGCGGCGTCGGGACGCGGTTCGATATCTAGCGCTAGCGATACCATGGACATCAAAGAAGAGATCCACCAGATGGGGCGCGACGCCCTCGACGCCTCGCGCCAGCTGGCGGTGCTGCCGACCGAGACGAAGGACGCCGCGCTGTGTTCGATGGCCGACCACCTGGTCGCCTCGGCGGAGGCGGTCCTGGCGGCGAACGCCGAGGACCTGGCGGCGGCGGAGGCGGCCGGCCTCGGGGCGGCGATGACCGACCGGCTACGGCTCGACCGGGGCCGCCTCGACTCGGTCGCCGACGGCATCCGCCAGGTGGCTGCGCTGCCGGATCCGGTCGGCGAGATCATGGACGACTGGGGACGGCCGAACGGCATCAGGATCGAGCAACGGCGCGTGCCGATCGGCGTCATTGGGATCATCTACGAATCGCGCCCCAACGTCACCAGCGACGCCGCGGTGCTCTGCCTCAAGGCCGGCAACGCCACCATCCTGCGCGGCGGCAAGGAGGCCATCCACTCGAACCGCGCCATCGCCGCCGCCCTGCGGGAGGGGGCCGTGGCTGCCGGCCTGCCGGAGAACAGCATCCAGCTGGTGCCCTTCGTCGACCGCGAGAGCGTGCGCCACATGGCCGAGATGGACCGCTACCTCGACCTGATCATCCCGCGCGGCGGCGCCGGCCTGATCGAGGCGGTGGTGTCGATGGCACGGATGCCGGTGATCAAGCACTACGACGGGATCTGCCACCTCTTCGCCCATCGCGGCGCTGACCCCGAGATGGCGGTGGCGCTGACGGTCGACGGCAAGACGCAGAAGCCCGGCGTCTGCAACGCCCTGGAGACCCTTTTGGTGGACGCCGAGATCGCGCCGGCATTCCTGCCGAAGGTCGCCGACGCGCTGCTGGCGAAGGGCGTCGAGCTCCGCGCCGACGAGGCCTCGCTCGCCGTCCTCGGGGAGCGCGCCGTCCTTGCGCAGGAGCAAGACTGGAGCACCGAGTACCTCGACCTGATCCTCGCAGTTAAGACCGTGCCAGACCTGGACGCGGCCGTGCGGCACATCAATGAGTACGGTTCCCACCACAGCGATTGCATCGTCACCGGGGACGCCGCCGCGGCGGAGGACTTCATGGCGAGGGTCGACTCCGCCGCCGTGTTCTGGAACAGCTCGACCCGCTTCAGCGACGGGGAGGAGTTCGGGTTCGGCGCCGAGATCGGTATCAGCACCGACAAGCTGCACGCCCGCGGGCCGATGGCCCTACGCGAGCTGACGTCCTACAAATACCTCGTCCGCGGACAGGGGCAGACCAAGGGGCAGCCATCGTAGCGGGCCCGGGCTCAGGGCACCTGCAGGATCTTGCCGTCGGCGATGGCGAAGACCCGGTCGCCCCGCCTGCGCTCGACGACGTGGGTGCCGGTGAACGAGCCGAACGCGGGGAGGACGCCGAAGGTTTCGGTGAACCAGAAGCAGGGCAGCCGGAACGACCCGGTCTGGTCGCTGAAGGAGACCGCCGGGTGGAGATGGCCGCCGAGTGCGTATCCCCCCGGTTCGGCGGGCACCTCGTGCCGCAGTTCCAGCCCACCGATCTCGAGATGCGTGGTGGCCTCGATCCCACAACGCGCCAACAGCGACGCGCATTCGCGGTCGTGGTTGCCGAGGGTCAGCTGGACCTCCAGTGAGGCGTTGCGCTCCCGCCACCGGGCGAGTTCGACCTCGACCGGTCCCGTCTGGCCCTCGGGCGCGTGGAACATATCGCCGAGGATCACCAGCCGGCGCGCAGCGGTCTGCGACAACAGCCGGTCGAGCCGCTGCAGGTCGTCCGCGGCGACCTCGGGGACGCCGAGGCCGGACGCCCTGAACGCGGCGCCCTTGCCGAGGTGGAGATCGGCGACCAACAGGGCGCCCTGTGCCGGCCAGAAGGCGGCCGCCTCCGGCATCAGGACGAACTCGTGCCCCGCGACGCCCGCCGCCAGGCCGATGCGCTCCGCTGCCATCTTGGGTGCGGCCGGCTAGAGCACCGTGTTCAGGTGCACCTCCGGCGCCGCGCCTACCAGCAGGTAGACCTTCTCGTCATCGACCCAGCCCGCCGTCTCGAGGTCGCGCTTCATCTCGTTCTGCGCCACCAGGGTCTCGATGCCGGCACAGTCGATCGCGCAGCGGTCGACGACGAACATGTGCACCACCTGGCCGCCGGCGTTCTCGAAGCAGATCAGCGAAACGCGTTCCTTGCCCCAACCGACCACCGCACAGCCGAGCCCGGCCGACGAGGCCAGGCTCCCCTTCAGGGTCTTGCCGGTGGGGCCGCCGTGGTCGCCCAACCAGCTGGTGAGTTCGGGCAGGCTCCCCCCCTTGTGTTGTAGGCTGAAGTTGCTCAGGGCGAAGTTCGCCATATCGGAGCGGAAGGCCTCCAGGGTGCCGCCGGTCCGCTGCGCCTGGGCGATCTCGATTTCGCCACCACCGTCGCCCTGGGGGAGGAAGAACAGCCCGGCGACCAGAAGCGCCGCCGCCGCGGCGGCGGGCAACAGGAAACGCGCGATCGGCGACGGCGGGCTCCCCACCGTCGATTTGATCTGGTCCAGCGGCCCCTCGGGCACGGGGTGCGAGCGCAGCTTGGCGGCGATGGACAGGTCGAACTCGGAGCGCTCGCCGGCCATGGCCTCGAACCACTGCTGCAGGTCGCCGTCCGTCTCCAACAGCGAGCAGGCCGCATCATGCTCGGACGCATCACCGGCGGACTGGCCGCGGTGGATGGCTTCGAGAATCTGTTTTGCCCTTTCTATGTCCATCGGAACTTCGTCGGGTCACATACGCTATCCTGCCCTGCCCGCAAGGGCGCCCCGCCCCTCCAGTTTGGCCAGGAGGTCGCGCAGCTGGGCCTTCCCCCTGGAGATCCTCGACATCACCGTGCCGATCGGGATGTCCAGAGTCGCTGCGATCTCTTTGTAGGAGTGCTCTTCGAAATAAAACAGCGCCAGCGCGGCGCGGAACTTCTCGTCGACCTGTTGCAGGATGTCGGTCACCAGGCCGGCGTCGATCGAGTCGACGACGGCGGGTTCGATGTTGGGCAGCTCCCCCTCGACTTTCTCCATCTCCACATTGGGGAACTTGGTGACCCGGCGGCGCCCCCCCAAGAACTCGCGGTGCAGGGTGGTGAACAGCCAGCTCTTGACCTTGCTGGCGTCGCGGAGCTGGTGCCCCTTCTGCGCCCAGCGCAAGAACGTCTGTTGGACGAGGTCGACGGCGTCCGGCTCGTTCTTCGCCAGGCTGTAGGCAAACCGAAACAGCGGCTGGTAATACTCATCGACGAGCTTCTCGGTGTCTGGTCTGGCCACGTCGATGTTCCTAGCGCGCCCACCCGCCGAACCATCCATGGCGGGCGTCAGATAGGCAGGCGCCCCTATACTCATCGTGGTGGCCATAGTGATCAAATGAAATTCGACGGTATGAGACCACAGCGGCCCGGCTATTCCCCATAGGTCGAGCTCCCTGGGTGGAAGTCGTTCCAGGCGCGGGCGAACGAGGGGACGCCGGGGAGCCGCTTTAGCGCGGCGCCCTTTTTCTCGCCATCGATCGCCCGCCCGCTCTGCCTGTCCCAGCGGCTGCCGGTCAGGCTGTCGCGCATGGAGTCGGTCCCCTGCGGGGCGAACTGGACGGGCTCCCCCTCCCTCCCGGGGAGCTCGCGGACGAAGGCGTTGGCGCTGGCGCCGGCGGGGTCGTAGGTCACCAGCAGTGGCTGTCCGTCGAGGGTGTCGTTGATCACGCCCATCTTGCGGGCGGTGTCGTAAGGGTAGGCCCTGTTGGTGTGGCGTCCCTCGAGACCCAGGACATATCTTCCGGCCTCCTGCTGGAGCTTGCGGGTGAAGTCGGCGGCGGTCCGGCGGAGGTCGATGACCGCGGTCTCCGGATGGCGGCGTTTCCACGACGCCCAGTCGGTCATCGTCGATGGCAGCATCTCGAGTTCGGCCCCCTCCAGTTCCCCCCGCATCGCGCGCCCGAGCTGGTGGCTCCACAGCGAACCGGTCTCCTCGTCCCGCATCACCAGGCTGCGCTTCCAGAGCATCCCGGAGACGGTGAAGTTGAGCCGGCGCCCCCCGACCTCGCTGGCATACACGATGCCGTTATGGCAGAGATGTCACCAGGTCGCGGCGATCGCCCGGCCGCCGACTTTGTCGTTGATGATCTCACGGGTCGGTCCGGTGAGCATGTTGATGGGGTAGGCGCAGGCCTCGCCGTTGAGCAGGACGCCGATCAGGAGCTCGTCGTCGCGCATGCGGGCTTTCCCCGCGGGTCTCCGCGGCGGGCTCTTGATGGCGGGGAAGCGTTTGTCGATGACCTGGCGCGGCGCGAACTCCAGCTCTTCGGAGTCGCCCGGCCCGGTGCCCAGCAGCAACGCGCCCCCGACGGACAGGATGAGACCCCTGTGGATCATATCTCCCTACGATGCGCGGGCGCCCGGTTTAATCCCCGGTTCGGGGCGCGAGCGGTTCCAGGTCGACGATCCGGGAGGCCAGCGCGTCGAGGGCGGCCTCGGAGACCTCGGCGAAGGGGAGCGAAACCTGCGGGGTGCTATAGATCTTCTCCCGCGAGCGCAGGTAGGCGGGGTCGTAGTGGTGCTTGAGCATCGATTCGACAAAACTCTGCCAGTCGCCATCCGCGATGCGCCGCTGCCACTCGGCGAAGCGCTCCCCGGGTTGGAGCGGGCGGACTTTCTCGAGCTTCTCGGCGAGGAGGTCGCGATCCGATACCAGGTGCTCGTAGTCCGACACCAGGTATGCCGCGCGCGCGCGGAGGGGCGCCTCGATCTCGATGACCGGCGAGCTGCGAAGATGTCCCCATAGCGGGGCTGGGATCTGCCGCTCGCCGATCCGGCTGCTCTCCGATTCGACATATATCGGGCGTTCGGGATCGGTGTCCCGCAGGGCTTCGAACAGCAGGTTCTCGAACCGCTTCTGGCTGGGCTGGCCGCCGCCGGGACACGCGCCGAGCGCGGAGCCCCTGTGTGCGGCGAGCCCCTCGAGGTCGAGAACCTGCTGTCCCGCGGCGGCAAGGCGCCCCAGCAGCCAGGTCTTGCCGGATCCGGTCAGGCCGGCGATGACGCGGAATCGGGGGCGCCTGTCGACGATCGCGGCCAGCGAGCTGGCGACGAAGGCGCGGTAGGCCTTGTAGCCCCCGTCGAGGAGCCGCGGGCGCCACCCGATCGAATCGATCACGGTGGCCATCGAGCGCGACCGCTCGCCGCCACGCCAGCAGTAGATCAGGGGGCTGTAGCCCGCCTCTTTCTCGGCGAGGTGTCCGGCGAGGTGCCGGGCGATATTCGCGGAGACCAGCCCCGCCCCGAGGCGCCGGGCCTCGAAGGGGCTGCGCTGCTTGTAGGTCGTTCCGACCCGCTCCCGTTCGGCGTCGTCGAGCACCGGCAGGTTGATCGCCCCGGGGAGATGGTCCTCGGCGTATTCGGCGGGCGAGCGGACATCGACGATCTCGTCGAAACCGGCCCCGCGGATCGCGTCTGGGGATATTCTCGGGATCGGCCGCATTGGGGCTGAGCACTCTCCCTGTTCGTTTGCGGTCTGTAAAGACCTGCGCCAAACTCGCGCCCTCGATATATGGCGATCTGGATTACAGGGATGGGTGCGATCAGCGCTGCCGGCACCGGTTCCCGGGCACTCTGGGATGCCGTGTGCGCGCCCCAATCCGCCGATTCCGTTCGCGAGGTCGAGCTCGGGACGGAGACGGTACGCTTCCCGGTCGCCGCGGTTCCTCGGGGTGTCCTCAAGCTCCCCGAGTTCCCGGGTGCACCGCGCCTCGACCGCTCTGCCCAGCTGGCGCTGGCCGCCGGCAGCGAGGCCTGGGATATGGCGGGTTTCGACGCCCACCCGCCCCAGCCCGACCGGGTGGCGGT
>JANQMB010000162.1 GCA_028280355.1 Verrucomicrobiales bacterium
GGGGGCGCTGTCTCCGCCGGGCTGGACGCGCGCCCGCCGGGCTCGCTCCAGCGCAGGAGGCCGGTCATCGCGATCTGGTAGCCGAGCCCCTGGCCGCTCAGCCGCGTGATCCGCAACTGGTGGCTGTCGAGCTCGACCTCCGCCTCGATCGAGGTGATCTCGGTGTCGGCCTCGTCGCCGTGGAAGACCGCCTCGCCCCCGCGTATCGAGCCCTCGCCCCAGAGCGGCCGGCCGGACAGCAGGCCGGCGAGGTCGACCTTCACCCCCAGGTCGCTGAGGAAGAGGACCCTCGCCTCCCTGGCGTGGCTGCGGTAGAGGCTGAGGTCCTCGACCACCAGGCTGCCACGCAACGGCCTGAGGTCGATATCGCGATAGCTGACGTGGATCCCAGCTTTCGCCAGCTCGCGCTCGGCCCGCGCGAGCAGGCGGGGCAGGAGCCAGAGTTCGACCGCGACCACCGCGGCGACGGCGAGCGCCGCGAGCGCGACGGCGAGACGGCAGGCCGTACGCAGCCAGCGTCGGGTGCGTATGTTCCTGGCCATTGCCGACCACGCGTTCTTCATGGGGATGACCTTGCCGCCGCCCCGCGGTCCGGTAGGGCACGAAGCTAGTCCGGCCGGCCGCTTGCGGCAACTGTCCGCGGGCGCCGATCGGGGGGGGGCGGAAATGTTGGGGCAGATGCTGCAATGAGTTGCGGGCTGCCGCGGCATGGTGTTGGTTGCCGGTTCGCGCCGCCCTGGAGCTACCGGGTCTGCGCGAGCTTCTTTCGATATCCGATAGCGACGCGATGACCAACCCCGACCGGGCGACCCTCGATTTCCTCAACAGTTTCTCCGAAGAGTCTCGCGCCGCGGGCGAGGCGTGGCATAGCGAGGGGCGGGTGACCCAGATCTTCGGGAACTACCTGCTGATCCGGGGGAGGGTCGAGCCGGCGGGCGGCGAGCCTATCGACACCAGCCTCACGCTCCGGGGCAACGGTTGGGAGGGGGAGTCGAGCTCCCCGGACGGGCGGGACTGCCCCGGGCTGTATGCGACGATGCTCGAGCGCCTCGAGCGCGGGCGGAACCTGCCGGAGTCGCCCAACGAGATCGGCGACAAGTCGCTGCCGGAGCTGCTCGAGGAGAAGGTCGGGCGCGAGCTGGACGAGCGCGAGGAGGCCTACCTCGCCAAGCTCGAGAAGCGCTACCGGAGGTTCGCGGTCGAGGGGGCGATCTTCGACCACGACCTGCTCCGCCTCGAGCCCCGCTGGGAGGTCGGCGGGTACGACGCGCTCGAGCTCTGGCCCAGCCCGCCCGAGCACATCATCGACTTCTGGAACTACATCGCCTACGCCTTCGACAAACGCGGGTTCGGGTTCCCCGACTTCATGCGCCCGGTCACCGACCTCGAACACACCGCCTCCAAGTTGATGAGCTGGGAGAGGGAGCGCGAGATCGCCGAGTGGAGCGAGCGCATCGGGGACTTCGCCCCCGCCGCGGGCGCCCCCCTCGGCCACCGCTCGGGGGAGCTGCGGATGGAGATCACCACCACCGAGGCCCGCCTGCAGTGGCGCGAGTCAGGCGCGGAGGACTTCGCCACGCTGGATTCGGCGGCGGTGCTGGAGATGGTCGAGCTGGACGACGCGGGCCGCCTGGAGCTCGACGTCGACTCCGACCTGCTCTGGGCGTCGTTCCTCAATTACCGGGGGCGCGCCGGGACCGAGGAGATCCGGCTCGAGTCGGAGAACGCCGGGCGCTTCCTCAACGAGCTGTTCCGCCGGGGGACGCTCGGCGACCGGCTGGTCGACCTCGACGGGAAACCGTTCGAGCGCCCCGGGGGCGAGCTGAGGTGGCGCTGCCTGCGCGACCCCAACCCGGCCGCCGGGGGCTGGCGGATGGAGCTACTGATGCCGGACGGCGAGCCCGTCCCCCACTCGCTGCGGCTGCTACGCGGCGCGCACGAGCTCTACCTCTCCGACGAGGCGGTCCTCGCTGGCCCCCCGGCGTGGACCGAGGGCACCGATGTGCAACCGAGCTACTCGCTGCCGGCGGAGGTGATCGAGACCGCCACCGGCGTCGGCTTCCTGATGGGCGTCGGTGCGGATATCGCCCCCGAGTTCCGCGACCGGATCGACGACTCGGTGATGGTGGTGACCATGCGAGCCGAGCTGTCGCGCGGCCTGACCGCGGCGGACAGCGAGCACCTGGTCCTCAGGGTGACCGCGGAGGACGCCGAGGGCACGCGCAGGGAGGCGTTCGAGAAAGACGGTTGGCGGGTGGTGGAGGAGACCGCCCGCCAGGGGGGGCGCATCGCGCACTTCGACCGCACCATGCTGCACCGCGCGGCGGCCCTGGTCGACGAGGTGGCGAGCTCCTACGACGCCGAGCGCGAGGCCTTCAAGGCCCGCGTCACCCGCGCCTTCCCGCAGAACTTTTCGAAGTGGGCGACGTCGCTGCCGGAGGCCATCGCGCTGGAGACGGACGAGTTGCTCGGCAGCCTCATCGAGGACCCGGTGCGCGCCTCGCTGCGCTTCGAGGTGGTCGGCGAGGACATCGACTGGTTCGACCTCAAGGTCGTGGTGGACGTCGATGGGCACGACCTCGCGGCGGAGGAGATCAAGGCGCTGGTGGCGGCGCGCGGCGACTTCGTGCGCACCAACTCCGGGCGCTGGATGCGCGTCGCCTTCGACCTCGAGCAGGAGCAGAAGGAGGCCGTCGCGCGGCTCGGGATCGACCCCTTCGACCTCTCCGGCGAGCGCCACCGGATGCACGCCCTGCAGCTCAGCGAGCCCGCCGTCAAGGAGGTGTTCGACCCCGGGGCGTGGGACCGGATCTGCAAGCGCGCGGAGGAGGTCAAGCTGCGCGTCCGGCCGGCGGTGCCCCCGAACCTCAAGGCGGAGCTCCGCCCCTACCAGGTCGAGGGCTTCCACTTCCTCTCGTACCTCGCCACCAACGGTTTCGGCGGCGTGCTGGCCGACGACATGGGGTTGGGCAAGACCGTGCAGGCGCTGTGCTGGCTGCTCTGGTTGCGCGGGCGCTGCGACGGCAGGCCGGGGCCTTCGCTGGTGGTGTGCCCGAAGTCCGTGCTCGACGTCTGGGCGGGGGAGGCGGAGAAGTTCGCCCCCGAGCTGCGGGTGCAGGTGCTGCGCTCCAAGGAGGAGCTCGACATGGAGGTGGTGAAGAACGACATCGACCTGCTGGTGCTCAACTACGCCCAGCTGCGCGTCGGCGAGGAGAAGCTGTGCGCCCAGGAGTGGCTGGCGGTGGTGCTCGACGAGGGCCAGCAGATCAAGAACCCGGACTCCAAGGCCGCCCGCGTCTCGCGCAAACTGGTCTCGGAGAACCGCGTCGTCCTCACCGGCACCCCGATCGAGAACCGGCTGCTCGACATGTGGAGCCTGATGGCGTTCGCGATGCCGGGGGTGCTCGGCGACCGCAAGTATTTCCGCGAGCGCTTCGACCGCCGCCGGGACAGCGGCGCGCAGCCCCGGCTCTCGGCGCGCCTCCGCCCGTTCCTGTTGCGCCGCACCAAGGGGCAGGTGGCGATGGACCTGCCGCCGCGCACCGAGGAGGAGGTCTACTGTACGATGGAGGGGGAGCAGGCCGAGCTCTACCAGGTCGAACTCGAGAAGGCCCGCAGGACGCTGCTCGGCCTCAAGTCTGAGAAGGAGCTGCGCAAGAACAGCCTGGTGGTGTTGCAGACGCTGATGCGCCTGCGGCAGATCTGCTGCCACCCTGGGCTCATCGAGCCGTCGGCGATGGAGGAGGAGAGCGCCAAGCTCAACGCCCTGTTCTACCTGCTCGACCAGCTGCGCGAGGAGGGGCACAAGGTGCTGGTGTTCTCGCAGTTCGTCCGCATGCTCGACATCATCAAGGCGCGCCTGGAGGACGAGGACAGGCCGTATAGCTACCTCACTGGCCAGACCAAGGATCGCGGCAAGGTGATCGAAGACTTCCAGACCAGCGACGACCCCTCGGTGTTCCTGCTCTCCCTGAAGGCGGGGGGGAGCGGCCTCAACCTGACCTCCGCGTCGTACGTCGTGCTCTACGACCCGTGGTGGAACCCGGCGGTCGAGAACCAGGCGATCGACCGGGCGCACCGGATCGGCCAGAGGAGCCGGGTGATCGCATACCGCCTGCTGATGCGGGACACGATCGAGGAGAAGGTCCGCCTGCTGCAGGAGCAGAAGCGGCAGATGCTCGGCGAGGTGCTCGGCGAGGAGGCCTTCTCCCAGAACCTGGAGATGAAGGATATCCAGTTCCTCTTCCGCCCCGACGAGCCCCTGCCGGCGAAGGGCGAGGAGGTGCCACTGGTGGCCGGCTGAGGCGCCGGCCTACGGTGAGCCCGTGAAGCGGTAGACGCTCAGGGTGGCGGTGCGGTTGCCGGTGACGAGCCACTTCCCGTCCCCCGAGAAGCGGGCGTGGTGGGCCGAGTGCGGCGAGTCGACGCTGGCGATCACCTCGAAGGTCCCGGACTTGGGCCCGCGGCGGCCGAGGTGCAGTTTCGTCGCGTGCCCCCGGCCGGTGACCGCCACCCAGTGGACACCGTCCGGGTGGACGTCGAACCCGACCACGTCCTTGTCGAAGGCGAGGCTCTCCTCCAGCGCCCCGCTCAGCTTCTCGCGCAGCACGCGCATCACCTGGGCGAGCTGCAGGCGCACCTCGGGGTCATCCGAGCGCAGGTCCTCGAGGTTGGGGAGGACCGCGGTGCCGAGGGCGAGCAGCTCCCGTTTCGCCGCCTCCCGTTCGGCGAAGACCTCGCTGGCGAGCGAGGCGACGTGGCGCCCGATTTCCGCGTCGCGCCCGACCAGCCTGTCGGAGGCGGGCCGGGACCAGGTGTAGAGCTTCTCGTCTGCAGCGACGGCCAGTGCCCCGGCGTCGGGGAAGAGGCCGAGGACGTCCGCAGAGTCGATCTGGCCGGAGATGGCCTGCCGTCTCCCCCCGGTGGCGGTGTCCCAGACCAGCGCCCCGCCCTCGTCGATGGAGGCGGCGACGAAGGCCCCGTCCCGGCTGACGCCGAAGGTCTCGAAGCTGCCCCCGTCGGCCGCTGTCAGTGAGCCGATACGCTCGCCGTCCTGCCAGCGCGTGATGCTGTCGCTGGTGCGGGTGAGCAGGACGCCCCCCGCGCCGGCGGCGAGCCCGGCGTAGCTGTCGCCGGTCTCGAACCGCGCCAGCGCCCGGCCGTCCTCGGCCGAGAGCGTCTGCACGTCGCCGGAGCGGTCCATGACCGACAAGCTCTCCCCCCCCAGATCGATCGCGACCTTGTCGATCTCGATCGTGACTTTCCAGGGGGCGAGGGGATCCCTCCGCCGCCCGGTCGTATCGAAGCGGTGTATCTGCCTGTCGCCGCCCCCCGCGAAGGCGATTCCGGAGTCCCCGGCCAGCGCGATGCCGGACACGCCCCCGCGCAGGTGGGGCGTGTCGGGGGGCGGGTGGAGCTGCTCGCCGTCGCTGGCCGCGAACCGGTAGATCATCCAATCTCCGCCGGTGAAGATCTGCTGGCCGTCGGTGGAGAAGGCGACCGCGCGATGGTCGTCGAAGGGCAGCGCCTTGCGCCAGATGACCTTGCCGCTGCGCGAGTTGATCTTCAGCAGCTCGTCGTCGGCGCAGGTCACCACGAAGCGCCCGTCGGGGGACCAGTGGGAGATGGCGGCGGAGTCGCCCAGCTCCACCTCCCAGCGTTTCTCGAGGTCGGCGCAATCGAAACATAGCAACTTGTCGCCGCTGTTGACGGTGATCCGCTCGCGGTTCGGGGAGAGGCTGATGGTGGTGAGCCGGGACTTGTTCTCGAGCTCGATCTTCTCCAGCGACTCGCCGGTGCCGAGGTCCCACATCTGCAGCAGCCCGCCGTCCCCGCCGGCGATGAGCCTGTCCGCCGAGGGCGCGACGAGCGTGAAGACTTCGTCCTTCGCATACTCGAGTTGGCGGACCAGTTCGCCGGTCTCCCAGTTCCTGATCAGGATCACCGAATCGTCGTGCCCGCTGGCGAGCAACTTGCCGCCGGGGACCGCGGCGAGGCGGAAGGCGTCGTCCTCGTGTCTGAGTTCGCGCAGCATCTCGCCGCCCGCCAGCTCCCATATCCGAACCACGTCGCCAGCGGTGGCGACGTGGCCCCCCCCGGGGAGGGCGATGGCGTTCCAGACGTCGTCGTCACCGTGCGAGAACAGGTGGACCTGTTCGCCGGACCCCAGGTCCCAGACCCTGGCGGAGCCATCCTCCGCGGAGCTCAGCAGCCTCCCGTCCGGGAGCTGCTCGATGTGGGTGAGCGACTCGGCGTGTTTGAAGGCCGGGTCGCCGAGCAGGCGGACGAACTCGAGCCCCTGTGTCGCGCCCGCCGCGCCGCAGAGGCCGGCCGATATCAGCAGGACGCGGGCGGGGCCGGTGGGACGTTTCACAGGGCACCGTTAAGGGCTGAGCGGGGGGGCGGCAAGGGGGAGCTGCCCCGGTTCGCGATGGACAAATCGGTCGGCCGAGGCTTAGTGTGCCGCCATGAAAAATGGCAATTGTTTCAAACGGATCACGCTGGCGGCCGCGGCCCTGGCGCTGTTCGCATCCGGCCTCTCCCCCGCAGCCGAGATGCGTACCTGGACGAACCTGAAGGGGCAGAAGATCAAGGCGCAGCTGGTCAGCGTGGACGACAAGCACGTGCGTCTGCGGATGGAGGGCGGGCGCGATGTCACCATCGAGCGGAAGACGCTCAGCATCGGCGACCAGCAGTACCTCAAGGAGTACGGCGGCGCGGCGGACCTGGAGGTCGACCCCAAAGGCAAGGTCGGGATGCCGGCGAAGGAGGCCAAGATCGACACCAAGCTGCACGTCAAACGGGACGACAAGTTCATGTTCCCCGCGCCCTTCTCCTCGCTCGAGTTCGACATCATCGAGACCCCGCACTTCCTGGTGATGTCCTCCGGGAGGGTGCGCGGCAAGGACACCGCGGAGCTCGCCGAGCGCCTGTATCACGAGATGGCGTTCCAGCACCCGGGCTTCGAGGCCAAGTGGGGGGACGAGAAGAAGGCGATCTTCCTCTGTGGCAACGAGAGCGACTACACCCAGCTGGGGGAGTACTACCGCAAGGTGCTCACCGACGCGGGGCAGGGGCAGGAGGCGGCGAACTCGGCCGTGACCTGGCCGCACGCCGCCGGGGCCGGCCTGCGCCTGGACGGCGACCTCTGCGACAAGTACGGGGTGATGTCGTCGGCCCGCGTCTTCAAGGCGACCAACAAGGCGACCTTCAAGTCCGGCGTCTGGAACCCGTTCCCCACCCACTGCCTCGCCCAGGATGTCCTCGGGGTCCAGATGGGCGGCGTCGGGGGCGTCGGCTCCCAGGGGTATTTCGCGCTCTCCACCGGGCACGGCTACTTCAAGGAGATCCAGCTCTGCGACGAGACGGTCACCCATATGATCGACGCCAACACCTACGAGTCCGACGAGCTGGTGAAGTCCGGCGGCTTCGACGATGGCCGCAAGTGGGCGCGCACCCTGCGCAGCCTGGTGAAGAAGGGCAAGGTGACCCCGAGCATCGCCACCCTCTACCGCATCGAGAACGCCCGCGAGCTGACACCCGAACTCACCGTCTTGATGTACGGTTTCGCGCGCTATATGCAGAGCACGCCGGAGCGCCTGGCGTGCTTCTCCAAGGCCATGGAGCGGGTCGACACGGGCCAGACCATCCCGGAGCCGATCGAGATGGCGAAGATCTTCGGTTTCGATAGCGTCGACGCCTTCGAGGCCGACTGGATCGAATACATGAAGTCCAGCGCGTTCAAGTAGGGCGCCTGTCCGCCATGGGCGGGGGGGCTTTGCCCCCGGCGGGGCGGACGACGCGCCCGACCCGCAGGGCGCGGCGTCACCCCCGGTGGGCGAACACCGCCAGGTGGTTGTTGAACGGCGTCTTCCCCCAAAGCGGGCGGATCGAACCCTCCAACCCGGCGGCCTCGAGCGTGGTGGTCAGCGACCCCGCGGTGGGGTAGTGGGTGGGGGCGGCCTTCATCCAGAAGGTGGCCCTGGCGAGCAGGTCGCCGAGGTAGGTGACCTTGAAACGCCAGCTCTTGTCCCTGAGGCCGGTGCGGATGATCAGCTTGCCCCCCGGGGCGACACGGCGGGCGGCGGCGGCCAGCAGCTCGGCCTGCTGCCCGGCGGTGAAGAACTGGAGGATGTCGAGGATGGTGACGTTGCCGCTGGACTCCGGCATGCCCTCGCGCGCGTCGCCGTGGCGGAACTCGAGGTCGCGGTATCCCGAGGCCGCCGCCTGCGCCGCCTCGATCTTCCCCGGGTCGTAGTCGATGCCGAGGACCGGGAAGTCGAGCCCGCGCTCGCGGAGGTAGAACGCCAGGACGCCGATGCCGCAGCCGAGGTCGAGCAGAGGCAGCGCCGAGCCCTCGAGCTCGGAGAAGACGCCGCCGTAGAGCGGGTCGCTGCGCAGCTTGCCCCTCGCGTACCCGCGGTGCCACCGGGAGGTGAAGAGCCCGGAGATCTCCCTCTCGCACATCCGGGTCCGTGGCGCGGCCTAGCGCAGCGCGCGCCGGAAGTCCGGGTCGTCGACCGCGCCGTCGACCACCGACTGCAGGGCCTCGGAGGTGACGGTCGCCAGCTCGTCGACCTTGCTCCAGTAGGTGACGTTCGGGCTCGGGCGGCTCCGCTTCGCCTCGTAGACCTTGCTGAACTTCACGCGGGTGCTGCCGACCGGGCGCAGCGTGACGCGGATCCGGCAGCCGGCGTCCTGGGTCGCGAACTGGTGGCACCAGAGCTCCAGCACGTCCGCAGACAGGGTGTATCTCGCCTTGCCCCGGGAGGCGACCATGCCGCGGGTCTTCAGCGCGTAGCTGAACGCGTTGTGGGTGATCTGGGCGACCGGGCGTTTGGCGTGCAAAGTTTTGATAGGGATCCCGACCTCGTTGCGGATGGCCCCGATCTCGGTCCCGGTCACGTCCCTGGAGTCGTTCACCCGCCCCATCGCGACCACGGGCTTCCCGCGGGCGACCCGCTCGCCGGCGGCGGGGGGGGCGTAGGTCAGCGAGACGTCATACGATTTGCACGACGGGCAGAGGAGGATCGCCGCGCCCGCGGCGAGGGAGAGGGGGGCCGTGGCTTTCATGTCGGTAATTAGGACTTCTTAACCTTTTTTTGCCACTTTGTCACCGGTCTTTTTGTCCCCCCTCACCCGGGCGAGGGCGAGGGCGGGCAGCCTGAAGAGGAAGCCGGCCATGAGCCGCACGTGCATCCAGGTGAGCAGGGTGTTGTCGCGCAGGTAGCGGAACTGCGACACGCCGCCCTCCTCGGCGGTGAAGTAGCGCACCGGGGTGGGGAGGTTGACCAGCGGCAGGCCGCGCCAGCACAGGCGGACGGCCACCTCGGGGTCGAAGTCGAAGCGGCGCGCGAAGCGGTGGGGCTCCATGACCGCGCGCAGGTCGGCGATCGGGTAGACGCGCATCCCAAACAGGGAGTCGCCGATCCCGCCCCACAGGGTCTCGAGGTTCGCCCAGAAGTTGGAGACCTTGCGGCCGTTCACCCGCAGCGCCGGGGCCTCGTCGCCGAACTGCGGCGTCCCGAGCACCAGCGCCTCGCGGCGGGACGCCGAGCGCTCCATGAAGTGGCCGATCTGGTCGGCCGGGTGCTGTCCGTCGGCGTCCATGGTGAGGGCGTGGGTGAAACCGGCCTCGGCGGCGGCCTGCACACCGTACAGGACGGCGGCGCCTTTGCCGCGGTTCTGCCCGAGGCGCAGCACCCGCAGGGCGCCATCGTCGGCTTCGATGGCGTCGAGGTCGGCGTCGCTGCCGTCCGTGCTACCGTCGACCACCACCCAGACCGGCGCCCATTCGGCGAGCGCCGCGCGTACCGTTTCGGCGAGTTTCGGTCCGGTGTTGTAGCTGGGGATGAGGACGAGGTGGGAGGGGGACGGCTCAGGCATCGCGGCGCGGATCGTCGGGGAGGCTCTCCCGGAAGTGCCGGTGGAGGGTGTCCAGGAAGGGTTTGGTGTCGATGTCGGGGGTGAGCTCGAACCGTCCCCCGAGCCGGATCTGGTATCGGTAGGGGTACTCCGGGCGTTTGAACAGCGGCCAGGTCTTGCCGAGGAAGGCCGAGTTGGCGGAGATCAGCAGCGTCTGGATCGGCGCCCCCGCCTTCTTCGCGACGAGGGCGAAGCCGCCTTTGAAGCGGTTGATCGGCGGCCTGACCGTGCGGGTCCCCTCGGGGAAGACGAGCAGCTGAGCGCCCGCCCGCAGTTCGGCGGCGGCGGCCTTGACCATCCCGGCGGGGTGGTCGTTGGGGATGAAGCCGGCGAGGCGGGCGAAACCGCCGTAGACCGGGTTGCGCATGACGGAGGCCTTGGCGATGCAGACCACGTTCGGCAGGCGGGAGATGATGAACACCACGTCCCACAGCGAGATGTGGTTGGGGGCGATGATGAGCCCCTCCTCGTCGGCCAGGCGGTCGACCGCCTCGATGTCGAGCTTGAACAGCCCCCAGAGTTTCAGGTAGCCGGTGAAGAAACGGAACAGCGCCATGAGGAGGCGGCGGCCGAAGCGCCTGCCGGACTCGCGGGGGAGGACGAAGTGCAGGGCGAAGGCGAGGGCGGAGATGCAGAGCCCGCCGACGCAGAACAGGGCGACGGCCGAGCAGGACACCCATAGCTCGTAGGGCACGCGCAGCAGCTGTGGCAACCGGTGCCATCGCGACGCCCCCCGGGCGGCCGCCGTCGCCGGGCCGCCGCTGTCGTGCGATCTGGACGCCAAGGTGTTCAAAGCGCCGCGGCGAGGCGGTCGATATTGGCGTTCATGATCGAGAGGAAATCGACGCCGGCCGAACCTGCCCCAGGGGGGGCGGTCTCGCAGGGCGAGAAAGTGATGCTGCGCAGGCCGAACTCCCCCTTCAGTTTCTCGGCCGCCGCCGGAGTCGGCTCGGACTCCCAAAGGATCAGCCCCATCGGGCGCTTGGCGAGGCGCGCGCGGATGTCGTCCAGCTGCTCGCCGGTCGGGGTCTGCCCGGGGTCGAGGTCGAGGTTGTCGATTTCCCATCCGTAGCGCTTGACGAGGTAGTTGTAGGCCGGGTGCGAGGCGAGCAGCGGGGGCGGGGACAGTTTCTCCAACCTGGCGTGCAGGGCGTCGAGCTTCACCGCCAGGTCGGCCGCGTTGTCCGCGAACGCCTTGGCGTGTTCCGGCCAACGCTCGCCCAGCGCCCGGAGGATCTCCCCCGCCTGCGCCTTGGCGTTGAGCGGGTCGAGCCAGGTGTGCCCGTCGATCCCCTCGTGCGAATGTTCGCCCTCCGGCCCGTGCCGGTGCACCACCGCGTTCTCGTAGTGGACGAGTTCCCCGGCGAGCGGTCTCGCGCTATCGACGACGAGGCCGGGGGAGAGGCTGGCGGTAGTCACCCATTTCTCGAACGAGGCGCCGTTGATGACGACGAGGTCGGCTCTCTGGTAGGCGGCGATGACCTCGCGCGGCGGGCGCCAGTAGATGGGGTCGGCGCCGTCCGGCAGTGGGCAGGTCACCGGGATCATGCCGCCGACGATCTGCTCGGTGAGGTAGGTCGTCGGGTAGAAGGTGGTGTAGACCCCCGTGCCGGTGGGGGGGGAGCCCCCCTCGGGCACCCCCCGCTTGGAGCAGGCGGGGGCGGACACGAGCGCCACGGCGAGCGCCGCCGCGGCCGACCAGTTTTCGATACGCCAGTTCATCGTAGTAGCGAACGGGTAAAGTTGGGCGCCTGCCACAGCAACACGGAAGTTGCGGCCGCCGCGACGAGCAGGGCGCCGGCGGCGAGGATCAGGATCTCGGCCACCTGCATCCACGCCACGGTGCCGCGGCTGCAGCCGATCAGGAACAGGGTCTCGCGCTCGCGCTTGCGCAGGCGCAGCGACAACAGGACGACGAGCGCGAGGAAGAGCGCCGCCGCCAGCGCGACCAGGCCGAAGGTGGCGTCGAAGAGCCGTTTGATCTTGAACACGATCCCCAGCAGCTCCCCGACCACCTCGCCGGGGACGAGCATCTGGAGGTCCGGCGCGGTGCTGTATCTGCCTTTCAGCAAGGTGCGGTCCTTGGGGCTGTTGGGGACGGCGATCAGGGCGTTGACCGGCAGCGCTGCCCGGTCGCCGTGGAAGTGGAAGTCGCCGATGTTCTCGGCGGTGATCTCGATGAACTGTTCGAGCGCGGCGCTCGCGGTGACCCGCCCGTCGCCCCGCCCGAGGACGTCCGCCGCCGGGCTGTCGGCGCCGAGCTTGTCGTGACCGTGCCCGAAGCCGGCGATCACCCACGCGGTCTCCAGCGAGGCGAAGGCCGCCTCGTCGTCCGGCGTGCCGGCCTCGGCGAGGACGCCGACCACCCGCATGCGGAGCGGGTAGGTCGCGGAGAGGTCGTAGAGGTTCACCTGGTCGCTGGGCAGGGTGTCGCCCACCCCCAGCCCGAGCCGCCGGGCTGCCGAACCGCCGAGGGCGACGTCCCCGGCGAGCAGCGGCAGCGTCCCGCGGGCGGGCTCCAGCTTGCGGAAGCGGTAGTAGTCCGGGGTGGTGGCCACCAGGGGCGCCCCGCCGGCGCTGAACTCGAGGTGGAGCGGGATCGCCAGCGCCCGCCCGGTGTCGGCGAGCTCGTCGAAGTCCGCCATGGTGATCGGCTCCGGTGCGCCGCCGGTGAAATAGAGGGACTTCAAGACGAGGTCGAAGCGGTCCCCCTTGCCCCCGGCGACCAGGGGTGTCGCCGAGGCGCGGCGGGACAGCTCGTCGTCGAAATGGTGCACCAGGGTGGCGGCGGCGACCGGCAGGAAGGCGGTCAGCGCGAGCGCGAGCAGGAGCAGGAGCGACTTCACCTTATGGTAGGTGAGGTAGCGCCAGGTGATTGCTATGATTCCGGCGATGGCTTGCGGTCGGCGGGCGACGGTTGAGTTGAGTAGCGCGAGATATCCAGGCTGCGGTCGAACTGGGGGAGCAGCGAGTGGTCGTGGGTGATGGCGAGGACGGTCGCCCCGGCGGAGCGGGCGAGCAGTTCGCCGACGACCCCGCGGGCGGTGTCGGGGTCCAGGTTGCCGGTCGGCTCGTCGGCGACCACGATCTCCGGCGCTGTGACGAGCGCCCGGGCGATCGCCAGCCGCTGCCGCTCGCCGCCGGACAGGCGCGAGGGGTGGCGGTCGAGCTTGTCCGCCAGGCCGACCGACCCGGCGATCGCCGCCGCCCGGTCGCGGGCGGCAGAGTCGAGTTTCAGCGCCCGGTTCACCGTGTAGGGGAGCAGCAGGTTGTCCCTGGCGGGCAGGTATTCGAGCAGCTCGAACTCTTGGAACACGAAGCCGATCTTCGAACTCCGGAAGGCGCGCCTGGCCCGGTCGCCCAACTCCGAAACCACCGTCCCGGCCACCGTCAGGCGACCCGAGGCGGGTTCCAGGATGCCGGCCACGAGGTGCGCCAGGGTGGTCTTCCCGCAGCCGCTAGCCCCCGTCAGGGCGACCTTCTCACCGGCCTCGATGTCGAGTTCGGGGACCGTCAGCCGGAAGGGGCTCCCAGGGTACGAAAAGTCAAGATTCCGTATCGTTATCGCCTTGTTTTTCAAACGGTTGTCTCGGCTTTACACGTTTTTGCAAATTGACCACGGCGGAGACGATCTTCCACCGTTCGTCGCGCGGCGCGAGGGTGTACTCGGCCTGGTACTCGTTGCTGCGGCGATGGCTGTGCCCCCAGTGGCTGACGGTGCCATCGACGCGCCAGCTGCAGTCGATTTCGAACCCGCGCTCGCCGGGTATCGGGGAGATCTCGGTCTCGATGTAGTCGATGCCGCTGACCCTCGACATCGCGCCCCCCTCCTCGCGCATGATCAGGCTCTGGTAGACCTCCTCGTAGAGCCGGTCGAGCATGGCGTCATCCACCGACTGGGCGAGGATGTTGTAGATGGCGTCTTCGCCGTCGGCCTCGAAGGCCCGGTAGATGCCCCGGTGCAGGCGGAGGAACTCGTCCTTCGCCTGCGCCTCGGTCAACTCGGGCGCCCCGCCGGGGGCGGTCCCGATCTCGACCTCGACCGTGCCGCGGGCGAGGATGGCGGCCGCGGCGGCCGCGGCGACCACGCCGGGCCGGGCCAACTTCGGCAGGCGGGTTCTCGCGGTGGCGAGCAGGAACAGGCAACCGCCAGCGACGGGCAGCGCCGGTCCGAGGGCGAGGCGGGTCGGCTCTGGGGGGGGCGGTACCGGACCCAGGTCGGGTACCGCGTCGCCGAACACGCGGGCGGGCGCGTGCCAGGTGAACTCCGGTTCGGTTTTGGTCATGTAGATCGGGTGCGCCTCGCCGTGGACGAAGATCAGCATGTCGAGGACGTTGGGGTCGTGGGAGACGATCTCGCCCTCCTCCATCTCCTCGACTTCGACTTCCCCGTCCGGGAACCACAGGCCCCAGCCGATCTTCACCCGCCTCGGCTCACCCTCCAGCGGGTAGCGGAAGAACAGCTTCGCCATGGTGAAGTCGAGCGTCTCCCCGAGGTGGGAGCCCTCCTCGGTCTCCATAAACTCCAACCTCTCCAGCTGTGGGGCGACCACGGTGCCGTCGAACGCCATCGGGCAGGCCGAGGCGAAAAAGGACTCGATCTTCTCCCTGACGCCCGGCGACCCCACCTCCGGGCGGGGTTCGCCGTCGCCGAACCCGATGTGTTCGAGCGGCGGGAAAAGGAAGGTGGCGACCCATAGCTCGATGGCCAGGTGGTCCCTCTTGAGCTCGATGTCCGGGTAGAGGTTGGTCTGGAAGACGTGTCCGCGGGAGGGGGGCACCAGCGCCACGAAGGCGATCCAGGTGGCGAGAGTGGCTCCTAGCCAGGGCGCTGTGCGGGTTCGGGAGGACACGGGAATCTCGGCGGGCGGGGCGAATCTACCGGGGGGGCGGGGCTTGGCAAGAAGGGGGCGGCAGGCCCTTGTCCTGGCCATACATCTGTAGTCTAGTTCCCGGGTGCCTGTAGGAACAACGCAAACGGCGCGCGCGCGCGGGATCGTCGGCAGGATGCGCCAGCGGGCACGGGCGCTGCGGGGCGGATACAGGGGCGACGCGAACCTGAGGGTGGGGCTATTGCCCCAACAGGGTTGGGGTAGGCGCAACTGGAAGTTCGTCAACGAGGTGCTGGTGCCACAGTATTTCAAGCCGCGCTCCGGAGCGGCGCGCACCGGCCGGTTGCCGGCGATCGACCGCGACGAGATCGGCCTGGTGTGGGTGGGGCACGCGACCTTCCTGCTGCAGATCGGCGGCAAGAACATCCTCGTCGACCCGAACTGGGCCAACTGGCTCGGTTTCGTGAAGCGCCTCCGGCACCCGGGCGTGCGCATCGAGGACCTGCCCCACATCGACGTCGTCCTGGTCACCCACGCGCATTACGACCACCTCCACATGGGCAGCCTCAGGCAGATCGCCGCCGGGCAGCCGATCGTCGTGCCGGGCGGCGTCGGCTCCATCGTGCGCCGGCGGGGGTTCGGGGAGGTCATCGAACTGGAGTGTTGGGATTCGGTCGAGATCGACGGGATGGAGATCACTTTGACCCCGGCCCGCCATTGGGGGGCCAGGAACATCCACGACACCCACCGCCAGTTCGGCGGCTTCGTCGTGCGGTCCGGCGAGCGTTCGATTTTCCACTGCGGCGACAGCGCGTTCTTCGACGGTTTCGGCGAGATCGGGGAGCGGTTCCCCGACCTCGACGTGGCGCTGATGCCGATCGGCGCCTACGGCGCGCCGAGCGGGCGCGAGGTGCATATGGACCCCGAGCAGGCCCTGCGGGCGTTCGCCCAGGTCGGCGCCCGGCGGATGGTGCCGATGCATTACGCCACCTTCCCGCTCGGCACGGAGCCGATCGACGAGCCGCTCCACCGCCTCCATTCGGCAGCTGCGGAGCTCGGGCTGAGCCATCGCCTGGACGTATTGCCGGAGGGCGAACACCTGAGTTTCTGAGGCGGCAGGACATGCCTCCCAGCCTCGGCGCCGGGGTGGACAAGGCGCCGCCCCCGGTGGATAGTTGGCTTTCGCCCCGATGTCAGTCCGCCCCCCAAGACGGCTCCCCGCGCCCCTGCTCGCCCTGTCGCTGCTCGCCGCCGCACCCCCGTTGGCGGCGGATGCCCAGTCCGGGTACGTCGAGCCGGTGGTCAGCGAACCGCTGTTCGCCGGGGAGGGCATCGAATTGCTCGAGGTCGATCGCGACAAGCTGGCGTCGAACATCGCCGCCTTCGTGGTGAACCATATCAAACCCGGGGACAACGCGCGCCAGATGGAGAACGCCCGGCGCTTCATCGGCCTCGCGCTTCACCTGAACCCGCGCAACAGGGTCGCGGTGGTGGCGAACTTCCAGTTCAAGCGCGGGGTCGCCCCGAAGAAGATCGAGCCGGAGTACAGCGCGGCGACCCTCGCGGAGGTCTTGCAGAGCCGCGCCGGGTCGCTGGTGCGCAGGGGCGGCGACCTCAACCTGATGTTGGCGGGGTACATGCTCGCCGCCTCGGTGGAGATCGACCCCCGCAACGAGACCGCGGTCTACGAGCTTGAGATGTACCGCAAAGACGTCGCCGAGATCGACTGGACGCCGGTGATCGGACGCGTGCGCTCGGGCACCGCCAGGGGTGGCGGCAGGTAGTGCCGGCCCCCGTGGGGGGGGGAGGCGGGTCGCTCGCTAGCGGCGCCAGAAGATCCCCTCGATCTCCAGCAGCAGCTCCTCCCGGCAGATCTCCGCGTGTAGGAAACGCGTCGCGGCGATGCCGTCCGCGCCGACGATGCTGCGGAACAGCTCGCGCGCGGCACCGAGGTCGTCGGGCCGCCGCAGGTAGAAGGTGAACTCCCGTCCGGCGTCGCCGCCGCCGTCCAGGGCGTCGCCGAAACCCATGCGGCCGAGCACGATGCGGATGTTGTCGATGGTCGTGCCGAACTGGGCGCCGAGCTGGCGTTCCCCGATGCTGCGGTGCTCCTTGATGCTCGAGGTCCCCGACAGGTAGGCGAGCGTCCGCCCGCCGGCGGTCCCGTAGGCGCCGCGGGTGAAGCTGGGGGACTTCGGCCCATGCTCGAGGGGGTATCGATACGCGGGGGTCTGTTCCGGGTTCTCGACGTTCTCGAGGGCGGGTTCGCCGGCGATGAAGGCGACCGCAAGCCGCCCGTCGTCGATGCCGACCGCCGAGGCGGGAGCCATGTGGTCGGAGCAGCGGTCGCCGAACCTCTCCTCGAAAGCCCGGTGGCGGCCGATGTTGAAGGCTCGGTAGTTCTCCAGCGCGCCGTGTTTCGAGTTGATGCGCGGGACGTAGTTCCAGACGCGGTAGATCTGCCGGTCGCCGACGTGTTCGAGCAGCTCGCGGTAGAGCCGGAAGGCCGGGTCTTCGAGCGAGCCGGAGACGCCGATGGTGGCGATCCCAGCCCGGCCGGAGGGGGAGTCGGCGATGTGGAAGATGCCGGCCGTCGTCACGGTGCCGCCCTCCAGCAGCGGGCTGGAGGCGGCGCCGGCCAACAGGGGGATCTTGATCTGCAGGGCGGCCCCCTCAGAGTCGGCTCGGCATTCCGAAAACTCACCCCCGAAATCGACGCGTAGGGACTGGGTGCCTGAGAGGACCTGCATTGGGGAAGGGGGGTATTTTGGTTAAGGTAACCGATAAGTCAATCGCCCGGTTTTTCGGCTTTGTGTTCGATCGGACCGTCGCTAGGATCGCCGCCCTGCCCCTATGACGCGCGCCAGAGTTCTTCTCTCCACCCTGTGTGTGGTGGCGCTGGCGGGTTTCGCGTTCTCGCGTTTGTCATTCAACGTCAACCCGCTAGACCTTCTTCCAAGCGATTTGCGTGAGGTCGAGGGGTTGCGGGTCTTCACGGAGCGGTTCGCGGGCGAGGGGGAGCTCCTGATCACGCTCGAGACCACCGAGGGCGATCGCGAGGCGATGGCGAAGGCGGCTGAGGATCTGGCGACCCAGCTCGCAACACCGAAGGGTCTTGCGAGGGCGGTCCAGTGGAGGCCGGTCTGGGAGGCGGAGCCGCATGGCGCGGCCGAGCTACCGGCCTACCTGTGGTTGAACGGCGAGCCCGGGCGCCTGCAGCAGCTCGCCGCGCGCCTGGAGGAGGGGGCGAGCCGCGAGACGATCGCGGAGGCGATCGACGAGCTGAGTTTTGGCATCGATGGGGAGAGCCTGGCGATGGCGGCCTACGACCCCTTTGGCCTACTGCGCCCCGGGGTGGGTGCTGGGGGGCTGGGGGCCGACGGGGGCGATGGCAAGTTCGCGTCTCCGGACGGCCTGTTCCGGGTCGTCTACCTCAGTTCGCAGGAGGCGGAGATGGGCTACCGGGAGGCGGCGGAATGGCTGGAGCGCGTGCGCACTGTCGTCGATGGAGCATTGGCGGAGATCGGCGCGCCCGACGACCTGGTGGTCGGCTACACCGGGGAACCGGCGTTCGCGGCCGAGATCGGCGGCGGGATGCAGCGCGACATGACCGGCTCGATCAGCGCCGCGGTGGCCCTGATCCACCTGCTGTTCTGGGTGATGCATCGCCGCCTTGTCCCGCTGGCGGCGATCTTCCTCTCGCTGCTGGCGACCCTCTCGGCGACGGTGGTCCTCGGCTCGTTCGTGTTCGGTAAGCTGAGTGTGATGAGCGTCGGCTTCGCGGCGATCCTGGTCGGCCTCGCGGTCGACTACGGCGTCGTCCTCTACCAGCAGGCGCGGGCCGAGCCGGGCGACTTCGGCTCGTTGCGGCGGGCGGTCGGACCCGGGATCCTGTGGGCTGCGCTGACCACCGCGGCGGTGTTCGCCTCGCTCGGGTTGAGCAGCCTGCCGGGGATCCGCGAACTCGGTCTGCTGGTCGCCCTGGGCATCCTCATCGGGGCGTCGGTGATGCTCTGGTCGTTCGGACCTCTGGCCTCGGCGTTGGGGCGGGCCAACCCGGCTTCCGGCGGCGGCGGCGGCGGCGGTAGGGGGAGGCGGGGGCGTTGGGCGCTGCCGCTGTCCTTGCTGGCGGTTGCCGGGGCTGGTGCAGTGCTGGGTGCCGCTGGCCTGCCGGAGCTGCGCACCGACTTCGAGATCCTGCGACCGCGGCAGAGCGCCGCCGACGAGGCCTTCGTCCGCACCGTGGAGCGCCTCGCCCCGGACGGGCGGCTGGCGCAGCCCCTGGTGGTGCGCGCGGAGGGTTACCCGGAGCTGGTGGAGCGTTCGGAACAGGTCTCGCGGGCGATCTCGGGGCTGGAGGACAGCGGCGCGGTCGCGTCGTCGACCTTCGTCCCCGAGCTCGTCCCCTCGGCGGTGCGGCAGGGGCGCAACCGGGACATCGTGGCCGGGCTGTTGCGTTCGGAGGAGCGGCTGCGGGGGGAGCTCGACGAGGTTTTCGACCCCGAGGTGATCGGGGTGTTCGACGCCGTGTTCTCGGCCTGGCGGGGGATGCTCGGCGGGGCCGAGCTGCCGGCGACGCCGCGGGGTAAGGTCGCCGCCGATTTGCTAGCACAGGTGGTGGCCGGGGGCGTGGGCGACGTGGCGGCGCTCGCCATGTTGCGCGTCTCGCCCGGGCGAACGGGGGAGGTGGATGCTGCCCTCGCGGGGCTGGAGGGGGTCTATCTGACCGGCTGGCCCGCCCTCGGGCCGGCGGTGAGACCGCTGGTCCTGCACGACCTCCGCGCGGTCTTCCTGCCGATGGCCTGCGTGTTGCTGGCGATGCTGGTGGCGATGTTCCGCGACCCGCGCGAGGTGTTGCTCGCGGTGGGGGTGCTTTCGGTGTCGGGGGTGTTGTTGCTCGCGGCCATGCGCGTGGCGGGTTGGGGCTGGGACTTCCTGAACATCTGCGCGTTCCCGCTCCTGCTCGGGACGGGGATCGACTACACCGTGCACATGATGGCGGCGCTGCGGAGGCACGGCGGCGCGCGGCTGCTGGTGTGGCGCTCGATCGGGCGAGCGCTCCTGTTCTGTGGCGTCTCGACGGCTATCGGCTTCGGGTCCCTGGCCTTCGCCAGCAACGCCGGCCTCGCCAGCCTGGGCAGGGTGTGTGCGGCGGGGATCCTGATCACCATGCTGGTGGCTGTGACCATGCTCCCGGCGTGGTGGCGTGCGCTCGGAAGGCGCGACCGTTGAGGTCGTGTCGCCCCGGGAGACAAAGTGGGCGGGCCGTGTCGCTTGCCTGGGAGAAAGCCATCGACTAGGTTCGCACGGCAGCGTGCGGGCCGCTTTCCACAGAAGCAGAATTCCAGCCCCGAGAGAAACGATATGAAGCTCGCTCCCATGTTGCCCGCCACGATCCTCGCACTCTGCGCCGCGCCGGCAGTCGGCCTGGCGGCTGGATCAATCGATGTCCTCAAGGAGCGCGAACGGAAGGTCAAGGCGCTGGTCGCCGAAGCCATGCCGGCGGTGGTCGCGGTGGTCGGTGCCGACCAGCCGGCGACCGGCAGCGGGGTCGTGGTGAGCGCGGACGGCCTGATCATGACGGCCGGACACGTCACCGACGCCGCCGGGCAGGAGCTCACCATCATCTTCCCCGACGGGCGCAGCGTGAAGGGCAGGTCGTTGGGCGCCAACCGGAGCCGCGACGCGGGCCTCGCCAAGATCGTCGAGGACGGGGAATGGCCGCATGTCGAGATCGGCGACTCGGGGGCGGTCGAACTGGGCGACTGGGTCGTGGCGATGGGCCACCCGGGCGGATACGACCTGAGCCGGACGCCGCCGGTGCGCCTCGGGAGGATCGTCAACAAGGGGCAGATGGGAATGTTAGGTTCCGACTGCACGCTGGTCGGCGGCGACTCCGGGGGGCCGCTCTTCGACCTCGACGGCAAGGTGGTCGGGATCCACTCGTCGATCGGCGGCAGCCTGGCCGAGAACCGGCATGTCCCGTCCTCGGTGTTCGAGGCGGACTGGGACCGCATGGTCGCCGGCGACGTGTGGGGGAACCTCGGCATGATGGCGGCGGGCGTCGACCCCGACCGCCCGATGCTGGGTGTCCAGATGGCGGAGGCCGACTCCCGCGTGACCCTGGGCGGCGTCTTGCCGAACTCCCCCGCTGAGAAGGCCGGCCTCCAGGCGGGCGACGTGATCCTGAAGATCGGTGGCGGCGAGGTCGGCCTCATGTCCGACGTCGTCGACTACGTCTCATCGCAGAAGGCGGGGGACGAAGTCGAGATCGTGGTGGATCGCGGCGGGGAGGAGAAGACGTTTTCGATCGAGCTCGTCCGCTGGGCGGACCTGGCTGGCGGCCTCGGCCGCCGGGGGGGGGAGGGCGAGCGCCGCGGGGCGGCCGGGAGGGCGCAGTTCGGGGTGCTTCTCGATGCCGAGGCAGAGGGGGACGGCGCCACCGTCCACGAGGTGGTCGAGGGTTCGCCCGCCGACGAGGCGGGGGTTGAGGCCGGGGACCTGGTGCTGGAGATCGGCGGCAAGACCGTCGGCGACGCGGCGGGGATGGTCGATCTGATCGGCGGCCACAGGCCGGGCGACGAGGTCGATGTCGTCGTTCTGAGGGGCGGCGAGAAGCGCGAACTGAAAGTGACTTTGGGTGGCGAGTGATCCCGACCGGCGAGTGATCCCGACCGACTAGCCCCCGCCCACCGAAACCGGATACCTGAGAGTTTATGAAGAAGATATCGATACTGAGCTGCGCGGCCATCGCGGTCGCCTCCGCAGTGCCCATCGGGGCGCTGATCGCCGACGACAAAGGGGCGCGCGATGGGGCGGTGGCCGAGGGCCCGCACTCGCTCGCCGGCCAGATCGAGGAGGAGCTCAAGGCGCTCCTCGGCGCGGGCGATGGCCTGCTCGAGGAGATGTTGCGCAACGCCGCCGAGGGCGGCGGGGCGTTCCGGCTCGAGCTCGACGGCGACGATGCGAAGAAGTTCCTCGAGGGCGACCGCGAGGGGCTGCAGGACAGGTTGTTGGAGCTGTTCCGCGATGCTGGCCAGCTCGATGGGGAGGAGCTTCGCCGACAGCTCCGCGACGCCCCCGGGGTGCAGGAGTTGCGTTTCGAACTCAGTCCCGACGACGAGCGGATGGGCGACCTGATGCGCTTCTTCCAGGCGCAGCTCGCCAACCGCAAGCCCGGCCGCAACGAGAAGGACCACCGCAGCGCCACCGAGGACTACAAGCCGGTGGTGGCGGCAGTGCGCGAGAGCACCGCGCGGTTGCTGGGCGAAGATGGCAAACAGCTCGCCCTGGCCACGGTGGTGAGCGCCGACGGTTACCTGGTGAGCAAAGCGAGCGAGCTGGGGGGGGGCAGCGTCGATTGCGAGTTCG
>JANQMB010000170.1 GCA_028280355.1 Verrucomicrobiales bacterium
GCGTTTTCTAGTATTTGTTCCTTATAGTTTTAGTCAGTAATTCGGCTATTTTGTGTTTGGGTAGCCGTGAATATTTCGTCAATCTCTTCGAGTTCTGCACTCGAGAAAAAACAGCTAGTATGCCGCGCCGCTGCTCCTCGTCGCCCTGGCCGTCGTCCTCTACGTCTTCGCCCTGCACGACCCGCTTCGGAAAACGGTCGCCGAGCTGTACGCGCGGGCGGAGAGGCGCAAGGTCGAGAGGCAGAAGGCGGCCAAGAAGGCCGCGCGGAAACGCAAACGCCCGTCGAAGAAAGACGGTGACGGCACCGCCGGCGCCGCACCCGGGGGGGCGGCCCCCTGCCTGTTGGCCCTCGGTGTCTCCGCCGCCCTGGCTGCACCTTTCGCGACCCCGGAGTCGCGGGCGGCCGAGGGGGGACACCCGGTCGCCGACACCATCAACCAGACCCTGCGCATCGAGGGCGGGCGCCTCTATGGGGAGCTCGAACTGGAGGTCGATGCGGCCAAGGACCAGAGCCTGCTGTTGCTGCGCTCGCCGGCCATGCTCACCAAGTTCGAATCCGACGGGCTGCGGGTGACCAAACGCAAGGCGGGCGGGGGCGTCGACTACTGGCTGGTGGTCGAACGCGACGGCCCGGTCCGGGCGACCGCGTCCTACGAGCTCGCCCTGGCGACACCCCCGGGGACATTCACCCTGCCCAGCCCGGCCGCCGCGATGCAGCGTGTCGACGTCCGCTATGACCAGCCCGGATGGGAGATCCGCTCGCCGGCCGCGGTCAAAACCGCACCGCTACCCGATCTCCCCGAGGGCGCTAGCGGTTCGCGCATGATCCTCGCGCCGGGCGGCGCGACGGCGATCGAACTCAGGCCGAAGAGCCGCGACCCCCGCTCTGAACAAGCGGTGTTCTACGCCGAGACCGCCAACCTCTTCCTGCCCGCCCCCGGCCTGGTCGACGGCAAGCACAGGGTCACCGTACGCCCGTCGCGAGGCCAGATCGCGGCGCTCGACCTGGACGTGCCCGAGGGCTTCACGGTCAGCGAGGTCGCCGGCGCCGACCGCTGGCGCTTCGACCCCGAGTCCCGCTCGCTGCACGTCGAGCTGACCCCGGCCAGGGCAAAACCCTTCAGCCTGCTGGTCGCCACCCAACAGGGCACCGGCGCGCTGCCGGCGACGGCCGAGCTCAGGCCGCTCGGCGTCCGCGGCGCCGTCGGCCAGATCGGCACCCTCGCGATCGCCTTCGGCAGCGACGCCCAACCGGAGGAGATCGAGGCGGAGACGATGTCGAAGGTCAACCTCGACGACTTCGATACCTCCCTGATACCGGCGACCAAGGAGGGGCAGCCGCTGGCCGCCCTCCACCAGGCCTTCCGGTACGGGGAGGCGGGGGGTAGCGTCACGGTGACGGCCGGCGCCGTCGCCCCCGAGGTCAGGGTGAAGTCGCAACAGACCCTGTCGATCGGCGACGAGCGCCTGGTGCTCGCCGTCGACCTGGTCGCCGACATCACCCGCGCCGGGCTTTTCAAGCTCAGCTTCCCGCTCGGCGACGGGCTGGAGATCGAGGCGGCCAGCGGCGACGCCCTGAGCCACTGGACCGAGTCCGGCCAGGGCGATGCCCGCACGGTCACCCTGCACCTCAACGGGCGCACCATCGGCAGCCAGAAGTTCTCGATCTCGCTCGCCGGCCCGGCGCCCGGGGCGCAGGCCGGCTGGACCGTGCCGCGCTTCAGCGTCCGCGAGGCGACGCGCCAGACGGGCCAGCTCCTGGTGGTGCCGGAACAGGGCATCCGCGCCGCCGCCGCCGCCCGCAAGCACGTCTCGCAACTCGACGCCCGCAAGCTGTCCGGGGGCCGCAGCGGCACCTCGGCCTTCCGGTTGCTGCAGGCCGACTGGGAGCTCAAGCTCCTGCTCGAGAAGCTCGACACCTGGGTCACCGCCCAGGCCCTGCAGGAGGTCACGCTGCGGGAGGGGCTCACCCGCACTCGCCTGAGCGTGGCCTACCAGGTCGAGAACGCCGCCGTGAAATCGCTGCGGCTGCGGCTGCCCGGCCTCACCGCCGAGGAGGAAAAGACCGTGCGCGCGGCCGGCGACGCGGTGACCGACATCGTCAAGGTCGAACCCGCCGGCGGCGACGGCGGCGATGCCGCGGCATCGGACCTCTGGGAGCTGCGCTTCAGCCGCCGCATCCTCGGCCGCGCCAAGGTCGAGATCGACTTCCAACGCACCGCCGACCGCGGCTCCGCCACCGGTGGGGGGGCGGTCGACCCGGTGCAGGTGGCGCGGTTCGAAGACGCCCGGCAGATCGCCCACTGGGTCGCCGTGCGGGTCTCGGGCCACCTCGAGGTCGGGGTCGGCGAAGCCGCGCGGGGCTGGCAGCGGGTCGATTGGTCGGGGGGCCCGCGCGGCCTCCAGGACCCGCGCGACCGCTCGGCGCCCGCCTACACCTTCCGCGCCGTCGACCCGGACGGCGCGCTGGAGGTGAAAGTCCAGCGCCACGCCGTCGCCGAGGCCCTCAGCCTGCGCGTCGGGCGCGGCCAGTTCACCACCGTGTTCGCCCCCGGCGGCGACTCCGTCACCGAGGCCGAACTGCACGTGGAGGTGGTCGAGAAGAGCGCCATGGAGATCCGCCTCCCGGCGGGCGCCACCCTGCTCGGCGCCTTCGTCAACGACGAGAGCGCCGGGGTCGTCAACGAGGACGCGACCTACCGCTTCTACGTCCACCCGCGCGGCGAGGGCGGCGCCGCGGAGGTGTCGCTATCCTGGTCGCACGGGCCGGAGGGGGGACGCGGCGGGCGGGTCGGGCTGGCCGGCCCGCGGCTCAACGTGCCGCTACAGAACATCACCTGGGAGGTGATCCTCCCCGAGGGCTACACCCTGCGCGACGCCGACGGGACGCTCGACCTGGCGGAGGCCCGCGACTACCGGCACTACGACTTCGACGAATACCGGCGCTCCGTCCTGCAGCGCCGCAGCGTGCTGCGCGAGGATGGCGTCCAGTCGCTGCAGAAGGGCATCCAGTGGCGCAACCAGGGCGACCAGAGGCGGGCGCTCAGCGAGCTCGGCCGCGCCACCCGCAACGCCGCCCTCGCCCCGGCGGCCAACGAGGACGCCAGGGTACAGCTGCGCGAACTGCAGACCGAACAGGCGGTCGTCGGCCTCAACACCCGCCGCCAGAAGCTCTACCTGGACAACGTCGGCGAGATCTCCGTCGCGCCCAACCAGCAACTCGAACAGGCCGCGGAGCGCAACCCCCTGCTGCAGGGCAAGCTCAACTACAAGCCCGAGGAGGTGGACACCCTGCTGCTCGGCAACACCCCCGAGGAGACCGCCGCGCTGCGGCGCATCGCGTCCCGCCTGGTCGGGCAGCAGCTCGCCGCCGAACCCGCGCCGCAGGCCATCGACGTCCCCGTCCAGGGCCGCGGCGAGGTCCTGACCTTCCACCGCAGCGTCCAGGTCGACGGCAAGACCCCGCTCGAGCTGGAGCTGCGCATCGCCCCGGAACGCCGCGCCGGTCCCGGCTTCGGCCTCCTCGTCCTGCTCGGCCTCGCCGCCCTGATGCTGCTGTGCTGTGGCGGGCGCGATGGGGAGCCCCCCACGGCGGCGGCTGAGGAAACTCCAGGCACGAAGGGCGCCTAGGGAAAGTCGCCCGATCGATCGGGTCGAAAAATTCCCATTGACGTATCTCGCCGAACGGTTACATATGTAACCGTTCGGCGACAGATATGACCTTTCTCAGGAAACCAGACAGAGAGCCGCTGAGCCAGGCGGAGTGGAAGGTGATGCGAATCGTCTGGCGGCTGAAGTGCTGCGCCTCGCGCGATGTCTACGCCGAGGCTGGCCAGGAGCACGGCTGGTCGACCAGCACGGTGAAGACGATGCTGAGGCGCCTTGTCGACAAGGGCTATCTGAGCACCGAACAGATCGGGAACAGCTTCCTCTACCGCCCCACCCGCAGCGCGCTCGCCTCGTTGCGCACCGCCGCCGACACCTTGCTCGACAACGCCCTCGAGGGCACCACCGGCGCCGTGATCGCCCACATGGTCAAACATAGCGAACTCTCCGCCGGGGAGGTCGCGGAGTTGCGCGAACTGCTCGACTCTCACAAATCGCCACCCGCCCCGAAAACGAAACGCAAGAAGAAACAGTGAGCAACCTAACAGAAACTCTCAACAGCTGGGCTAGCGCCTGGTTCGACTGGTCGGCCTCCAACCTCGCCAGCACCGCCGCCGTCCTGGCGGTCGCGGCGCTCATATGGCTGCCCCTCCGCAGGCATGTCTCCCCCTCCTTCGGGTACTGGCTGTTCATGCTGGTCATGATCAAACCCATGATCCCGACCCAGATCTCCCTACCGGCCGACTGGTTACCCTTCGCCCCCGCCCCCGGGCAAGCACCAGCGGTGGACGGCGCTGTCGCTGGACCCATCGTCCCGGAGGGGGCGGCGACGCCGACTCCCGCCAATGGCCCGATATCGTGGAAGGCCTATCTAGGTTGCGCCTGGTTGCTCGTGGTCGCCGCCCTCTCGGCGCGGCTATTCTGGGCACAGAGGGGGGCCCGCCGCTGGGCGGGTCGCTCGACCCCGCTCGGGAGGCGCCAGCCCGAGGTCGACGACCTCGCCGCCACGCTTGGCCTGCGCGGAAGGGTGGCCATCTACAGCCATCCCGATCTCAAGATGCCGGTCGTATGCGGGCTGCTGAGACCACGCTTGATCGTCCCGGTGGATTTCTTCGATCTGCTGCCACGCGAGCAGCGGCGGTGGGTTCTGCTACACGAGCTCGCCCATCTGAAACGTGGGGACCTCTGGGCGCTGGCCCTACAGCGCCTCGTCGGGATCGCACAGTTCTTCAACCCTTCGGTCTGGATCGCGAGCCGGACCGTCGACCGCCTCCGGGAATATGCCTGCGACGATCTCGCCATCGTCCAATCCGACACCCGCCGCGATGAATGCGGCGAAGGGTTTGTGCGGGTCGTCGAAAGCGCGAGCCTCAGCCAGCCACCCGCCGGTGCCGTCAGGTTGGCGTTGTTCGAACATCGCTCCGAATCGAAGCGACGGCTCGCCAGGATCCTCGATTCGCGCCGGCGTCTCGAGGCGGGTATCGGGCCGGTCGGGATGGCGTCCATCGCCCTGCTGGGGATCGTCCTATTGCCCGGGTTGCATGCGGAAGGCGATCAGGATGCCACAACCGCATCCCTCCGATATACCGAATCCGCCCAACCTGCGGCGCGGCATCCGGATGCCCCACACAGCCCAAAGCCCGCACCGGCGCCCAAGCCCCCGGCCGACAAGCTTCACCAACTGAACCTCGGGATGGCCTGCAGCCGCTGCCACTCGGCGGCCCCCGAACCCCCTGCCCCGAAACCGCCTACCCCGCGCGGCCCAAAACCCAAACCGGCGCCCAAGCCCCCGGCCGACCAGCTCCATCAACTGAACCTCGGGATGGCCTGCAGCCGCTGCCACGCATCGTCCCCAGCCCCCCACGACGTCGCCACCGTCCCCCTCCACGATCCCGCGGGGGGATCGGTTCGCCTTCCTCACTAGGCCAACCTCTCAGAAGACCGGGAAACGATCCGGTCTCGCCCCATCCTACCCAAGGGCCACCCTGGCCCTCTCCATCAGGGCGTTGTCGCGGTCACCGGAGCCGCGCAGGTTGAACACGCTCGCCGCCAGGTAGCGGTTCCGCCAGCCCGGCGAGATGTGGTAGAAGTCCTCCAGCACCGCGGAGCTGAACTTGTAGTCGTGCGAGTTGGTGCCCTTCGAGAAGATCAGCCGCCGGGCACCGTCGATGAACTCGCCTGGATCCGCGCCCCCCTCGAGCAGCCCCAACAGCCGCCGCGAGGCGGAACCGCGGTCCTTGCCGATCTCGGCGAACACCGTCTCCAGATCGCCCCCGCCTGGCTCCAGACGATCGATCCGTGCGTCGTCCACCCTACCCCTACCCCTGCCCCGCATCGCCTCGCGGAACAGCGGCAGGAAGGCGGCGTTCTGCAACAACAGCATGCGTCGCGTGTGGTCGCTCCCGGTGGCCGCAAAGTTGTAGCGCATCGCGTTGCTGGTGGTCATCGAGTGCAGCGCGACGATGCCCGGTTGGCGCATCAGCAGCTCCGCGGAACCGACCAGCAGCCCGTCGTAGATCGAGCGCTCCGAGACCCCCTTGCCCAACAGGCTGACGACCTCCCCCGCCGCATCCGCCGCGGAGCCCCCGCGCAAAACCTCGATCATCCCGCGCACCGCGTCCGCGCTCTCCACCCCACCACGCCACGATGTGCCGATCGCCTCCGCCCGCCCGAGGTTCTCGCGCCAGGGGCGGTCGGCGTCGAGGTCGCTCTCCGCCGGGTTCGGCTGCCCGCGGTGGTTGAGCAGGGCGTAGGCCAGCGAGCGCAAGACGGGTTCCGCATGCTGCCAGCCGATGCACTGCAGGGTGCGCCAGGCGTTGGCGACGAAGATCGCCTTGTGGCCGATGCTGCGGAAGTCGCGTGCGCCGTACCGGGCGAACAGCTCGAACACCTCCGTCGCCGGGGCGCCGCGCGCCAGGCCGGCCACCGCGACGTCGGCCGCCTCGACGTCCCACTTGTCCATCGCTTCGACGAAGGCCGCCCGCGCCTTGCCGGCGGCTGGCACCCGCGCCTCGTCGACCTTGCCCATCGTCCAGTTCCCCTCCTGCACATCGCGCGCCTGCGAGCGCTTGAACTCGTCGAGCGCCCAGAGGATCGGCAACCAGCGCTCGCCGTCCGGCGAGGCCAGGCTCGCCAGGTGCGCCGAGTTCACCACCAACACGGCGTGGAACTTGAAACCCACCGATGGTCTCGGCTGCACGTTGCGCACCCCCGCCAGCAGCAGGGCCGCCAGCAGCTGCTGGTAGCTCAGCCGCCCCGCCTTGATCCGCGCCGCCACCTCCTCCAACAGCCGGCCTCGCGGCGTCTCCTCCAGGAGGCGCACCGTCGGCTCGACCTCCGGCCGGAAGCGCACCATGTCCGCGCCCGGCCTGGCCTCCGCGGCGGACACCGCCGGCAGCCCAGCCAAAAAACCGAGGTCGCCGAGCGCGAAAGCCGCGCCCCCGGCGGTCGCCTGGCGGAGGAACCCCCTCCGGCTGGAACCCGCGGGATCCATGGGGATAGCATCCCCGCCCCAGAGGCGGGGATCAAGACGAATCGGCCGACACCCTGGCGCAATATCGGTATCTACCCCGCGGGCGGCAGGATGCCGCCCCCCCAGGAAGGGCGGCATCCTTCCGCCCACACCTGACG
>JANQMB010000188.1 GCA_028280355.1 Verrucomicrobiales bacterium
TCGCGCGAAGGCGGGAGCGCACCCCCGGGCGCCTTCGAGAAGTTGCCCAGGCCGTCGTTGAGGTAGAGCCGGTCCTGGAGCGACGCGTCGCCCGGATCGCACTCCACCCCGCCGCTCACCACGTAGAGGTCGCGGTCGCCGTCACCATCCGCGTCGAAGAACAGCGGCGCCATGTCCTCGCAGAGCACGTCCGCATCGAAGGGCGCGAAACTCTTGATCACGAACTTGCCCGCCTCGTTGAAGTAGAGCTTGCCCTGGCCCCCGCGCCCCTGCCCGACGAACAGGTCGTCGTCACCGTCGCCGTCGATGTCGCCCCAGGCCGCGCCGGGGCCCAGCTGGGAGTGCTTGTTCGGGAGCAGCGGCTGCCGCTCGAAGTCGTCGAAGTCCTGCTCGTGATGGGTTCCGGAGAGCGACGGCCCCGCCTTGACGAAAAGCGGTTCCGCACGGCGGGCCTCGCGGAAGGGTTTGGCATCCCCCCGCTCCGGCTCGGTGATCGTGTACAGGCGGTCGGCGGCGAGCCCGCGAAACTCCTGCACGACGCCGCTCGGCCACTCGATGGTCAGCCGCTCGATGCGCTCCTCCCCGCCGAGCCCGAAATGCACCACCGGCTCGTCGCTGGCGTAGAAGCCGCGTGAGAGTGTGAGCGCCCGGGTGCGGATCTCCCCGTCGGGCGTCCAGAGCCGGAGTGTCGCGCCCACCCCGAAGCGGTTGCTCGCCGTTCCGACCAGGCGGATCTTCACCCGGTGGTTGGTGCCGCCGGTGCGGTTGCGGTAGATGCTGACGGGGTCGGCGAAGTTGTTGACCACCAGGTCGAGGTCGCCGTCGAGGTCGAGGTCGCCGAGCGCCGCCCCGAAACTCGCCGCCTCCTTGTCGAGCCCCCAGCCCGCGCTGACGTTCTCGAAGGCGAGGTCGCCGAGGTTGCGGAACGCCAGGTTGGCGTCGCGCTTGGGCTCCGGGCGGGGCTCGTCCTGGTCGTCGTCCAGGTAGTTCCCGCGGCGTATCGCCTCGGTGATGTCGCTGTTGAAGAAGTCGCCTGTCATGCCGTTGGCGATGAAGAGGTCGACCCGCCCGTCGTTGTCGAGGTCGCCGAACTTGAGCGCCCATGTCCAGTCGGACTTGGCCAGCCCGGTCAGGAAGGCCGCCTCCATGAAGCGCCCCGCCCCGGAGTTGATGTAGACGGCGTTGCGCATGTACTGGCGCGGCTCCGCCGAGTCGAGGAACCAGGCGTTGCTCGACATGTTGCCCATGCCGACCTTCTGGCGGAAGTGGTTCGTCCCCATCATGTCGGACCCCATGAAGTCGAGCAGGCCGTCGTCGTTGAGGTCGGCGACGTTCGAGCCCATCGAATACCATGGGATGTGCGGCAGCGCCTGCCCGGTGACCTTCTGGAAGGTGCCGTCACCGGCGTTGCGGAACAGGTGGTCGGCGCCGTAGTAGTCGTTGGCGACGTAGAGGTCGGGGTGGCCGTCGTCGTCGTAGTCGAACCAGGTGGCGGAGAGCCCGAGGCCGTTGTCGAGCATGCCGGCCTCCTCGGTGACGTCGGTGAACCTCGGGACGCCGCCCGCCGCCGCCGGGCCGTCGTTCCGGTAGAGGCGGTCGTACTGGCCCGCCCGGACGAACATGTCCATCTGCCCCTGCGGGTTCCAGATGATGTCGAAGATCTCGCGCAGGTGCTCCGGCATGCGGAACTTGCCCTCCGCGTCTTTCTCCAGTTGCCCGAAGACCCGCTGCGCCAACGCGCGGTCGGCGACGTCGTAGCTCTCCTCCGGCGAGTACGGCCGGTTGGTGACGAGATAGCCGTCCATGTCGCCATCGAGGTCGTAGTCGGCGAACGCCATATTGATGCTGAAGCCGTCGAAATCCAACCCGGCCGCTTTCGCCGACTCGGTGAACCCCTTGCCCCCATTGTTGATGTAGAGGCGGTTCGCCCCGGCGAACGCGCAGACGTAGAGGTCGAGGTCCCCGTCGCCATCGATATCGACGAAGCTGGGCGAGGCCTGCCAGAACTCGTCGGTGAGCCCCATCGCCGCGGTCACATCTTCGAACCGGAAATCGCCGAGGTTGCGGTAGAGCCGGCCGCCGTCGAAGGGCCTCGACAGGTAGAGGTCGGGCAGGCCATCGGCGTCGTAGTCGCCGATGGCCACCCCCCCGGCACCGAAGGAGCTACTGAGCGCCCTCTCGTAGGGGCGCGGCGCCTTCCACATGTTGGCGAAGTCGATCCCGGTCGCCGACGCCGGCAGTTCTTCGAAGCGGGTGTCGCCCTCGGCGCCCCCAACCGCGTCGCGGAGCAACTCGCCCGGGGGATCTGCCATGCCGGGGACGACAAAAATCCATAATAAACCGAAGATCTTGGCGATCTTCCCGATCGGATGGCAGCGGCGAGAGTGCTCTAACAGATCCATATTACCAGATTTTGTACAAATGTGACAAATATTAACCCGACACTGGAAATGCATTTTTCCTGAAAAAATAGGGTTTTTGGAGCGGGAATTTAGGCTTAACAACTTTTTCATAAAAAACTTGTAACGCGAAGTTGGAAATGTTTGCCACGGAGTAAGTAGCAGTGCAATTCTTCTGGCGAAATTACGGCATCAGATGCCGGTTTAGTACCCTAGCACTATGAACAAACGATCCTTAACCTCACTCACAGCCGCCTTCGTAACCGCGGGTTCGATTTCCACTGCTTCCGCGAATCTCACCCTCTACGACCAGACGATCGCGGCGGACAATACCGGAGGGCTCCCCTACGCGGGCATCCTCAGCACCGCGCAAGTCTTCGACGGGACCAGCACGCTTGCTTTCAATTTTGGCTCGATCTCCGGTGCGGGGACCTTCGAGTTCATCCTTGAAGGCGACCCCTCGGTCAGCAGTGCTGCGATTATCGCCGAGGGATCCAACGGCGGCAACACCCTACGTTACGAGCAGTGGGACAATACCGGGCGCATGGGCTTCACCCGGAGCGGTGTCGCCGACTATGACTTTGGCACCGGCAGTTCCCTTACGGCTTCGCCGACGACCCCAACCCATGTCGCCTTCCGCTGGGATGGAGCTGGGACGATGGATCTCTATGTTGATGGAGCTCTCGCCAGCAGCATTTCTGGTGCGACCTTCGATATGCCGACTGGGGCTGGTTCCCTCGGCAGGACGGGGACTGAGCAATTCGTCGGTACCATCCACCGGGTCACCACCTACGACAGTGCCCTCGCCCCGGGCACTATTACCGCGCACGCTAATGCATGGCTGAATCCGATCCCTGAGCCGTCCACCTTGACCCTCTTTGGTCTGATCGGCGGCATCGCCTTCCTCGGGCGCCGGCGCCGTTAGCCTCTCTTCGAACACGCGCCGAATAATCTTGGACAGCGCGCCGTGACGCCTTCGGGTGTTGGGGCGCGCTGTCCTCTTGTACGCCAGCTAGGTAGAGGGCTGGAAACCAACGAGTTGCGGCATCCAGAGGATTTCTTTCAGGGGGGAGGTCATCGTGGGCGAGCGATGATGTTCGACGGGGTGATGTGGCGGGCCGGGCGCCCGTATTGGCCCTTGCCCCGGTGCCGCCCCTCGGGTTGGTTCGGGCGGCATGCTCCGAGGCTATCTCCAGTCGGCCCTCTTCCTGCTGGTCGTCCTGTCGGCCCCGCTTGTCCTGTGGGCCATGCGCGAGCAAGACAGGCCTGGCACGAAGCGCCACCAGAGCGCCGACCTCGCCGCCGAGAGAGCGCGGTTGTCCGGCGAGAACCCCGACGTGCTCTTCATCGGCAACTCGATGCTCTACACCAGGATCGCCCGGAGGGAGTTCCGCAAGCTCTCCGGCAGGACGAACCTCTTCCTCAGCAACGCGGCGACCGCCTCGGCCTGCTGGTACCTCTACCTGAAAAACATCGTCGCCCCCTCCGGGGTTCGTCCGGAGGTGATCTTCGTGTTCTTCCGCGACGAGATGCTGACCTGGCCGGAATACCGCACGGGCAGCTTCTACACCGACTACTTCGAGAGCCTCCAGGCCGACGAGGAGCCGGTCGTGGAGCGGGTGCTCTACGCGTCACAGCGCGACCGGCGCGGGCTCCCGTTCCACGTCGCCAACGGCGTCCGGTCGGTCTACGGGATCCGCGGGCAGCCGGAACGCATGCAGAAGAAACTGCACGACCTCGCCCTCGACCTCACCTCGCTGGGCAGCGACGGCAAGCGCTCGCGGCGGGGGTACATGAACGGGCGGTTCTCGCTCGAGAACCTGCGCCCCGACCTCGGCGGCGATGACGCCAAGCTGGCGACCAGGCGCGAGGCCTACGACGGCCCGCAGCGCTTCGACCCCTCGCCGGATGCCTCCTTCCTCCCCCACATGATCGACATCGCCGACGAGGCCGGCTTCCGGCTATGCTTCTACCGGGTGAAGAAGCGGGAGGACGTCGACGGCACACGGCCCCCGACGCCCTGGCTGCCGGGGTACCTGGAGGAGCTGCGGGCGTATGTCGAGTCGCGCGGCGCCCTGCTGTTCGACGAGACCGCCGACCCGGTGCCCGCGGCGTGGTATTCCGACGGCGACCACATCGCGCTCGAGCACAGGGTCGAGTACACGCGGATGTTCTGGAAGAAGGTGGGGGGCGCGTTCCCTGGCGGCAGATGATCTTCCACAGCATCGACTACCTGCTGTTCTTCGCCGCCGTCCTCTGCGTCTACTGGTCGCTCGGGCTGCGCCTGCAGAACCTCTTCCTGCTGGCCGCCAGCTACTTTTTCTACTGTTACGTCCACCCATGGTACGGGGGCCTCATCGCGGCGACGACGCTGATCGACTACGGCTGTGCCCGCGGTATCGCGGCGCGGCCGGGGAGGGGGCGGCGCTTCCTGGCGCTGAGCCTGGTGTCGAACTTCTCCATCCTCTGCGCCTTCAAGTATTTCAACTTCTTCGCCGACAACATCACCGCCGTGCTGCGCGGCGTCGGCCTGGAGGTCTCCGGCCCGGCGTGGCAGGTCCTGCTGCCGGTCGGGATCTCCTTCTATACCTTCCAGAGCGCCTCCTACGTGATCGACGTCTACCGCGGCGAGCTCCGGGCGCGCCGGCGCCTCCCCGACTACGCCCTGTTCGTGGCCTTCTTCCCGCAGCTCGTCGCCGGGCCGATCGAGCGGGCCGGCAACCTGCTGCGGCGGCTGGAGGCGCCGCGCAGGTTCTGCCCCGACCGGTTCCGCTCCGGGGTCTTCCTGATGCTGTGGGGCTTCTTCAAAAAGGTGGTGATCGCCGACAACGTGGCGGCCATCTGCAACAAGGCGCTGTCGATCGACGACCCGAGCTTCCCGGTGGTCTGGGGGGGGGTGTTCGCCTTCTGCATCCAGATCTACGCCGACTTCTCCG
>JANQMB010000205.1 GCA_028280355.1 Verrucomicrobiales bacterium
TGTTCGACACCCTCGACCGTGGCTGGCGGCCGAAATGGGACGCCTACCGGGCGGCCTTCGCCGCCGCCGCCAAGGACGCCGCCGCCCGCAAGGGCACCGCCGAGGCCCGCCGCGAGATCGCCGCCCTCGAGTCGAAGGTGCGCGGGCTGCGCGCGAGGGGCGGGGCTCTGACCAAAGACGACATCAAGAAGATCGGCGACCCCGCACTCGCCCGCCTGGGGGAACTGAAGACCCTCACCATCGACGAGATCCTGTCCGCCGCGCCGGAACTCGGCGAACTGCGCGAAGAGATCCTCGCCCTCGCCAAACAGCGCGACTTCTGCATCGACGCGCTGCTCCTGCTCGACGACGAGGCCAAGCCGTTCGGCTCGGCGGACTTCAGGCTGTTCGAGGAGCAGGCGGCGACCGCCGCGCTCGGACCGCCCGCGGAACACCTCGCGATCCTCCGTCAGAACATCGAGATCGGCCGTACGGTCCCGCCCGCAGAGGCCGCCGCGATCCGCGACATGAACCGCTACCGGATGCTCATCGGCCTGCGCCCCTGCCTGATCGACCCGAAACTCTGCGAGGCCGCGAGGGGGCATTCCGAAGACATGGCGGAGCGGGGCTTCTTCGCCCACGAATCGCCGGTGCCGGGCAAGGAGACGCCATGGAAGCGCGCCCAGCTGGCGGGCACGACGTCGAACGCGGAGAACATCTACGCCGGCGGTGACGGCAAGGCGGCGAACCGGGCCTGGTGGTACAGCCCCGGGCACCACCGCAACATGCTCAACCCCGGCGCGCGCCGGGCGGGGATGGGGGCCGGCGGGCGCCGCTGGACACAGATGTTCGGGGGGTGAGGGCGCCGGGCGGCGCTACCCCCCGGCGGGGCGCGGCCGGTCGATGAAGCGGAAGCTGTCGACCACCTCGTCGAAAGTCTCGCCCTTGCCCGTGAAGACGTAGAGCCGGTCGAAGCGCTCGACCACGATATGCTGGACCACCCCGCCGGCGTCGGACTGGTCCTCGACCTCGAACCGCGCGCCGGTCTCGCCGTCGACCGGCCGCGCCCTCTCGCTGCCCACCACCATATACTGGCGGATGTGGCCGCGCATCCCGGTGTCGTACGTGGCCAGCCTGAACACCGTGTACCCGTTGCCCGGGTACTGCAGCTCCAGGGAGATCCCCGCCTCGCCGACAACCCCTCGGTCCTCGACCTTGAGGTCCAGCACCCGCGGGTAGCGCAGGCTGAAACCCAGGGCGGCGTTGTAGTACTCCTGCGGCCCAGGGACGAAACTGCTCGGCTCCTCCGGCTGCGGCGTCTCGCACCCGGGGGGTGCGGCGAGGGCGGCGGCGGCCGCCAGGAGTGGCCATATGTTGTTAGAACCTATCTTCCTCATCAAGTTTGGCCGCGGCCGCGATCTCCTCGGTGGTGAGCTCGCGGAGCTTCAGGTTGCGGTATTCTCCGGTGGTCCGATAGGTCGACAGCCCGAAGGGGACCGACTCCTCGATCTCCCCGAAGCGCATCCCGACCTCGCGGTTCTCGACGTTGATGTTGACCACCCTCTCGCCATCGACGAAACCCTGGATCCGGTGGTCGCTGACCACCAGCCGGACCTCGTACCAGCGCCCCCCCTCGAAGTCCCGGACGCTCATCGTCATGTTCTCCATGGCGTCCATGTAGTCGATGCTCGAGATCCCACACACCGAACCGCCCCACCCGCCGAGCACGAAGCTCGCGTTGGCCTCCCGGTAGGGGAAGGTGAGGCAGTAGAAGAAGTCACCGCCCTCGACCCGCCGCGCCTCCATGACCACCTCGTAGTTCAGCACCGGCGTCGGGCGCGTGTAGCGGAGGCCGCTGAGGACCTCGCCGCGGCCGATGCGCAACACGCCGTCCCCGCGGACCTCGATCTCGCCGGCGCCGGCATAGTTGCACCGCCCCCAGCCATCGAGCGTCTCGCCGTCGAACAGGCCCACCGACCCTGCGCAGCCGTCCGCCGACCCGGGGGGCGGGCAGTGGCAGCCGGCGGAGGCCAGCGCGATCGCGACCAGCGGGCAGAGGGGGGCGGCTCGTCTCATCGGGGGTAGACCCTACGCCAGGTCGGCGCCGCGCGGAAGCGCAATTGGGGCCGCCCCGTTTTGGGGAACAGGGGTCACCCCGTTTTGACGAACGGGAGCCGCCCGTTTTGCTTTTCCCCCGCCGGGTGCTAATGATACCGCCCCATGCCGCGACCGCGCGAGCTAAAGGCGGAGAAGCTCTACAACCGCTGCGACCCCTCCCAGTTCAAGTTCCGCACCACCGCGGAGCTGCCCGAGTTCCGCGGCGTCGTCGGCCAGAAGCGGGCCCTCGAGGCGATCCGCTTCGCCACCGACATGGAGCGCGAGGGGTACAACCTCTACGCGATGGGACCCCACGGGTCCGGCAAGCACACCATCGTCAGCAGGCACCTCGAGAAGAAGGCGCGCGATGCCCGCGGCGATATCGCCGACTGGTGCTACGTGTTCAACTTCGCGGACCCCCAGCGCCCGGCGACGCTCCGCCTGCCGGCCGGCACCGCCAGGAGGCTGGCCGACGGCATGCGCGCCCTGGTCGAGGACCTGGTCGCCGCGGTCCAGGCCGCCTTCGAGAGCGACGAGTACCGCGCCCGCCTGAAGGAGATCGAGGACGAGTTTTCCGACAAGGAGAGCGAGGCCTTCGACACCGTCCGCGAGGGCGCCAGGGACCGCGGCATCGCCCTCATGCGCACGCCCGCCGGGCTGGCGATGGCGCCGGTCGGCAAAGACGGCGAGGTCATCGAGCCCGACGCCTTCGAGAAACTCAGCGAGCGGAAGAAGAAGGGCTTCCAGGCCGCCGTGGGGGAGGTGCAGGAGGAGCTGCGGGAGATCGCACAGAAGGCCCCGCGCTGGCGCCGGGAGTTCGGCCGTGCGGTGCGCGAACTCGACCGCCAGGTGACCGAGCTGCTGGTCGATTCGATCATCGACGACCTGAAGAAGGAGTTCCCCGGCGTGCGCCCGATCGCCGACTACCTGGCCACCGTGCGGGAGGACATCGTCGACAACGCGGGCTCGCTGCGCCCGCCGCGCGAGGGCGACCCCCAGCCCGGGTCGCCGGGCGCCGCCGAGGACCCGCGCGCCATCCTCGGCCGCTACCGCATCAACGTCCTCATCGACAACGGCGAGACCGAGGGCAGCCCGGTGGTCTACGAGGGCAACCCGACCTTCGAGAACCTGGTCGGCACCGTCGAGCACGTCGCCGAGATGGGCGCGCTGGTCACGGACTTCTCGCTCATCAAGGCCGGCGCCCTGCACCGCGCCAACGGCGGCTACCTGATCGTCGACGCCTACGAGCTCCTCCGCCAACCCTACGCCTGGGAGGGCCTCAAACGGGCGCTGCGCACCGAGGAGATCAGCGCCGAGCCGCTCTCCAAACAGCTCGGCTTCCTGAACACCGTCTCGCTCGAACCGGAGCCGGTGCGCCTCGACGTGAAGGTCGTGCTGACCGGCGAGCGCCGATACTACTACATGCTGCTGGCCTACGACCCGGACTTCGCGGAGCTCTTCAAGGTCGTCGCCGACTTCGACGAGACCATCCCCCGCACGCGCCCCGGCATGCGCGCCTTCGCCCGCACGCTGGGCACCATCGCCAAGGAGGAGGAGCTGTTGCCGTTCAAGCCCGACGGGGTGGCGCGGCTGGTCGAGCACGGCTCGCGGGCCGCCGACGACTCGGAGCGCCTCGCCGTGCTCATCTCGGACGTGGTCGACCTGGCGCGCGAGGCGGACCACTTTGCCCGCCGCGGGCGCAGGCGCGCGGTGGGGGCCGAGCACGTCGCGGAGGCGATCGGCGCCCGCGAGCACCGCGCCAGCCGGATCCCGGAGCGCATGGGCGAACGGATCGTCGACGGCACCGTCCTGCTCGACACCAGCGGCGAACGCGCCGGGCAGGTGAACGCCCTCACCGTCTACCAGGTGGGCGGCCACGCCTTCGGCCACCCCGTGCGCGTCACCGCCCGCGCCCGGCCGGGCAGCGGCAGGGTGGTCGACATCGAGCGCGAGGTACACCTCGGCGGCCCGCTTCACTCCAAGGGCGTCCTGATCCTGTCGAGCTACCTCGGCGCCCACTACATGCCCGAGGACCCGCTCTCGCTGCACGCCAGCCTGGTGTTCGAACAGAGCTACGGCGGGATCGACGGCGACAGCGCGTCATCGACGGAGCTCTACGCCATCGTCTCGGCGCTCAGCGGGGTGCCCGTGAGGCAGTCCCTCGCGGTGACCGGCTCCGTCAACCAGTTCGGCGAGGTGCAGGCCATCGGCGGCGTGAACCAGAAGATCGAGGGCTACTTCGAGATCTGCAGGGAGCGCGGGCTGGACGGCAGCCACGGCGTGCTCATCCCGGAGTCGAACGTCCGGCACCTCATGCTGGCGGGTCCGGTGGTGGACGCGGTGCGCGCCGGGGAGTTCCACATCTACCCGATCCGGACCATCGACGAGGGCATCGCCGTCCTCACCGGTATGCGGGCGGGCCGCCGCAGCGAGAAGACCGGCAAGTTCTCCCGCGGTTCGGTCAACGCGCTCGTCGAGGAGCGCCTGCAGAAGTTCGCCAAGAGCGGTCGGGACAAGGACGCCAGGAAGAACGCGAAGAAAAGTGATAAGTGATCAGACGCCAGAAACCGGTAACTCCCCCCCACCGATCACTGACTAACTGATCACTGATCACTGATCACCGAGACCCATGCGACGTATCCTAGTCACCCTCGACTCCTCCGGAGGTTCGCTGGAGGCGCTGGAGGGCGCCGCGATGATGGCCGCGGAGCTCGACGCCGAGCTGGCCGGCGTCTTCGTCGAGGACGCCAACCTCCTTCGCCTCGCCGCCCTGCCCTGCTCGGCCGAGGTCGGCTTCGCCTCGGCGCGCGCCCGCAACCTCAACAGCGAGACCGTCGAGCGCACCTTCAAGCACCTCGCCGCCGATGCTCGCCGCGCGCTGATCTCGGCCGCCGAGCGCGCGCGCGTCCGCTGGACCTTCGAGGTCGCCCGCGGCTCAGTGGTGCGCGAGGCCCTGCGCGCCGTCCACCAGGACGAGTCCAAGGCCCGCGCCACTTCGGCGATGGCCGCCGACCCCGCCGGCAGCGTCGTCCTGCTGCAGGCGAAGGAGTGCAAGGCCCCGCAGGGCAAGGCGATGATCATCATGGAGGGCTCCCACATATCGCTGCGGGCCCTGCCAACCGCCCTCGAGCTCGCCGGCCAGTCCTGCACCCAGGACATCCTGCTGTTGGTCATCTCCGACTCGGTCTTCGAGGCCCGCACCCAGATACGCCGCGCCCGGCGGCTGATCGAGAGCGAGGGCCAGAACGCCGCCGTCCACGGCATGGGCCGGGCGGCGGTCGACGACCTGCTCGCGCTCGCCAGCAACGAGGGCTGCGGGACCCTCATCTTCTCGGCCAGCGCCGGGCTGCTCAGCGCCGACCAGCTCGCCAAGCTCGTCGAGGGCGTCGACTACCCGGTGTTCGTCGTGGCGTAGCGGGAGAGACCCTCCGCACCACCACCGACACAAGTATAGCCGAACTCCGCCAACCACTCGAGGACAGCGTCTTCGATAGCCGCCTCGGAGAGATTCATCACATCTTCTTCGGCCTTGCTAATGACTAACGAATGACCAGGCCCCAATGCCGAACGGTCCCCCAGCGGCCGATATCGCTTAGGCATTCGTCATTGGGCATTCCCTAGTCATTCGTCATTAGGCCTTAGTCATCCCCCCCCAACCCCACGCTACAGCTCCGCCGGGGAGGACAGGCGGGGGGGCTACTTGCCGCTGAAATACCGGTACAGCTCACCGCGTTCCTCCGGGATGTCGGAGTTGCCGTCGGCGAAGATCGATATCGCGGCGGCTGTCAGCAGCACCGCCAGCACCAGGTTGGCCAACCGCGTCGCCCGTACCGAGCCCAGCCCCCGGGGGGAGGTGTCCCCAGCTTCCGGCGCCCTGTCCCCCCCTGGGCGGAACCTGCTCGCGAGCGAACCCAGATCCCTGGCCACCGACCCCAAGGTCACCTCGCGCCCGGAGAAATGGATCAACATCAGGGCGGTGAACAAGGCCGGCGTGTAGAGCCCCAACATCAGCCGCGGCCCGATGCGCAGGGCGTCGTACCAACCGTAGAGAAACATGTAGCCCGCGAAGAAACCGACGGCGTAGAGGGCGACGTAGCCGTGCCGCCTCAACATCGGCAGGGTCCACCTCCAGCCGGCCACCGCGAAGCCGAGCGCCACCCACATCACGATCTTCAGGAACCGCCAGGAGCTCGGGTAGTACTTCTCCATCCGCTTCCAGGTCGACCTGATCCCCTGCTGCGGACGCGCGAGGATCTCCGGGAGCGTCTGTTTCTTGAAGTAGCGCCCCATCGTCGGCAGCCCGTCCGGCTCGACGTAGGGTTCGCCGCTCTTCCGCTTCAGGTTCTCCAGTTTGGCGCGGTACTCGTCGACGGTGATCTGCCGATAGCCGGCCCCCGCGTTCTGGACGGCCCAGGTCTTGAGCTTGTCGACATAGAGCTTCCCGTTCACCTCGACCTCGGGGATCGTCCACATCAGGTATTTGGAGTAGATGCTATAGAACGCCTCCCCGTACATCCTGTGGCTGTTGATCAGATAGGGCGCCAGGCAGATCAGGAAGCACACCGGCACCAGCGCCCCCTGCAACAGGCGCTTCCCCAAGACCTCCATCGCCGTCCTCTCCCGCAGCCAGTCCCACACCAGCTTGAGCCCGAAACTGGCGACGAACAACAACATCAGCGGCTGCGTCCCCGCCTTGACCAGGTGGGTGAGCGCCGCGAGTGCGCCGCAGGCGGCCGCCAGCCCCCAGCCCGGCCGCACCAACATGCGCATCAGCAGCACGAACACGACCAGGTTGCCGGTCCAGTAGAGCAGCTCCGGCTGCGTGTAGCCGGCGCGGAACACGTAGAGCAGGCAGGCGGCCGCGGCGACGAAGAGCGCCGACTCGAACACCGGGAACACCCGGCGCGAAAAGAAATAGAGCGCGGCCAGACAGACGACCGAAAGCCAGATGCTCAACGTCCGCGCGCGGGCGAACCACTCGAGGCTCACCGGGTCTTTGCCCCCGATGTCCGTGGCCAGGTCGTCGGTGAAAAAGGGCGAGAGGACATATGGGTAACCCGGCGTGCGGTGGCGCGGGGTGATCTTCGTCCAGCCCGACTGTTTCAGGTCCTGCGCCAGGCGGATGTACACCTTCTGGTCGTTGGCGTACATCGCCTCGACCGTGTTGTTGTGCGTGTCGCTATTGCCCCTGGCGCCGACCAGGTAGAGGGCGCCGAGCGGGACGAACAGCAGCAACAACCAGCGCGTCCAGCGCGGCTCCTCCTCGCGGGTCAGATAGTCGAGCATCGAAGACTGCGAATGCCTCGCGGCGAATGCAGGCGGCGTCAAGAGGGGGCGCCATGTCCCCACCGCGCCGCCGTCAGCAGACCCGCAGCGCCTCCCCGATCACCTCCACCGTGCGCGCCACGTCGTCCTCCGCGTGCGCCATGCAGAGGAAGCCCGTCTCGTAGGGCGAGGGCGCCAGGTAGACGCCGCGCTCGAGACAGGCGTGGAAGAAGCGGCCGAAGGCCTCCTTGTCCACCGCCATCGCCGAGTCGAGATCGCTCACCTCGGCCTCGGTGAAGAACAGGCAGAACATCGAGCCGACGCGGTGGAAGGTGTAGTCCTTGCCCGCCCCGGCCAACGCCTCGCGCACCCCGGCCTCGAAGGCGGCGCCGATCTCCTCCAGGCGGTCCCACCCCTGCTGCCTCTCCAGCTCCCGCAGCTGGGCGAGCCCCGCCGCCATGGCCAGCGGGTTCCCGGAGAGCGTCCCGGCCTGGTAGACCGGCCCGTCCGGCGCCAGCTGGTCCATGATCTCCGCGCGCCCGCCGAAGGCCCCAACCGGCAGCCCGCCGCCGATCACCTTGCCCATCGCGGTGAGGTCCGGCTCGACGCCATAGAGTTCCTGGGCGCCGCCCCTGGCCACCCGGAACCCGGTCATCACCTCGTCGAAGATCAACAGCGCGCCGTGCTCCGCGGTGATGTCGCGGAGCGCCTGGAGATACCCCTCGGCAGGGAAAAACAGCCCGGCGTTCGCCGGGATCGGCTCGAGGATGACCGCGGCGATCTCGCCACCCGCGACGGCGAACGCCTCCTCGACCTTGCCCGGGTCGTTGAACGGCAGGGTGATCGTCCCGGCGGCGAAGCTCGCCGGGACGCCGGCGCTATCCGGCTCGCCGTGGGTCAGCGCGCCGCTGCCGGCGGCGACCAACAACGAGTCGACGTGGCCGTGGTAACAGCCCTCGAACTTGACCAGCTTGTCGCGCCCGGTGAAACCGCGCGCCAGGCGCACCGCCGACATCGTCGCCTCGGTGCCGCTGTTGACCATGCGGACCTTCTCGACCGAGGGCACCCAATCGACGATCAGTTTGGCGATCTCGACCTCGAAGGGGTTCGGCGTCCCGAAGCTGACCCCGCGCTTGGCGGCCTCGTGCACCGCCTCGACCACCGGCAGCGGCGCGTGGCCGAGGATGGCCGGCCCCCAGGTGCCGACGTAGTCGATGAGCTCGTTGTCGTCGGCGTCCCACAGCCTGCAGCCGCGCGCGGCGCGGGTGAAAAACGGCTCCCCGCCGACGTTCCGGAAGGCGCGGACGGGCGAGTTCACACCCCCGGGGATGACCTCGCGGGCCGCCCGGTAGAGCTTCGATGAGAGGGAATCTGCTGGCATCTGGTGAATAGTTCTTTCGGCGGCACGTCATATAACCCCGGAGGTGCGGCCTGTCAGGCACGTTGCACCATCCGCCCAGATCCCCTATGCTACCGGAAACCATGAGACCCCAGCCGCACCGCCTCCTCGCCGCGGCCCTGCCTGTCGCCCTAGGGCTCGCCGCGATCCCCCCCGCCGACGCCGCGCCTCGCACCGGCCAGAAGAGCAACCTCAGCCGCGAACCCGGCGCGATCTACCTCGAGGACTTCGCCGACGAGCGCGTCCAGCTACTCGCCCTCCACGAGGTGCCGATCTACGCCACCGCCCAGCGCCAGCGCGCCGTGGGCACGCTGAAGAAGGGCAGGAAGGTCGAGCTGCTGGCGATGACCGACAAGCAGTACCAGATCCGCGGCATGGCGCTGCACGGCCAGGTGAAGGGCTGGGTCCCCCCGGCGGCGCTCGCCTCGCTGGACAAAGATTTCGTCGCCAACCTGCGGGCGATGTACGACCGGCAGGTCGTGGTCAACGAGATGATCGAGAACAACCAGATCGCCCTCGGGATGAGCATCGACGAGGTGGTGGCCTCGATGGGCAGACCGTCGCGCAAGAACTCCCGGCTCGACAAGGGTGGCCGCAGCGACACATACGAGTACATCACCTACGAACGCGTGCCCCAATACCGCACGGGCTACGACCGCTTCGGCAACCTGGTCCAGAAGCTCTATTACGTCAAAGTCGAGAGCGGCAAGCTGTCGGTGACCTTCAAGGACGAGATCGTCGAGGCGATCGAGGAGACCGAGGGCAACCCCCTCGGCGGCGGCGGCGTCAAGATCGTGCCCGGCCCGATCGAACTGTTCTAGGGTGTGTTAGACAGAATGGTGCCGTGCCCTCGCGCCAGGCGGCGGCCTCATCGAGGCCGCCCTACCTTCGCCCATGGCGTCCGCGCATCCGCGACGTGGTAGGGCGCTCTCGATGAGAGCTCCGAGCGATCGACCTCAGGGCCGGAGGCGCAGCCCCGCCGTCACAGAAAGCTGGCGATCTCCCCGAGGGGTTTCTTCACCGCGGCCGCCGCGGGGTAGCTCGCACCGTCCGCCGGGTAGCCGGCGACCAGGAGCAGGAAGGCCTTCTCCGACGCCGGCCGATCGCAGATCTCGTTGAGGAAGCCCATCGGGCTCGGGGTGTGCGTCAGCGTGGCCAGCCCGCAGTGGTGCAGGGCGTGGATCAGGAACCCGGTGGCGATGCCGACCGACTCCTTCACGTAGTAGTTCGGGGCCGGCGGCGCCCCCGGCGCAGAACCCGGCCGGGAGGGCTGGCCGAAGATGGCCACCAGCGCCGGTGCCGTCTCGAGGAAGGGCTTGTCGGTGTCGGTGCCCAGCGGCTCCAGGGCGCGCAGCCACTCCGCCGACGCGCGCTCGGAGTAGAACGCCCGCTCCTCCTCCTCGGCCGCGGCACGGATCCGCCGCTTCCTCTCCGGGTCGCGGATCACCGCGAAATGCCAGGGCTGGATATTGGCGCCGTTGGGTGCGGTGCCGGCGACACGCAGGCAGCCCTCGAGGACGCCGTCGGGGATCGGCTCCGGCGAGAACTCCCGCAGCGTCCGCCTCCGCTGCGCCTCGGCTAGCAGCTTGTCGGCCCGACGGCGCATCTCCTCGGGCGGACGACGGACGAAAGTATCGAGAGGGAGGTGGTGGCTGTGGGACATCGGGATCCGGCAACCTGAAACCACAATTGACAGGCACTCAAGCAACGCCTATTGAACAGGTTCGCCCCCCAGGGCGAACCACTGGCCGATACGGCCGATGGCGAGGTAGCAAAGTGGTAATGCGCTGGTCTGCAAAACCGGTATTCGCGGGTTCGATTCCCGCCCTCGCCTTACTCCCCCACCGGAGGTGGGGGAAAGTTAGAGGGTGAGAAGCGAACCCCTGGGTTCACTGGCACGGGCGCGTCAGCGCCCCATCCTTCCTTGCGAAGCCAGTCGCCAGAGCTTGAGCGGCAGCGAAAGATCATTCCCGCCCTCGCCTCCAAATCCGCACGGCGGATCTGGAGGCTCGGTTGGGTCTGCCTCTTGCGCCTACAGCGCGAATGGGAGCCGCTCCGCGGCGGGCAGTCCCGCCCTCTTGGCCTAGGGCGTGTTAACGCAAAGCAGGCGTATCGCATCGACGGCCAGCGCGAAGTGGATGTAGGCTGTGAACATCACATCGAGCTTGTCGAAGCGGGAGAAGAGGCGGCGGAAGCCCTTGAGCCTGCGGAAGAGGCGCTCGACCTCGTTGCGCCTCTTGTAAAGCTCGCGGTCGTACTCCCAGGGGGAGAGGCGCTGGGGGTTCGGCGGCACGACCGGCTCGAGCTCGAGGTCGAAGACCAGCTGGCGGGTGGCGTCGCCCTGGTAGGCGCAGTCCATGATGACCGCACCGCCCTCCGGCAGGAGGCCGCGGGGCGTCGCGAGCAACAGTGCGCGCCCGGCCGGGCCGTCCCCGGCCCCGCCGGCGGTGAGCGAGAAACCTATCGCGGTGCGCTCATCTGCGGCAACCAGATGAAGTTTGGTGTTCCACCCCCCGCGGCTCTTGCCGATGGACTGCGGGCCGTTTTTTTTCGTGCCCCGGTGCCGTCGGGGTGCACCTTGATCGACATGCTGTCCAACGAGACGGCCTCCACCTTGACCCTGAGCAGCTGGTGGGCCTGGAGCGCGGCGAAGACATCGGCCAGCACCCCCTTCTTCGCCCACCGGTAGACCCGCGTGTAGATGCTGTGCCAGTTGCCGAAGTGCGGCGGCAGGCGGCGCCACTTGCAGCCGTTCTCCACCACGTAGAGCAGCGCGTTGAGGACATCGAGGTTGCTCATGCCCACGTTGCCCCGCTGCTTCGGGAAACAGCCCGCCACCAGCTCGTAGTCCCGTTCCGATAGTTCCATGCTTTAGATAGAACAACCGGGGGCAGGCGTCAACCAATTTGCGTTAACACGCCCTAGAGCGGGAAGTCATTGCTCTCGAACGCTCATCACCTCTGGTGATGCACCCCCGCAAAGCCGAAGCTCAGCTGAGGATCAACCCCTGGGTTCACTGGAACGGGCGCGCCCACACCCCATCCTTCCCTGCGAAGCCAATCGCCAGAGCTTGAACGACAGCGAAAGATCATTCCCTTCGTCGCGGAGATTGGGCGGGAGCCGAGGATCGAACACTTTCGAAACCACGACGTTCGGAGATCTCACTCCGCCCCCTCAGGCGGGGGCTCGCCCTTGGAACCAAGGCGCTCTCTGACCTCACTGATAACCGCGTCAATGACTTGTTTCCCCTCGTCGCCCCCCCCTTCTCCAGACGGGTCGAGTTGCCCGACGTGCGGAAATATCCTCCTCAGCTCCGATTTGATGTGTTCCCTCTGTTGGTCGTAGTCGGCAGGTGGAGAGATGAAATCATGGTCGCTATTGATGAACGGGATTATCAAGGGCTCGCCAACTTCTTTGATATATCGTTCAAGGAAATCCAGAAGCTCGCGATGACCCGCTGCCTCCCTCGCCACGAGCCCGTCTTCGAGCTTGGTGAACTCCTCCTCGCGCTCCCGCACACAGAGGTCGTACCAGACCACCGGGTATGGCCTCCCACCGAGGACCCCTCTCATCGCCCGCTGTCCTTCGTAGTGGAGCCGCAGCTGATCATTGGCCTTCAACATCAAGTAGGCGAGGTCTGCGGACAGGACAAACCGGCGGGGGTCGCCGAAATGGTCGAGACGAAACCCCAGGTCAACTGCCGGCCCCAAGAAGTCGTAGGGGGTCTCAAGAGGACGCTGACAAACCTCACCATCTGAAGCATCATTACTTCTCGCGATCGGTATCGCGGCATTCCCTACAGGGAAGCCTGCGATCCAGGCGGTCGCCCTGAAGCTGATAGGGAGCCGTCCTTCCCCCCTGGTGCGATAGATGATGCTCTGGTTTACCGCCAACGCAAAGCTGTTGACGAAAAACTCCGCCTCAGCTTTGTGCGCCAACTCCACGACAAAAACCAGTTCGTCCCCGAGGGTCTTCCACAGATACGGTTGGTGTGTCGGGACAGAGATCGCCGTATCTTTCGAATGCCTCTGTATCGCCCTGGCGAACTCATCGGGAAAGCTGGTATAGAACGTTACGAAGAACTGGAGCCAGCCTTGCTTCTCTGCGTAACCGGAACTCTGTTTGAAAGCGGTAGACCCAACTACGTCGATACTCAGAAACAGGCGCAGCCGAGGCGTGGCCAGTTCTTCGATATCCGATTCGGAGAGCTCGCCCTTAAAGATCAAGAGCCTTCCTCCTCACCGCGGCAGCCTCCAGGGAAACATCGAACTCGTCTGCAAGCGCGGCATCCGAAGAAGACGCGGCCTTTTTCGCAAATACGGTCTTCGGCATTAGGAACCCGGCGGCAAACCAGTTCGCCTCCCATTCTACCCTATCGCTACCCTCACGAGCTTGTTTGATCTTTTTTTTGCCCATATCCGAATGGAGAAAGTAGTGTCCCAGTTCGTGCGCCACCGTGAACCGATCTCTCAAACGGGAGGTGTAGGGTGAAAGGAAGATCGTGAAGTCGCCTTCGCCCTCAACGATGATCGAACCATCGCAGGTCTCCCCGAAACCGCTGTATTCAACAGTCCCACCGAATTTCTCCACGACCTCGTTTATCGGATCGCCCGGGTTGAACCCGACAACCTCTGCCAACCTTTCGGCTAGCTCATCAACGGAGGTCTTCGGGACATTGGTGGCTTCCGCCTGGCCAAACTCGGATGCTGACATTGAGTTCGTCTCACTGGATCCACCACGAAAAACCGAGGTTTCGGCAAGAAGATCCAAAGCTATAATTAGGTTGAGTCAAATATCTTGACAAGTGAAATTTATCTACTCCCTGGAGTTTTGTCTAGGTTACCGATGCTGAGAGGAGGCAATCAACAAAAAATGCACAGGGGTTACCGAAGAAAGTCAGAGGCAATGGAAAGGTTCGTGAAGGGATACCGAAGTGCGTTTGCAGAAGCGGTTAGAAGGCACCTACCTATATGGAGTGCGCTGTATACTGCCTTAGACTCTGGTCGATGCCGCCGGGTTCAAATTCCGAACCCAGCCAGCAACGCTTCTCCTAGTTTTGGAGGGTGCTCAGTCGCCTTTTCCGCGCCGAAGGCACCCATTTTTCGCACAGAGGACAACCACGACGAAGGGCATCGCCGGCCGCCTTACGGCACATCCCTCAGCTATGCACTCCGCAAAATCCGGAGCAAACCTGAAGGTTCACTCCTTGAGTCAAATAGGCAGAGGTGCGCCAGCGCCCCACCGATCTCCCCGCGAAGCGAAGACGCCGCCCCAGGGGAGCGAGGCCTCGGAGGACAATGCGGGCGCCCCCTAGAGCTCGTTCATATACTGGAACCGGAGCGTCCGCGTCCGGCGGCTCAGCTCGAACAACAGCAAGACGTCCTGCCGCGGCCAGACCGCGACGCGATCCAGCCCTACGGTGTAGCGCCCCTTCCCGATGGACTTGTAGTCGGCATCGATGAACGTGCAGTCGCGGCGCACGTCGAAGAAAATCTCGACACAACCCTCGATCGCGGACCCGCGCCCCTCGCCCCCCCACTCCACGGCATGCGCTCCCTCGGGCACGATGGCCACCCAGTGGGTCTCCGGGACGAACACGAACCGCGAAAGCCAATCGTCCCCGTCCCCCGACGGCCAGAGGATCCCCGACGACCCGACCTCCCAGCTCGCGGCCTGGTTCCCGTGACGATAGTGCAGCATCTTGCCATCCGGTCGAAAATGCCTCTCGCCGCTCCATCGCCGGCCGCCAATCCACCTCTCGCCCCGGTCGCCGAACCGATAGATCTCCTGCTTTTCGACGTAGCCCAGAGGTTCGCCGTCCTGGTGGTAGTCGACCCGCTTCGGGCTGATGTCGCGGGCATAGACGCCCCCCACCCGGGGACGTTCCGGCGGCGAGGCGAACATGGCGGCGGCGAACAGGATATAGACGGAGTATACCAGCACGAGCGCCCCCGCGACGTTCACCCATCTGGCGCAGACGGCCGACGCCCGCGAAGGTTCGGCGGGGTGCCGGGTCAGCCAGTCCAACCGGATCCACAACATGGAGATCACGACCATACCCAACAGGAGGATCGGGTTGAACAGGGCCAGCAGGCCGCTGCGGCCGATCGAGGTCACGGCGTAGATGAGGAGGAGGAAGGTCAGGGCGGATGTCCCTAGGTAAGCGAGCACGAGCGCCCCCTTCCATCGCAAGACGATCGCCGAGGCGACCAGGAGAACGCCAACACACGTACCGGCAAGCGCGATGGCGAAGGCCAGCGGCGAGCGCTCCTTGGACATCCCATCGCGGAACCGGACCTCCCAGAACTCTGGATCGTAGAGCCGCTCGTTGGGGATGAGACCTACCACGCCCAACCCCGCCAACAGCAACCCCGAGACGAGCAGGAGGTAGAAAACCGCCCTGCGGGAGCGCGAGACCGGGTCGTCCGAACAAGCGCTCATAAGAACCGGGTCGCCCGATCAGGGTACGCCGTCAAGCCGCATTCGGCGCCCCTCCGGCCCGCGGCAAGATCACCGCGAGCCCACTTTTTCCTTGGCCGGGCGCCGCGACCCGGGGGATCCTCCACCGATGCTCCGTCTGCGCTGTGGCGTGATCTTCCTCGACGGCTTCCTCGGCCACCTCGCCGAGCACTCCGTCGCGCGCGCCGGCGACGACCGGGTCGCGACCTTGGAATACATCGGCTGCGTCGAGGGCCCGAGCGCCGGGCGACAGTGGGCGCGGCTGGGATGGACGAGGGGGCTCGGCCTGCCCGACGAGTGCCTGTTCGACGCCGGCGGCGTCACCCTCTGCATGTCGCCACAGACCCAACAGGGGCTGCGCGACAAGTGGGTGGACTTCAAGGACGGCGAGATCGTCGTCGGCTAGCCCCCCTACCCCCACCGCCCGGAAATGCGCGCCCTCATCCAAAGAGTCTCGGAAGCTTCGGTGACCATCGCCGGCCAGACGCGCGGGGAGATCGGGCGGGGGTTCCTGATCCTGCTGGGCATCGAGGAGGCCGACGGCGCGGAGGACGTCGCGTGGCTGGCGGGGAAGGTCGCCCGCATGCGGGTGTTCGGCGACGCCGGAGGCCAGATGAACCTTTCGCTGGCCGACGTCGGCGGCGGGGTGCTCGTCGTCAGCCAGTTCACCCTGCACGCCAGCACCAGGGAGGGCAACAGGCCCTCGTTCGTCCGCGCCGCCCGCCCCGGGC
>JANQMB010000221.1 GCA_028280355.1 Verrucomicrobiales bacterium
AGCTGCAGGTCCCGCCGATGGTCGCCGGCGCCCGCGTCCCGAAGGGCAAGGCTGAGGAGCTGGTGGAGAAGCTCACCGCGTTGGAGGCTGAGCTGCCGCCGATCGTCGTCACCTCGGAGTTCGACGTCGCCGGGGCCGGCAAGTTCCGCTCCTGGGCGCTGGCCGCGAAGGACGCCTTCGCCGACGAGATGCGCGAGAAGATGCGCGAGGAGATCGGCAACGAGGAGCTCGCCGCCCAGCTGGAGAAGATCATCGATAGCAAGAAGGTGGAGTTCTCCTTCGGCGCCGTCGGGGACTACATCGTGGTCGGCGTCGGCCCCGGCCACGCGCACGTGAAGTTCGCGGCCAGCGGGGCGGAGTCCCTGCTCTCCAAACCGGACTTCAAGTTCCTCCAGGGCTACGCCGACAAGAAGCTGGTCGCCTACTCCTATGCCGCGAAGGGCGTCCTCGATGCGCTCAACCGGCCGGAGCAGGTCAAGACGATCACCGACGCGGTCTCGGGCCTGTTGCAGGACATGGTCGGTGGCGGCATCGACGTGAAGGGGGCCATCCCGCTGGTCGACAAGCTCGGCACCCAGCTCGTGGCCGCCTCCAAGCGCGAGGTCGATTCCACCGCCGGCGTGATCTATATGGAGGACGGCCTCAAGGGCGCCTCGATCGGCGGCTACACCATGCCGGGGATGGACGCCAAGACCCCCCTGAAACTGGCCGGCGCCGTCCCGGAGGACGCCTTCCTGACGATCAACGGCGCCAGTGACCCCGGCGCTGCGGACGACGGGATCGCCATGATGGAGACCCTCGGCTCGGCCGCCTACCAGATCGCGGCGGGCGTCGCCAAGACCAATGGCGAGGGCGAGTTCGCCGAGCAGTTTGGGATGATGGACGAGCTGTTCCGGCCGAAGCTGCTGAAGGTCTGGGGCATCATGCGCGACAAGGTCGCCAAGGGGCTCGGCGAAGAGGGCGGTCTCGTCATCGACCTGGCCGGCAGCATGCCGAAGATCCCCGGCGCCCCGGCGGTGCTCCTCAAAGAGGGCAAGCTGCCGCGCATCGCCATCTTCAACACCGTCAAGGAGCGCAAGCTGCTCACCGAGGCCTGGACCGAGCTCGTCCCGGTGATCAACGAGCTTGCGAAGACGATCCCGGGCCAGGAGCCGGGCCGCGAGTTCCAGGTGCCCGACCCGCTGTCCAGCGACGGCAAGACGGTGAAGACCCACTTCATGGGGCTTCCCTTCGTTAGCAACGACTTCCTGCCCTCGCTGTCGATCAGCGACGATCTGTTCTTCCTCAGCACCTCGAAGAACTTCAGCGAGGAGCTGGCCGCGAAGATCGCCGCCGGGGGCGGCGAGGAGGTCAGCGGCGTGCTCGTCCGCCTGCGGTTGAGCGCCCTGCACGACTACGCCGAGGGCTGGCTCGACCTGGTGCTGGAGAACTCCGCGGAGATCTTCGGCGGCAACGAGTTCGCCGAGGAGGACTTCAAGGACAACTCCGAGAGGATCCGCATGGTGCTCGGCATGTTCGGGGGTCTGAAGGGCTTCGAGTACCACCGCTACCAGGGCGACCGCATGCGCACCGACTGGCATTTCGAGATCACCGACATCGAAGGCTAGCGGCGCCGCGCCCTAGAGCGACACCGTTTGCTTAAGTATAGGGGTTTGCTTAAGTGGGGGGCGCGTCCCGTTTCTGCGGGGCGCGCCCCTGTTTTTTCGCCGCCGTTCCGGCCACCGGATGCTGACTGTCGACCTCGCCATCTTCGACCTCGACGGGACGCTGCTCGACACCATCGAGGACCTCGGCGACTCGGTGAACGAGGTCCTGCGCGCCCGCGGTTGGCCGGAGCACGGGTACGGCCGCTACCGTCTGTTCATCGGCGATGGGATGGAGCTGTTGGTACGGCGTTCGATGCCGGAGGGCGCCGCGGCTGACGCGGCGCTAGTGGCGGAGGTGCTCGATGAATACCGTGCCGCCTACGGCCGCAACTGGAACCGCAAGAGCAGGCCCTACCCCGGCATCGTCGAGCTGTTGGCCACCTTGCGGGGGAGGGGGATCAGGCTCGCCGTGCTGTCCAACAAGCCGCATGCCTTCACCGAAAGCTGCGTCGCCGAGCTGCTCCCGGGCATGCCGTTCGAGAGGGTCTACGGCGAGCGCGGGGGCGTGCCGCGCAAACCCGACCCGGGCGCGGCGCTGGCGATCGCTGAAGAGCTGGGCGTCGCCCCGGGGCGGGCGATGTTCGTCGGCGACACCGACGTCGATGTCCGCACGGGCTCTGGGGCCGGGATGGTGACGGTGGGCGTCCTGTGGGGCTTTCGCGGCGAGGACGAGCTGCGCGCCGCCGGGGCCGGGCATCTGGTCTCCCACCCCGGGGAGATCTTGGATATCGTGACCCCACGGTAGGGAGATCTGGGGGAGGTGGAAAAAAGTTCCCCCCGGGGGAGATTTCTCGTCAGGTTTCCATTGGGAGGGGAAATACGGGGTAAGTCCCCCCTTAGATTGGGGTATACTCTCTCTGCCTCAGATGTCCGAAGTTTCCAGATCTCTGCCGGGGGTTCCTGCCTCTGGGGCGGATCTTGAGATCGAACGCGAACTGGAGGATCTCCAGCCCGCGTTGCACGCCTATGTAGGATCGTTGATCGGCGCTGCCAGCGGGGTTCCCGACGTCGTCCAGGAGGCGAACATCCTGATTTGGGACAAGCGCGAGACCTATCGCCAAGGGTCGAATTTCAAGGCCTGGGCCTTCCGCATCGCCTACTACAAGGCGCTTTCCTATCGCCGTGACGAGGCGCGGCGCGGCAAGCACTTCTTTGGCGAGGGGTTGTTATTCCAGCTCGCCGCGGAGGGGCAGGCCATGTTCGAGGCCACCGCGGACGCCCGCCGGGATGCCCTGGCTGCCTGTGTGACCCAACTTCCGGCCGACCAACGGGAGCTGCTCGAGCGACACTATGTGGATCGGGTGAGCCTGACCGACATCGCCCACAGTAGCGGCCGCAGACCCTCTGCCTTGCACAAGGCGGTCTCGCGCATCCGCTTTGCCCTGCGCCGCTGCATCTATTTCCGCATGCGCGCCCCAAAGACCTGACCACCTGCCATCCGATAATCCCATGAAACCCTTCTCCCCAAACGCAGCCGGCGGCCCGAGGCCGCCGTCGAGGGAACTCCGCCGGCTGGTCGACGGGCTGCTCGCAGAGACCCTCACCCGCCGTGATTTCGCCCGCCTCGAGGAGCTGTTGGAAGGCGATCCGTCCGCCCGCGAATACTATCTCGAAGTCGTCGGCGGCGAGTCGTTGTTGTCGCTGTCGCTCCCGTTGGCCTCGCCGGTGGGGAAAACGGGGGCGCCCGCCCGCCCTGTCCCATCCATGCCCAGGCGGCTGGCGTTCGCCGCGACGATCGCCGCGGCCGCCGGGCTGGCGGTCGCCATCGCCGTGTTGATGTGGCCGGCCGGGGAACGGCCGGCGCCGCTGGCCGACGACGCCCCCGTCCCCCGGGTGGACCTTTCCCCCCGAGCTGACATACCACCGGTCGTCGTGACCGGTGAGGTCGGCGCCGTTTGGAGCGAGGGCCTGGAGGAGGTCGCGGTGGGGGACGAGGTGCCCGGGAGAACCATCGCCATCGAGGGGGGGGTGCTGGAGGTCACCTACCGGAACGGGGTCAGCCTGCTGATCGAGGGGCCGGCGCGCTATCACGTGGCCGGCGCCAACGCCGGCCGGCTGGACTACGGCAACCTGGTGGCCGAAGTCCCGCCCGGCGCGGAGGGGTTCACCATCGACTACGGCAGCGATCGCCTGGTCGATCACGGTACCAAATTCGGCCTGCGGATGCCGCGCGGGGAGGGTGCCGCTGAGGTCGCGGTCTTCAGCGGCGAGGTAGAGGTGTTCCCCGGCGCCGGCGAACGTTCCGCCCAGCTGTTCCGGGGGCACGCGGTGCGCAGGGCACCTGAAGAGGAGACCGGTCTGCGGTCGATCCCGCTCGACCGTTCGCTCTACGTGTGCGAACTGCCCTCGCGCGAGTTCCCCTGGAAGATGCCCCCGGAGCGAGATCTCAGGGACGAGGTGGCGATGGAGTTCGACGTCACGCCGCTGATCCAGCGCCCCTGTGGATATCGCGTGTTGTTCAAATACATGTTCGGCCAGTACGCCTGTTTCTTCCGCGACGTCGAGCTCCGGGTCGACGGCGAGCTGGTCGCGGCCGACCGCCACGAGGGCAGGACAGGTTATGCCACCGGTACTTACGACAACGTGTTCGTGCTGGACCTCCCCCCGGCGCGCTTCCGTTCGGGCCGTTGGACCCTGCATGCGACCGCGAGCAACAATATCCGGAGGTCCGACACCCAGCCTTCCAACACCCAGGGGATCATGTTGTTCGACGAGGTGCGTGAGGACATCGGGTTTCCTGAGGACTTCATCGGTAACTGGGAGTTCCTGCACGACGGGCATCTCTTCTCCCGGGAGGTGCGTGCCGACGGCAGCTCGGTCTCGAAGTTGGAGGGCCGCCCCTTCATCCATGGCCAATGGAAGGTGCGCGGTGGGGTGTTGGAGATCTTCTACCCGTCGGTCGATATCACCGAGGAGCACATCCTGCGGGACCGGAACACCCTGATCTTCTCCAACCGGCCGTTCCGCAACGCCCGCAGGGTCGACGAAGGCTAGCGCCGGTACCCAGACCCGAGCCGCTCCGCCGGCAGGATCGATCCGCCCGTCCGGGACGACTGCAGTGCCCCGGCTCCGCTTCCGGATGTTGCACCGCAAGGAATTTCCTACGCCTCCCGGTGACCGCGGGGAGAAGTTTCACCAGTGGGAGAAAAAAGTGGTCCGGTTTTGGGAGGCATTGGCGATTTAGGGCAATGGCGAGATTCCCTCGCCACCCACAGCGTAAAAGTACCTCTCGGTGACCTCGGTCGCCTCCTCAGCACAAAAATATGAAAACTATTGGAAATATATCCCTAGCCTTCGGCTTATTGTTCGCTGCCCCGATTCAGGGGGCGGTGATGTCCTTCACGTCTAGCGTCTACGATTCGGACTCGGACATCTCTACGAACGGCACCTTGGTCATCGCCCACAACCTGGGGTCGGCGACCAGTGTCACCCACAACGGGGTGACTTTTGTCGGTAGCGTGACGCCCGTCTTGGGGACCGCCACCTTCTCCACTGACTATTATACGGGGGGGGCGATCGGGTCGCTTTCCGAGGCGGATGCGAACGCGATGCTCGACACCCTCGATTTCGTCGGCGGTGTTGGGAGCTCGTTGACCACGCTGGGCAGCCTGACGATCGGGGCGACCTACGAGATCCAGCTGTTCTACTCCTCCGGTCCCTCCCACGATGTCGGATACGCCACGCCCAGCGGGGATGCCAGCGAGCAGTACGAGATCAACGTGTCGGTCACGTCGACGACGCCGCAGGTGGTGACCGGGACCTTCACCGCAGACCAGGCGCTCCAGGACATCCATTCGGCGGTCGCCGGCGGACAGAACCTGCAGATCAACGCCTACCAGCTCCGGCTGATCCCCGAACCGTCCTCCGCCGCACTGTTCGGCCTCGCGGGCATCGGGCTGGTCCTCCGGCGGCGCCGTTAGGCGATGCTATCCAGCAGAAATCCATAGCCATGTTAGGCCGCCCCGCATGTGCTGTGGGGCGGCCTTTCTCGCATTTGGGCTCCCCGCTGTCAGCTTTTCCATGTGGGCGGAATTGGGGATCGAACCCATGAAAAATACCCTCGGAACAACCCTTGTCGCGTTGAGCTTTCTTGCGGTCGCCCCGTCCCCGGCGGCGATCGTCACCTGGAGCGGGGAGGCCTTCACAGACATCGCCCAGGTGAGCAGCACGGGGACGCTCGTGCTGGCGCAGAACCTGGGGCAAGCCAGCGACGGGGGAGCGACGGCGGCGGTCGATATCTTCGACAGCGTGGTCGGTTCCCAGGTCGTCCCTGCGCCGTTCTACGACGCGAACCTGTATTCCGGCCCGGAGATCACAGGCCTCACGGGGGCCGAGACCAACGACCTGTTAGACACCCTCGAGTTTTTCCCGGGGATCGGGAACTCGACCTTCACCCTCACCGGCTTGACCCCCGGGCAGGCGTACCAGGTTCAGATGGTCATCACCGACATGGTGAGCTTCGGTGGGCCGCTCGACGTCGGCTACGCCGAAACCCCCGGGGGGACAGAGGTCTACACCCTCCTCGGCCAGCCGGTCGATACACAAGCGATGATCTTCACCGGGACCTTCACCGCAGACGCAGATACCCAGGAGCTGCACTTCTCGACCCTCGCCGGACAGAACGCGCAGATCAACGCCTACCAGCTTCGGGTCCTCCAGCCCCAGGACCCGCTGCAGATCCAGGAAGTCCAACGGCAGGGGGACGAGGTGACCATCGAGTGGAACTCGCAGCTCGGGAGGACATACAAGATCTTCCGCTCGACCCGCGACCAGTTCAGCGAGCCGCTGGTGGACTGGGTGGACCTGGACGACGGTTTCCCGTTTGGCGGGGCGACCTCGGAGACGACCAGCTTCACCGACACCAGCCTGCCGCCGGGGACGCCGGAGGCGTTCTACCGCGTCGAGGAGAACCCGCCCGATTGATGTCTCCCACCACCTCCGATGACCGATTCCCCAAGAGGGCGGCCGTGCGGTCCCCTAGGGGGCTTGGTCTGTCGTGTATGGTGATTGTAGCGGGATGACCCCACCTGATCCCGTCTATCCGAAGCCCCCCCAAGCGTTCCTGATGCCCCCTCTTCACCATGTCCCTATCCTGATCCTGGCACTCGGAGTGTCGGTCGTTCCAGTGCCCAAGGTTCATAGCGCGGAGGTCAACTGGGCCGGTGAGGCCTTTTCCGACATCGCCCAGGTGAGCGGCAACGGCACCTTGGTGGAGGCCAAGAACCTGGGCTCCGGCACCTCTGTCGATGTGTTCTCTGCGGTCGCGGCCGCCCAGTACACGTCCTCGGGGGTCATGTACAGCGATGCGAGCTTGTATACAGGTCCGACCATCGTCGGCCTGTCCGCCTCCCAGACCTCGGATCTGCTGGACACCTTGGAGTTCGGGCCGGGTGGGGGCAACTCGGTCTTCAGGCTGACCGGGCTCGCCGTGGGGACGACCTACGAGGTCCAGGCGCTGGTCTCCGACCAGAGGACTTCGGGCGCGGCGACCGCCGTCGGCTACGCCGCGGTGCCGGGCGGCGCCGAAGTCTACCCCCTCACCGACCAGCCGGTCGGTCTGCAGGCGATGATCTTCACCGGGACCTTCACCGCCGACCTGGACTCCCAGGAGCTCCATTTCGCGACCCGCGCGGGCAGCAACGCGCAGGTCGCGGCGTTCCAGATCCGCGTCGTCCCCCCGCCCCTGGGGATCGATTTCCTTTTTGCCGACCCGGCGCCGTTGCCCGCCCCCGGAGCCGCGACGCTGCGTTGGGCGGTGACGGGGGCGACGGCGATCTCCCTCGACGGTGGGCCCTTTTCCGGCCAGGACGTCACCGGGCTCACGGAGATCTCGACCGGCCCGCTCGCGGCCACCACCACGTTCACCCTCGGTGCCGTGAACAGTTCGGGCAGCGTCGTCCGGCAGGTGACCGTGGCGGTCGACCCGGTGCCGTCGGATCCGGTGATCAGCGAGTTTCTCGCCTCGAACCAGACGGTGCTCGCCGACGGGGACGGCGATTTCGAAGACTGGATCGAGATCCACAACCCGAACCCCTACGACTTTAGCTTGGCGGGCTGGCATCTCACCGACAGCGCCGGCGACCCGACGAGATGGGGCTTCCCGGCGATCTCGGTGCCGGCCGGTGGATACCTGGTGGTGTTCGCCTCGAACAAGAACCGCCGCGTGCCCGGCGCCGAACTGCACACCGGTTTCCGGCTGGCCGCCTCCGGCGAGTATCTCGCCCTGACGCGGCCTGACGGGTCGGTCGCGGCGGAGTTCTCCCCAGCGTTTCCGGTGCAGATCGCCGATTTCTCCTACGGGCCAGCGGTCGGGGGCAGCGCCTACTTCGCACCGACCCCCGGCTCGGCCAACGGGGCACCGCTGGCCGACCTGCCACCGATCGTCACTGCTGTCACCGAGAACCCGCCGCAGCCGGTCGCGGGTTCCGACTTGCCCATTGTCGTCGCGTTGACCCCAACGGTCGGGGCGCCGGGACCGGTGACCTTGCGTTATCGGGTCGGTTTCGGCGCGGAGGTGGCTCTAGCGATGTTCGACGACGGCGCGCACGGCGACGGTGCGGCGGGGGACGGGGTGTACGGGGTCTCGATCCCCGCCTCGGCCTATTCGGCCGGCGACATGGTGCGCTGGTACGTCACCGCCAGCTCTGCGGGTGGCCTGGTCGCCCGCGAGCCGCGCTTTGACCAGCCCGGCGAGAGCCCCGAGTACTTCGGCACGGTGGTGGCCGACCCAGGGGTCGCCACCCCGTTGCCCGTCCTCCACTGGTTCGTCCAGGACACCTCCGCCAGCGAGACGCGCATCGGTACCCAGGCCTCGCTGTTCTACGACGGCCGCTTCTACGACAACGTCTTCTGCCGGACGCGCGGCCAGTCGGCGGGCTCGTGGCCCAAACACAAATTCAAGTTCGACTTCTACAAGGGCGGCCACTTCCAGTGGGACCCGGCGCAGCCCGAGGTGGAGGAGTTCAACCTCCAGTCCTTCTACCGCGAGATGTTCACCCAGTCCTCGAACACCTCGTACATGCGGGAGCCGCTGATGTACTGGTGGTTGAACGAGGCCGGGGCGGAGGCCTCGCACGCCTTCCACATGCACGTGCGGCGCAACGGGTCGTTCTACGGGCTGTTCGCCTTCATCGAGCAGGTCGACGAGGAGTACCTCGAGCGCCGCGGTTACTCGAAGGATGGGGCGATGTACAAGGCCTTCGGGACGCTGGCGCCGAACCCGCAGCCGGGTCAGTACCGCAAGGTGCTGCGGGAGACCGAGCCCTTCACCGACCTGGCGGCGTTCTGCGCGGGGATCAACGTCTCCAACCCGGACCGCTTCACCTACGTGTGGGACCACGTCGACGTGGCGCAGTGGATCAACGTGATGGCGGCGATGAACGTGCCCTTCAACCACGACCAGCTGACGAAGAACTACTACGTCTACCTCGACCCCGGCAGCGACGAGTGGCACCGCTTCCCCTGGGACGCCGACCAGTCGTTCCCGGTCGGCCAGTACATCACCTTCGAGAACTGGACGAACCCGCGCTACGGCGACACGCAGCACACCCAGGAGCTGGCCGGCGGAAACCCCAACCCGGCGTGGCAGAACCACATGCACGACGCGATCATGGACAACCCGGTGACCAGAGAGATGTACATGCGGCGGGTGAAGAACCTGGCAGACGCATATCTGGCGGGGACCTACTTCGAGGACATGGTGGCTGCGACGAAGGCCCTGATCGAGGCCGACGCGGACGCCGACCGCGCCGAGTGGGCCTCGAAGGGGGTGGCGCTGAGCGACATCGACGCCGGGGTCAACGAGATCCTGGGCACGGCGCTGCCGATGCGGCGGACGCACCTCTTCACGACCTATGCCGCCGGCGGCCCGAACCCGGAGCTGCCCGGCCCGGAGCCGTCGTCGCCGGCGATCGCCTTCGGGGCGATCGAATACAACCCTGCGGGCGGTGACCAGGACCAGGAGTATATCGAGATCGTCAACCCGGAGAGCTCGGCGGTGGACCTGAGCGGCTGGACGGTGAGCGGCGGGGTGTCGCACACCTTGCAGCCGGGCACGGTGGTCCCCTCGGCGGGCAGCCTCTACCTGTCGCCCGACGTGATCGCCTTCCGGGCGCGGACGGTCAGCCCCAAAGCGGGCGAGAACCGTTTCGTGCAGGGCAACTACTCCGGCCACATCTCCAACTTCGGCGAGCAGCTGGTGCTCAAGAACGCCGCCGGGGCGACCGTCGCGACGATCACTACGCCCTTCGACCCGACCGACGTCCAGCGCTACCTGGTGGTCAGCGAGATCATGTACCACCCCGCGGCGGACCCGGATGCCGAGTTCGTCGAACTGATGAACATCAGCGACGCGGTGACGCTCGACCTCGCCGGGGTGAAGTTCACCAGCGGGATCGATTACACCTTCCCGGCGGGCTCGACGCTCGCCCCTGGCTCGCGCGTGGTGGTGAACTTCAGCGATTTCGAGAACCTCTCGCGGCTGGCCAACGGCGGCGAGCGGATCAAGCTTGAGGACGCGACGGGGAGCACGGTGCGGGACTTCAGCTACGACGACGTGTCCCCGTGGCCTGCGGCGGCCGACGGGGGCGGGCCGAGCCTGGTGCTGGTGGCGCCCGGTTCGAACCCGGACCACTCGGCCGCCTCGAACTGGCGGCCGAGCACGGCGGCCGGCGGCAACCCCGGGGGCACGGACGCGGTCGCCTTCAGCGGCGACCCGAACCTCGACGGCGATGGCGACTCGATGGACGCCTTTCTCGAACATGGGTTCGGGAGCAGCGACTCGGCGCCCGGCCCCGTGCCCCTCGTGGTCGCGCTTGGCGCAGGGGGCGAGCTGCTGGTGAACTTCCCGCGCAACCTGGCCGCCGACGACGTGCGCACCGACATCGAGGTGTCCGGGGACCTGGCCACCTGGGCGGCGCCGGCGGCGGCGCCGACGCTGGTGTCGGTCACCCAGGTCGGGGGGGGTGTCCAGTCCGAGACCTGGTCGGTCGCGGGTGGGGCGGTGAGGCGCTTCGTCCGGCTGGTCGCCCGCCCGCGCTAGGGGGACGCCGTTTCTGTCGACTCGCTCACGCTCGTCGTGCTGGCGAGGCCTGCGATGATCAACAATGATGCCGCCGACGGTTCGGGGATAATGATATAGCCGAGGTCGGTCAGGATCGCTATCGCCCGTGCTTGCATGGGTAGCTTTTCTGGTCCGGGAGGGGTGATGGTGTCCAGCTGAAAGTCCCGCGCCCCCAGCCCGAGTTCCTGTTCACCTTCCCCCCGACAGGGTATACAGTTCCCGCATGCGATGGTCGTCGATCCGGGCGTTCGCGCTCGCCGCGGCCCTGCCCGCCGGGGCGGAGGAGGGCGCGCGTCCGAACATCATCTTCCTGCTCGCCGACGACCAGGCGACGATCTCCATGGGTTGCTACGGCAACGCCGACGTGGCCACGCCGCACCTCGACGCGCTGGCGGCGCGCGGGGTGACTTTCGACAGCCACTACGACACCACCGCCATCTGCATGGCGAGCCGCGCCAGCATCCTCACCGGGAAGTATGAGTATGCGCACGGCTGCAACTTCACCAAAGGGAAGCTCTCCGCCCGCGACTTCGCCCATTCATACCCCATGCTGCTGCGCGAGGCCGGGTACCTGACCGCCTTCGCCGGCAAGTTCGGGGTCGACCTCGAGGCCGGCGGCCTGCCGGCCGGGGCTTTCGACCGCTGGGGCGGCGGTCCGGGACAGACGAGCTACGCCACCGCGGAGAACGAGTCGATGTGGGCCTACGCGGAGGCGTACCCACACTCGACCCTGTCCTACGGTGCCTTCGGGCGCGACTTCATCCGCTGGGCGGCGGGGGAGGGGAAGCCTTTCTGCCTGTCGGTCAGTTTCAAGGCGCCGCACATGCCCGATACGCCGGACCCGCGTTTCGACGCGGTCTACGCGGGTAAGGATTTCAAACGCCCGGCGAACTTCGGCCGCGGGCACTCCGGCCACCTGTCGGAGCAGAGCAAGGCGGGGCGGCAGTGGCATCGCTGGGACACGTGGAAATACAGCTCGGACTACGACGGGGTGATGCGCAAGTACCACCAGCTGGTGCACGGCATCGATGCTGCGACCGGGATGATCGTCGCCGCCCTCGAGGAGGCCGGGGTGGAGGACGACACGGTGGTCGTCTACACCTCCGACAACGGGTTCCTCTGCGGTTCGCACGGATATGGCTCCAAGGTGCTGCCCTACGAGGAGTCGGTGCGGGTGCCGATGATCATCCACGACCCGCGCCATCCCTCCTCCGGCAGGGGGCTGCGTTGCGCGGCGCTGACAGGCAACATCGATATCGCACCCACCCTGCTCGCGCTCGCGGGGATCGGCGCACCAGATGGGACGCAGGGGCTCAGCCTGCTCCCGTTGCTGGACGGCCCTGGTGTCGAACTGCGTCAGCAGCTCTCGCTGATGAACTGTTGGGGGCCGGCGGCGACCCAGTATCTCGGGGTGGTGACGCGCGACTGGAAGTACATCTACTGGGGTTACAGCGGCGGGGGCATGGAGCCGGCCGAGGAGCTGTTCGACATGCGCCGGGACCGGCTCGAACTGGCCAATGTCGCCACCGACCCCGGGAAGAGGGAGGCCCTCGAAGAGATGCGCGGGCGGTATGAGCGGGCGCTCGGCGAACTGAGGGCGCGTGCGGTGGGCAGGCACGCCGCCTACGCCGAGCGGTTCCGGCGCCCCAGGTCGTAGCGATCTTATCGCACCCCCGGGGCTGCCCTATTTGGGTTTTTCTGGTAACGTTTCTATTAACGGCATCATCCCGTGTTGAAGAAATGCCTGAAGATTCAGAGCAGACGCGGGAGTTTGTCCACCAGTTGACCAGCCACCAGGCGGCGCTGCGGGCATTCATCCTGTCCCAGATGCCCGGTCTACCGGGGGTGGGGGACGTTTTGCAGGAGGTCAACCTGCTGCTGTGGGAGAAGAAATCCAGTTTCGAGCCCGGTAGCAACTTCCGCGCCTGGGCCTTCGCGGTCGCCCGTTACAAGATCATGGAGCACCGGCGCCATCTGAAGCGCGACGGCTGGCTGATGTTCGACGACGAGATGGCCGCCGAGCTGGCGGAGGAGGTGTCAGACAACGCCGAGCGCACCGAGCGCTACCTGGAGGCACTTGAGGGCTGCCTGTCGAAACTCGACCCCGAGGAGCGCGAACTCGTCCAGAAACGCTACGGGTCCGAGGGCACCGTCCGCGAATACGCCGAACAGACCGGGCGGACCCCGGGTGCCCTGCGCATCGCCCTGCACCGCATCCGCATGTTGTTGCGCGATTGTGTGATCTCGCGTCTCGGCCCCGACGCCTCGCTGCCCGCCCGATGAAACGACCTGAGATCGACCACCTGATCCTCGACCTCCTCGAGGGGGGCATCACCGCCGATGGTTTCCATGCGATCGAGAGCGAACTGCGGGTCAACCGCGAGGCGCGGTTCCTCTATGGGCAATATGTCCGCCAGCACAGCGCGCTCCACCTCAAGGCCAGCGGCCACTCCGCCGTCCAGGTCAAGGACGTCATCCCGATGGACCGAGTGATCGCCCGCCAGAAACGCCGCGCCCTGCGCATCGCCGCCTTCAGCGCCGCCGCAGCGATCGTGGTCGCGACCGCCACCTCGTTTTTCATCACCCTCCCGGAGGCTCCGTTGGCGCGCTTCAAGGTTTCGCCGAACACCGAGTATAGCCTCACCCACGCCGCCCCCGAAGGGGATGATCAGCCGGAAGGTCGTGTCGTCGATGTCGGTTCCCGGATGCGCATCGAACAGGGCACGGTCGAGCTGGCCTTCGCCTCCGGCGTGAAGGGGATCGTCCACGGTCCGGCCGATTTCTCGCTGCGTGAAGAGGGGCTCGTCGACCTGCATCGGGGTGTCGCCTGGTTCGAGGTCCCGCCACCCGCGGTCGGGTTCCAGGTGGATACGCCCGACTTCCTGCTCACCGACCTCGGCACGGAGTTCGGCATCGTCTCGCGCCAGGGCCAGACGGACGAGGTGCACGTCTTCTCCGGCGAGGTCGAGGTGCGCCACCACCGTGGCCTGTATGCCACCGTGGCCGTCGCCGGGGGAGAGGCCCGCTCGGCGAAAGCCTCCGGCGACTGGAAGGAGATCGCGTTTGCGCCGGAGAAGTTCTTCACCGAGCTGCCGACCTGGGACCCCGCCCCGCCCTACCTCTACTGGTCGTTCGACGAGAGCCACGGGGATCGCTACCCCCCCGAGGGCACCCACCCGGCGGCGGATAGCATTAAATCGGAGCGCGGGTTCGTGGACGAGGGGCCGGAGGCTGTCGTGGGGCGGGTGGGGAACGCCCTGCGTTTCGACGAGTCGCGCGATCACATCAAGACGGACTGGCCGGGGATCTCCGGCACCGCCGCGCGTTCGGTCGCGCTCTGGGTCAAGCTGCCTGAGATCGATGGGGCGCCGTACAACTCGAGCCTGGTCTCCTGGGGGACGCCGGCGCCGGCCCAGGGCAAGGTGTGGTCGTTGCGGGTCTCGAACCTCGACACCGTGATCCGGGAGGCCGAGCGCGGGCGGACTTGCCTACAGCTGTGGTATTCGGGCAGCTGGATCAACGGCACGACCGACCTCGCCGACGGCAAATGGCACCACGTCGCGATCTGCCTGAACGGGGTCAGGGATCGGAACGGCCTCCCAGCCGTCGACCTCTACGTCGACGGCCGGCGCGAACAGACCTATTTCGATAGCCACCCCGGCGTTTCCCCACCCGGATTCACCGACACCTCGGACCCGAACGCAATCCCGCTGCTCATCGGCCGCTCCAAGGGGAGCCCCGAGAAGTCCTGCAACGCCACGATCGACGAGGTCTTCATCTTCGACGGGTACGCCGGCCAGAACATCATCGAGATGCTCGCGAACCCGATGCAGGGGCGGCTGCCGTAGAGGCCCCGCGAGACGAAGTATTCCCCCCCCCATAGGAGAAACCCAATCCCCAAGAACCAAACCCGAACTGAACAACCCAACAAGATAGAAACCGAACCTAGGTCGTCGGGGGAAGCCCCCCTCGCCTAGGTATGCCTGTCCTCTGCACAGACCCACAACACATCGACAAAATGAAAATACACAACCTACCTCAACCAGTGCTCGCGGCGGTCGCCGGGCTCGCCATCTGCGGGTCGTCCGCCCACGCGGCCTCGCTCTCCCTCTACCTGGACTTCGAGACGGATTTCGCCGACCAGAGCGGGAACGGTCTCTCCACGACGGTCACCGGCTCGCCCACGTTGAGCACCAGCGTCCCGGCGGCGATCGGCTCCGGGAACTCGGGCTCCTTCGACGGGAACACCACCTGGGTCGACGTTGCAGCGAATGCGCTGATCAACTCGAACGCCTTCACGATGATGTATTTCGTCAACGCGGGCGCCCAGAACGGGTCCTTCGAGCGCTTCACTTCGAGGGGCGGCTTCGAGTTCGACACCGCGATCAGCTCCACCGGCCAGCTCTCTTTCTTCAGCATCGGGGCTTCGCCCCAGGGGTGGCACAATAGTGGCACCTCGATCGCTGTCGATTCCAGCACGTGGAACCATATCGCCTGGCAGGACGACGGGACTAACACGCGCCTCTATGTCAATGGATCCCTCGTGTACACCCAGGTCACGACAGGGTCTCTCAGCAGCTTCCTGCGAATCGGTGCGGTCCAGACCGCGGTCGGCGCCGGGTCCGAGGGGTTCCTCGGCCTCATGGACGACTTCGCCTGGTTCGACGATACGACCGACCCCCTCACCGCGACCGACATCGCCTTCATCGCCAACAATGGCGTCGCGGCGTTCATCCCCGAACCCTCGAGCGCACTGCTTGTTGGCGCATGTGGGATCGGGGCGCTCTTGCGCCGGCGCCGGAGGTAGGCTCCTCGAACCGGATTCACATCGCAACCCTCACATCTCGATAAACTGGCCGCTGGCCCCCGCACCGGCTCCATAGTGGAGCCGGTGTGGAGGGGCGACGGCTGGCAACCTCGCGTCCGACGCGACGAAGAAAATGAGAAACTCCCCGTCCTCCGGAGGCCCGAAGCCGACTCGAGCCTACACGCTGATAGGTATGACAGCGGTGGGGCTCACGCTCTCCATCGCTCCAGCGGTGGCGTCCTCGCTCTCCTTCTACCTCGACTTCGAGAGCGACCTCGCCGACCAGAGCGGGAACGGGATCGTCACGACCCCGACGGCCCCGGCCCCGGCGCTCAGCAGCGATGTCCCCGCGGCGATCGGTTCTGGGAACTCGGGCTCCTTCGACGGGGACACGACCTGGATCGATGTGACGCCGGCCCCCCAGATCAACCCGGCGGCGTTCACCTTGATGTACTTCATCAAGGCCGGCGCCCAGAACGGGCCCTTCGAGCGTTTCACCTCGAGGGGGGGCTTCGAGTTCGACACCGCCATCGACGGCGGCGGACAGCTTCACTATTTTAACGGCGGCGCTTGGGTCGCCACGGGGACGACAGTCCCGGTGGGTTCCAGCACGTGGAACCACATCGCCTGGCAGAGCGACGGCGTCAACCTCCGCCTCTACGTCGATGGGGTCCTCGCGTTCACCGGGAGCTCGCCGGGGGCGCTCGCGCAGTTCATGCGGATCGGCGCCGTCCAGAGCGCGGTCGGCGTGGGATCCGAGGGCTTCCTGGGGTTGATCGACGATTTCGCCCTGTTCGACGATACGGCGAACCCGCTGACGCCGGCGGATATCGCGCTCATCGCGAGCAACGGGGTCCGGTCGGTCCTGAACGACGGCGATGGTGATGGCCTGCCCGATAGCTGGGAACAGACCCACAACCTCGACCCGGACGACAACGGGTTGGATCCGAACAACAACGGGGTCGCCGGTAACCCAGACAACGGCGCGGCCGGCGATCCGGATCTGGATACGGTGACCAACAACGAGGAGTTCAACAACGGCACCGACCCGCGCGATTCCGACAGCGACGACGATACCATACCCGACGCGCAGGAGATTGCGGCCGGGACCAACCCCAACGATCCGGACACCGACGGCGACGGTCTGACCGACGCCGAGGAGGCCGCCCGCAGCACCGACCCGCTCGACTCCGATAGCGACGACGACGGGTTCAAAGACGGGGCCGAGGTCGCCAACGGCACCGACCCCCTCGACGGCGGCAGCACCCCAGATCCTGCGGGGGTCCCCGTGCTCCACCTCAATTTCGACGACAACGTCGTCGACCAGTCCGGTGGCGGCAACGACGGCAACCTGATCAACGGGGCAAGCTATGGGACCGATGTCCCCGCGGCCCTGGGTGGCGGGGCGGCGCTCGCCCTCGCCAACGACGGCACCGCCGACGGGCAGGGCGTGGTGGTCCAAGACGACCCGGCGTTGAGCGCACAGAGTTTCACCCTGGCCTACTGGATCAAACCGACAAGCGGCCAGGCGGGCACGGCGGGTCTTGAGAGGCTGACCAGCCGCACGGCGGACTCCTTCGAGACGGCGATCGGCGATGCCTCGGCCGCAGGTGGGACGACCTCGCCATCCGGTATCACCTTGAGTTACTTCTCCACGGATCTGGGAGCCTGGGTCGTCACCGACGTGGAGATCGTCCAGGGCGCTTGGGTACATGTGGCCTGGGTGAACTCGGTTAGCGGGATGGAGCTGTTTCTCGATGGGACATCCGTCTTCACCGGGTCGGCGGTGGCGTCCTCGGGCAGCGGCCGGATGAATGTCGGGACGCGCCACAGCGAGATCGAGGGGTTCGAGGGAATGATCGACGACCTGCGACTCTACATGGCGCCGCTGTCCGCCGAACAGGTCATGGCGCTGGCCAGTGGTGCCGGCGGCGGTCTCGAGTTCACCATCACCGGGATCTCCCGCAGCGCCGATGGCTCCGAGGTGACGATCACCTGGAACTCGCAGCCGGGGCGGTTCTATCGGGTCCAGTTCTCATCGGACCTGACGAACTGGTCTGAGATCACCGACGGCGCCACGTCCGCCAGCACCACGGCCACCTTTACCGACACGCTGTTCGCCCCCCTAAACCTCTCGGGTGGGAGCTACCGCGTGCTGGAGTAGAGGCCCCCCGGGCGCCCCCGCGGGCCCCTCAAATTTCCCCCCAGAAAGACCTGACGGAGCCGGCTCGCCGGCCCCCGGGGTCGTAACGATGACAGATACAAGGCATTACGTAGACAATGGGTTTCGATAGACATCTGGCCACCTGGATCGTGGTCGGTCTCCCCGCCGCCCTCGCCCCCGCCGTCGGGGCCGAAGGGATCCGTTTCAACCGGGACATCCGCCCCGTCCTCTCAGACAACTGTTTCGGCTGTCACGGCCCCGATGCGGGCAAGGCGGAGGCCGGGTTGCAACTGCACACGCTCGAAGCCGCCTCCCGGCC
>JANQMB010000239.1 GCA_028280355.1 Verrucomicrobiales bacterium
GCAGACCCGCGTCGGCGATGACTTCGGCGAGCTTGAGCGCCGTCAGCGGCGTCGTTTCAGCAGGCTTCAGTACGACCGTGTTGCCACAGGCCAGCGCCGGCGCAATCTTCCAGGCCGCCATCAGCAGCGGGAAATTCCACGGGATGATCTGGCCGGCAACGCCGAGCGGCCGTGCCCGACGCCCCGGAAACGCATACTCGAGCTTGTCGGCCCAGCCGGCGTAATAGAAGAAATGCGCCGCCACCAGCGGCAGGTCGACGTCGCGCGACTCCTTGATCGGCTTGCCGCCGTCCATGGTCTCGAGGATCGCCAGCTCGCGCGCCCGCTCCTGGATCATGCGGGCGATGCGGTAGAGATATTTGCCGCGCTCGGCCGCCGGCATCTTGCCCCAGGGGTCGGAGAGGGCCCGCCGCGCCGCTTTCACCGCGAGGTCGACGTCCTCCCGCCCGCCTGCCGCGATGTCCGCCAGGCGCTTGCCGGTGGCCGGGTTGATCGAGCGGAACGATCTGCCCGATGCGGCGGGCACGAACCCGCCGCCGACGAACAGCGGGTAGCGCTTCTTGAGCGGGACCGGCGTCGACTCCGGCGCCGGCGCGTATTCCCAGGCGGACCCGAACTCGAGCGCGGGCTCGGCGGCGTGGTGCTTTTTGCCTTTGCCGCGGCCCCTTTTCGCTTTGTTGCCCATCGGCCGACCCTACCGCCGGGGGGGTGCCGAAGTAAAGCGGGATGGGGTTCTCCCCCCAGTGCTGGCGGCTACGGCTTCTCGCCCTCTTTCTGGAACACCACCACGTTGTAGCCCTCGTCCTCGATCCCGGCGCTGCGCTCGAGGATCGTCTTCGCCCCCTCGCCGGGCGGGCGGATGCGGATGAAGGAGGTCATGGCGCTGCTGGTGGCGACGGCGGTGCGGGCGTCGGTGTAGAAGACGCCGTCCGGGGTGGAGCCGTCGAACACGGCGATGCGGCCGTCCTCTTTGAGCAGCAGGGTCACCGCGTGGGTGAACGGCCCGTAGGGTACCACGTCGGTGTCGGCGTCGACGTGCTCGACGTGGTTCCAGCGCTGTGGGACCGGCGACATGATCGACGCGTAGGGCGTCCACATCACCACCGGGCCGCGGCGCAGCTGGGCGAGGAGCTTCTCCTCCAGCGCCGCGAGTTCCCCGGGCGCGTATTTGACCGTGATGTGCCTCTTCGCGGTGTCGGCGGCCGGCGTCTCCTCAGGGCGCAGCGAGAAGTTCTCGGCGCGGAGGTTCGAGACGGTGCCGTTCCACTCGATGACGTCGGAGTTGACCATGTAGCTGGTCCAGGGCGCCCAGCCGTGGTAGCCGCCGTATTTGGCGACGTTGAGCGGGTGTGTGAAGGCGGCCTTCTCGAGCTCCTCGCGGGCGTCGAACTTCGGCGTCGCGCCATGGAAGTGGATCAACACGCTGGAGAGGGCGTTGTAGGAACACTGTGAGAAGCGGCCCTCGAAGAGCTTGGCGTCCTCCGGGGCGATCGACTTCTTGTGGGCGGCGGCGGCGCTGATGTCGGCCTTGATCTCGTCGGGGGTGATGGCGCCGTCGCGGTCGGCGTCGACGCGGGCGAACTCCCAGTGGATGGCCATGCCGATCCCCTGTTTGTCGGCCTTCTCTGGGTCCGGGGTCCGCGAGAGGGCGGCGACGAACATCTCCTGCATGCTGACCTTGCCGTCCTTGTCGGCGTCGTGGATCTCGACGAAATGGCGGATGCCCTCCTCGGCGCCCGCGGGCAGGTCCTCGGCGCCTGCGGGCGTCGTGGCGAATGCGGAGGCGAGGGCGAGTGTCGCGATGTGGCGGCGGTGGGGCTGGCTGGCGGGCATGCTGATGGTCTTGGGTTTGTTGGCTCCTTCCCCATACGGGGGGTCGGTAGGGGTACCAACGCTCCGGGGTCAGGTTTTTGTCTGACGAACTTGGGGAGAGGCCGCCCCGCCTGGGCGTTTTGCCCTTCTCGGACCACGGCCGGCCCCGCGCCGTGGGTCAGTCGCCGCCGTCCTCCGCCTTCAGGCGGTGGTCGATCGCAAAGGGGCCGAAGGGCAGCAGGGCGGCGAGGAAGGGGCCGAGCGCCTTCTTGACGCTCCACCGGTGTTCGAGTTTGGCGTCGAGCAGCGCCCAGCAGAAGAGGACGAACAGCACGCCGTGGATCCAGCCGACGTACCGCACGGCGAGCGGTTGCCCGGCGAAATACTTCAATGGCATGGCGATGCCGAGCAGGACGAGGAAGGAGACGCCCTCGATCATGCCGATGGCGCGCAGGCGGCCGATGGATGTCTGCAACATAGGGGGGGATCTAGATACGGCGGCGGCAATGTGGGGCACGACCGGGACGAGGACGAGCGGAAATCGCCCCCCGGGGGCTACATCCCCTTGAGCTCCACGAAACGGTGGCTCAGGGTTCCGTCCGCCGAGGCGTCCCACCACCGGAAACCCAGCGGGCGCCCGTCGAAGTTCTTGCTGGTGGTCTCCCCGTTGACCATCTGCATGCCCTTGTACTCCTTGACGACCAGCCGGTGCGTGTGGCCGGCGAGGAGGGCCACCACGCCGTTCTCCTCACATAGCGCCAGGAGTTCGCCGCGCTTGGCGGGGCCGATGTTGAAGTAGCTCTCCTCCTCGTCGGGCTCCTGCACGAACAGCGGGTAGTGGGTCACGACCACCACCGGGTTTCCCCTCGCCTTCGCCCGGGCCAGCGACTTCCGGAACCAGGCGTCGTGCTTCTCCGACTCGCCCTCCAGGGGCGCCTTCCACAGCTGCGTGTTGGCGACCACGAAGGTGTAGCCCTTGTGTTCGACGGTGAAGTAGTCTTCCCCGATCTTCTTCCGATAGCGCTGGAGCGACGCCGCAGTGGGGCGGTTCTCGACGTCGTGGTTCCCCGCCGCGCAGTGGCAGGGGATCTTGAACTTGGCGCGGATGCGGTTGAAGTCGGCGAAGGACTTGTCATCCGCCTTGTCGACGAGGTCGCCGCAGATGAGGACGAAGTCGGGTTCCAGCGCGTTGATCTGGTCCACCGCCAGCTCGAAGCTGCGCACGTCGTGTTCGTATCCCCCCATGCCGAGCTGGGTATCGCACATCTGCACGAAGGCGAAACCGCCCGCCGCCGCGTCGCCCGCCCGGTCGCGCTCGCCATCCCCGGTCGCCGCCCTCGGGCCGAGGGCGAAAGAGAGCCCCGCCAACAGGGCGATGGCTAGTGGGGGGAGGGAACGTCCGGCGCGACGGGGTTTCATGGCGACCCGACGGTAGCTGTCCGGCGCCCCGGAGGCACGCGGATTCTGGCAGTGTCCCAACTAGAGGTCGCGTGTCCTAATGTAACGGTTCTTGGAATCGAAAGATCCCATAAATGTCTGGCTAGGGCGGGGGCTAAGGGCTTTTTGGCTTCGGGGAGCCTGGGGCGGCGGCATCTCCAACCTCGCAATGCCCACACTTCGGCTTGTCGTCGGGCTGTCGATGTCTGTGGAATTTTGGCTGTTGATCCCGGTTGGATTCTGAAGATTACAATGGCCGCGTTGCCGACGGAGGATGGTCGCCTACTCTTCCGGTGGGGGAGGGAGGTCGTTCTCGCGCATCCACTGGCCAAACCTCTTGCCGAGAGCCCGCCTCACATCGGTTCGGGTAAGGGGGTAACCCAGCCTCTTCTCCATCGCGGTGCGCACGAAGTCGATCGTGTCGTTATGCTTGTCGAGCAGATCCCGGTTGCCGGGGTCGCGCTTGTGGTCGTACCACGCCTCCAGCGCAGCCTCAATGCTAGCCCTCGTAGGCATCCTCGACCAGTGCCGTCAGTGCCTTGGTTCTCTCGGGCGATTCCTCGCCGTGCCAGGTGTCGAACGAGATCCTTAGTCCCTTAAGCGCGGTCGCGAGTTTCGTCGGGTCGAAGCTGATTGCCCTGAGAATCTCTTTTTCCACCCGCGGCACCCAGTCGGTGAGGACCTCACCGCTAGTCATCAAGGCCGTTGTGACGATCCTGTGAGCCCTCAGCGAGCCCGGAGAATTGTCGGTGCCGTGCATCATGAGTTCCATGAAGTTCACGTAGGAGACCAAGCTGTGCCACTGATAGAGGGTCTCGGTAAAGGCGGCGGTCTCGGATTTCCCTTCTTCGCTGACTTTCTTACTGATGTCGCTGATGGCCCACTGAGCCCAGCCCCAAGCCTCCGCGTCAGAGGTAGAGGAGGGCGCACTTTCGCCGGCCGGCCGGTCGCTGAAGTGCATCTGTTCGTCGGCGGGACTGGCGGTCTTGGGCATCGGCGCGAAGCTGGTTCCTACTAGTCTAATATCGAGGGGGGGAGGGTGGTCAACCCTCCCTAAAAAATACGATCCAGCGGGTATCCTCCGTAGGAAAGATACCAGCAAAGAAGACAGATTTCAAAATTTACACATTCTGTTTAACATGTCCGAAACTCCCAGGTTTAGCTGCCCTGCCCCATTCCTGATATCATCGAGGTCGGGGAGCCGTCTCCGAAAGCGGTTCTCCTGGCGAAGGTGCTAAAGTAGCGGGGGGGGCGTCTGCGCCCCTGCCGGAGCAACTTCTCTCAGGCCGCACCCGGGGCAACTCCCGACCTCCCCGGCTTGGGTGCGCTCGGCGTCGAGCCGCTGTCGGCAAGAATCGCATTCGAATTTCATATCCCCTGGCGGCGCGGGCCTTGCTCAAATCGGTAGAGGTCAGGGATGGCACCCTGCAGGTGCGTATCGGCTTTTAGGCTTGTCGCGCCGCCCGGCGACCCTCAGGCTCGACCGCATGAGGTTCCCGCTCATCGCGATCGCTTGGGTCGCCCTCGGCGGCGGCGCCCCGGCGCAGGAGGTGCTGCCGATCAGCGTGCGCACCTTCGAGCGCGACGGCATGGGTGGGGCCGGCACCTTCGGGGCGGACGACAGGCGCGCCGCGGCGCCGAAGGGGCCGCCGGTCATCAGCTCGACCGACCAGAAACAGACCTACAAGCACTACGACGTCGACCTCACCAACCGCTCCCGCTCGGCGGCCAAAGGGTTGCGGATGGACTACGTGATCTACACGGTCTCGGGCGACGGGCGGCTGATCTCCAACTCCGCCTCGGCGCCGGTCGAGTCCCTCGCCGCCGGCGCCCGCGCCTCGCTCAAGACGCGGGGCGCCACGCTCATCCGCAGCAAGACGACCACCAAGACGGTCGATGTCGGTCCCGGCAACCGCGTCCGCACCGGCTCGGAGACCAGCCGCTCGAAAGAGCGGTTCGGGGGGATCTGGGTGCGCGTCTACGCCGGCGACAAGCTGGTTGGCGAAGGGCGCGATCTGACCGCGGAGCTCGAGAAACTGAAACCGGCCTGGAAGGCGCCGGACAGGGGCGGGCGCCCCTCGACCGAGGCGGGGATTTCCTTGCCGGAGATCGAGATCAAGCCGCCCCGGCCGCCCGCGAAACCCCCGCTCCCCAAGCCCCCCTTCTAGGGGGCTGTGCCGGCTCCGGCCGGACGGTCGCGCGACCCCGGGGGGATCCGGGATGTCGAGTTTGAAGCTTTCGGCTTCGGGGCTTGAAATAGGCGGGGAGCGGAAGCACGATGCGGCGCTGTCACCCCCGGCGGGGTTCTCCTTGCCCGCCGGCGCCCCGGACAACGGGAGGTGGTGACATCGCAGCTATCGGATCGAAACATGGGTTCTCCCTCCTGGCTCAGTATAGGTGATGCGAAGCGCAAGAAGGGGATCGCCCCGATCCGGCGGAGGTACTTCGGGATCTCCGACCTGAGCTTCCACGGGGCGGTCTACGCGCCGAACGCCCCGGGGGTCCGCTTCCACGTCGGGCTCGTCGACCCAGACGGCAACGTCCTCTTCGCCACCCGCGCCGACAAGAGGCCGCTCAAGCCGGAGGTGCCCGACGGCTATGGTTTCAGCCTGCCGGTGCCCTATGACTGGCTGACGCCGGCCGAGACGCCCCGCCTGTTCCAGTTCCGCATCCTCGAGACCGACGAGCTGTTCCCCGACGAGGCGCGCGAGCTGCCGGCGGAGCGGCTGCTGCGCAAGAAGGACCAGAAGACCGAGGCCGGCACCGCCGTCCTGGCGCGCCTCAGGCACCTGGGCGAGGAGATCGCCGACAAGATCGGCCCGAAGACCCTGGTGGCGGGCACCCACGACATGACCCGCACCGGGGCGCCGATGATCCTCCTCGAGATCATCAAACACCTCAGAGCCCGGCACGGGTACGAGACCGTGCTCCTCAGCCTCGGCCCGGGTGACGCGCTGACCCCCGAGTTCGAGCGCCACAGCCTGGTGGTGATCGACAACCTGGCGCAGGCCTACAAGTCGTCGATCCTCGAGACCAAGGCGTTCCTCGTGGGTCTCGCCGAGATGTTCGACCGGCCGATCGCGCTGATCAACTCGCTGTGTTCGACCCGCCTGGCCGAGGCCTGCGGCGAGGCCGGCTTCGAGGTCCGCTCGCTCATCCACGAGTACCCATACGCCTTCGGCCCCGACTGGATACGGCGCCACATGCGCGCCGCCAGCGCGATGGTGATGCCCTGCGAGGACGTCCGCGACAGCTACGTCGAAGAGGGCTACGCGCCGGCGGGCGACGGCGAAGAGGGGCCGACGATGTCGATCCTCCCGCAGGGCTGCTACCTCCTCGAGAAAGACCCGCTCGGCGCGGCCGAGCTCGAGGCCTTCGCCGAGGCCTTCCGCAGGGAGAACAAGATCGGCCCGGACGATCGCGTGGTCGTCTCCTGCGGGACCCTGGACTCGCGCAAGAGCTTCGACTGGTTCGCCGCGCTGGCTCGCCACCACGCCAAGACCGCGGGGGGCGCCCCGGTCACCCACTTCCTCTGGGTCGGGCGCGTCGCCGAGGAACAGCTGCTGTTCCACGCCGAGCACGACCTGAAGAAGCTGGGGCTCGCCGGCCGCCTCCACCACCTCGACGAGGTCGAGGACGTCCGTTTCGCCCTCGGCCTCGCCGACGTGTTCCTGCTCTGTTCGCGCATCGACCCGTTCCCGAGCGTCGTCCTCGAATCGTTCATGATGGGCCTCCCGGTGATCGGTTTCGACTCCGGGCAGGGGAGCCGCGACATGATCCGCGAGACGGGCTTCGGGACGGTCGTCCCCTACCTGGACCTGGACGCCGCGGTGCGGGCGATCGACGAGCTGGCCGGGGGCTCCTGGAAGCGCGACCGCGTGCGGGCGCGGGGGATGGGCTTCGTCCGCGACCGGTTCCTCTACCGGGACTATGTGGACGCCCTGGCCGGCTGGCTGTTCCGGGGCGAGGCCCTGGGGGAGCTCGAGCCCGCCAGCGTCCGCTACTCCGCCGCCGCCGGGTCCGACGTGCTGCCGCCGGTGATGCTGGTCGGTTTCCACCGCTCCGGGACCTCCTACCTCTCACAGTATCTCCAATCGATCGGCGTGAACATGAAGCCCTCCGGGCAGTTCCTCGCCGGCGGCAAGGGCAACCCCGACGGCCACTTCGAGGACCTCGGGGTCCTGGAGTACCAGTGTGACCTCATGTGGGATCGCCACGGGGGGTTCATGGACCGCTGGGGCGGGAGGCGCTGCATCTTTCTCCCCGACTACCCCACCAACTGGTCGAAATACGTCCCCGAGACCCGGGCCTTTTTCGACCACCTGGCGCAGCCCGAACCCTGGGGTTGGAAAGACCCGCGGACGCTGCTCTTCGTCGGCCTGTGGGGCAAGGTCGCCAAGGGGGCGGTCAAGGTCCTCGCCCTGCGGCACCCGCTGGAGATCTTCCTGTCGCTGATCCGGCGCCGCACCGACCCCTATTTCTTCGCCAACCCCCTCGCCCTCTTCGAGGCCTACGAGGGCTACCACCGCCGCGCCCTGAGGGACTTCGAGAAAAACCCCGACCGGTGGTTCGTCTTCCCGATGCCCCCGAGCGCCGGGGCGCTCGAGTCGCTGCGCGGCTTCCTCTCCGACCAGCTCGGAACCGAGCTCGGCGGGCCGGCCGACTTGGGCTTCTTCGACCCCTCGCAGTTCCACCGCCTCGAGATCCCGGAGGCGGTCCACGCGGAGTTCCGTGCCCACTTCCCCGAGGCAGCCGCCATCCACGACCGCTTCGCCGGGGCCGATGCCGACGTGCTCGACGCGGGCGGCAGCCCCTCGACGCCGGCCGAGAAGCTGGCCTGGTTGGACACCGCCCTTTCGGCCATGACCGGGGCGGAGTTCGACCTCCACCGGAAGCTGCAGGAGGGTATGCTCGGCCTCGACCACCACCTCAAACGATGAGCGAACGCCGGCGCACCCTCTTCCTCCATATCGGGTGGCACAAGACGGGGACCACCGCGATCCAGGCGATGCTCAAGGCGAACCGCGAGACCCTGCGGCGCGCCTGCCGGATCTACTACCCGCGGACCGGCCAGGGCGGCGACGCCCACCACATCCTCGCGCACTCGCTGCTCCTCGCCGAGCCTGGGGACGACTCGCTGTGGTGGAAGCTCGCCGACGAGCTGCGGGGCGCGTCCGGCTGGGATACCGCCGTCGTCTCCTCCGAGGTGCTCAACCACGCGACGCCGGAGCAGGTCGAGAACATCGCCACGGCGGTCGCGGGGGACTGGGACCTGCGGGCGGTGGCCTACCTGCGGTTGCCCGACCAGTTCCTGGAGGCGACCTTCGCGGAGAAGGCCAAATCGGGACAGCACCTGGGGACCTGGGCGGGTTACCTGAAAGAGGCGGAGCGGCTCGGGCGCCCGGGCTACCTCGACGTCGTCCAGAGGTGGCGGCGGTCGCTCGGGGACGCCGGGGTGGTGGTGCGGCCGTTCGAGCGTGCGGCCTGGGGGGGGGGCGACCTGTTCAGCGATTTTTTCCAAGCCATCGGGCACCCGGGTGCGGAGTCGGCCCCCGGCTTCGTGAACCCCGGCCGCAGCAACATCAGCCCGGACGTGGTGACCCTGTCGGTGCTCCGCGAGCTGGGCAGGCGCCTGGAGTCCGAGGGCGTCCCGTACACCAGCTACTTCCTGAAGTCCCAGGTCTGCGACCCGGTCTTGCAGAGGCTGGCCGATGCCGGGGCGGGCAGGCCGCCGGCGCGTTTCTTTTCGTCCCGGCAGCGCGCCGAGATCCGCGACCGGCACCGGCCGCAGTTCGAGGAGCTGGGCGTCGAGTTTTCCTCGATCGACACCCTGCCGGAGGAGCCGGCGCAGTCCGAGCTCCCGGAGTTCGACGAGCTGCCGGCAGGCGAGCGCGGCGAGGTTCTGATGGCGGCCCTCGGCCAGGTCACCGCCGAGCTCGCCGCCGACCGCGGCCGGCCCGCGAGGGGGGGCGCCGCCGCCGCCCCGAAGCCGCCGCCGGAGACCGGCCCGTCACCCGCCGGGGAGGCCGCCGCCGGCCACGGCCGGCCGCCGGTCCTCTACCTGCACATCGGCCACGGCAAGACCGGCACCACCACCATCCAGCAGGCCTTGCGGGACAACGCCGACGAGCTGCGGGCGCGCGGCCTCCTGGTGGCCGACGCCAAGCTGGAGTTCCCGGAGGGTGGTCCGGTGGAGGGACACCCGATGCTCCTCTTCGAACGCCTCATCCACCAGATGTCGCCCGGCGACGCGCGGGCGGAGCTCTCCCGCAAGCTGGAACCGCTGCTGCGGCGCCCGGCTGGCGGAAGCTACCGCGGCGCCGTGATCTCGAGCGAGAACCTGTCCTCCGGGCCGGCCGCCCTGGAGCTGTTCCGCGAGCTGGCCGGGCAGTTCGACTTCCGCGTCATCTACCACGTCCGCCGCCAGGACGGGTGGGTCGAGTCGGCGTGGAAGCAGTGGGGGATCAAGGAGGGGGTCGACGTCGACGCCTATGCGCGAAAGATGCTCGACCTCGGCTGGCCGGACTACCTGGGGGTCGCCAGGGGTTGGAGGGAGATCGCGGCCAGCGTCCGGGTGGTGCCGCTGGACGGCGTCCCTGACATCGTCACCGACTTCTGGGAGGCGCTCGACCTGGAGGGTTTCACGCCGCCGCAGACCGGGCGCCGCAACTGGAGTTTCGACTGGTCGATCCTGGATGTCCTGTCGCGCAACCCGGAGCTGTTCGCCGACATCTACGACAACAGGATCTTCGGCATGCTGGAGAACCTGATGCCCGAGGACGCCCCGCAGCGCAGCGGCCGGATCTTGTCGGAGGAGCTGTCCGCGGAGGTGATGGAACACCACCGGGAGGCCAACGACCAGTTGCGGGAGGAGTTCTTCCCGGACCGGGAGGCGCTACACGGTTACCCGAGGCGCGGCGGGCCCGGCGGGGCGGGCGACGGCTGGGGGAGCGCGGCGGCCGTCCAGCGGTTCCTCGGCCTCCAGCTGCTCATGCTCGGGACCGTCGACCGCCGGCTCGAGGCGGCGGAGGGACAGATCGAGGAGCTCGGCGGGCTGGCGGCGGGCGCGCCCCCGGGGCTGGCGCTGTCGAAACAGGTCGAGAAGCTGAAGTCGGAACTGGCGGCGGCGAAGAAAGACAACCGCGACCTCCGCAAACAGTCCAAGTTCCTCGTCCGCAAAGTGGGGGAGATGGAGGGGAAGATGGCCAGGTCGCTGCGCTGGCGGATCCGCAAGCTGTTTAAGAGGCGGCGCTAGGGCGCGTTCGAGAGGGGTGTGGCCCGGCGGGTCGCCTCCAGCGCCCGTACCGTCTTCAACACGATCGGCTCGTCCGGCCGCAGTTCGCCCCTCTGCCGGAACAGCTCGGCGGCGGTCTCGCGGTAGCTGGGGGCGCCGCCGCCCCGGCGCTCCATCAGGATGCGTACGTATCGGATGGCGCGATCGATGAGCTTGTTGTTGGTCGGGCTCACGTAGGTCATGAGGTTGCCCTCGTAGCGGCCGAGGCGGCCCATCACCAGGGTCGAGTGCATGTTGAGCCAGAGCTTGAGCATCAGGTGCCGCGCGAACAGGCCGGCGCCGGCGGCGGGGATGTCGTGCGCCAGCGCCCCGAGGCGCAGGCGCACCCCGTCGCGGAGGTCGGAGATGGTGAAGTGCAGCACCTTGTCGGGGTCGGCGTCGCGCGCGGGTGCGGAGCTGGAGAAGTCGAAACCTAGCAATGTCTCTATCCCCGTCAGCGCGGAGTGCCCCCCCCACTCGAGGGTGCGCGGCTCGCGCCCGAGGAGGTCGCGCCAGGCGTGTCTAGCGTCCGGCGCGCCGGGGACGCTGAGGTAGCAGAGGGAGGGAGGGTCGCCGCCGCGGCGCCGGTTCTCGAACGGGGTGAGGCTGAAGGTGGGCGAGCGCTCGGTGGTGTCGGTGAGGGCGGTCAACCCGTAGGCGGCGGCCTCGTAGAGGACGGTGCCGCCGTCCTGGTAGGCCGCGCTCTCCTCCTCCACGAAGGCGGCCAGCGGCGAGAAATCGGTGTCGGCGACCCAGTTGCGGAACCGCTCGCTGCGCCCGGCGAGGGCGTCGGCGGCCGGGGTGTTGCGGCAGTCGATCGCCCACCCGACCGCGGCCATGAGGGCGGTGCTGGCCTGCATGCGGGTGCTGCCGGTGAGCGCCATCGGGCCGACGGACAAGTTGATCTTGAGGATGTCGGGGTTGTCCAGGACGCGTAGCGAACGCTCGGCGACACGGGCCAGCACCTCGTCGGGGTTGCAGTAGAGGAAGTAGGGCGAGTTCGAGGGGGAGGCCTCGGCGGCAGCCTCGGCGGCGCCGATGACGAACGGGGTCTCGCCGCCCTCGGTCGTGGCGACCAGCAGGTCGCCGTCGCGGAAGCCCAGCTCTTGTAGCTGGCGGGCGCCGAACTCCGGGTAGTCCTCGAAGCTCTCGATCGACCGCACCATCGCACAGTCCCCCCCGGCCATGAAGCCGGCCACCGCCCCGCTGGCGAGGGGGCTCCCTAACAACCCTTGGCGCGAAAACACCTCCAGCGCGATCGACAGCCTGCCGGTCGCGCCGCAGCCACAGAGGAAGAGGCGCCCCCCGGAGGCGAGCGTCTCCCCGATCGCCCCGGCGAGGTCGACCAGCTCGGGCGTGTAGAGGTGCAGCGCGTCGAGCGCCGCGAGGTCGACGGCCTTCAGCGCCTCCAATGCGGCGGCGGGGTCGCCCCCGGCCAGGCGCGACAGCTCCCGCGTCCCGGGGTGCGGCGACTCGGTCACCAGGTCGCCGAGCCGGAACTGCGCCGCGACCTCGAGATACTCCCCCAACCCGTCGGGCTGGGCGCTGGCGGCAGGGTTCAATGCATGCGCGGTACGATATGGGAAGCTAATGGATCGGGCCTGTTTCGCAAACGGTGGTTACCCAGGGGCCGCTGGCCGACCTGGGCATCCGTCACTCCCTCGAAGCCCCCTCCTGCACGAACACCGCCCTGACCGCGGCGGCGAGGCGGTGGCCGGTGACGATCTCCTCGTCGACCACGGCGACGCCACCGGCGCGCTCGAGCTCCGGGGCGGAGTTGTGGTATCGGGCGCGGGCGATGATGTGGATGCCGGGGCTGAGGTTGCGGACGGCGGCGGCGATTGCGGCGGCGGCGCGGTGGTCGGGGACGGTGATCACGATCGCGCGTGCGGTGGCGATGCCGTGGTGGATCAGGAGGTCGAGGTTGGTGGCGTCGCCGAGCGCGGCTTCGAAACCCATCGAGCGCGCCAGGTCGACGTTCGGCGGCCGCAGGTCGAGGATCAGGGCGTCCCGCCCGCCTGACTGGAGCTCCTCGGCGACCCGCTGACCGGCCGGGCCGAAACCGACGACGAGGACGTGCCCGGACCGCGTGCCGCGGTCCGCGCCGTCCCCCCCGGCGCTCGCCCCCACCGCCCCGGCGCCCGGCCAGCGCCTCTCCAGGGCGCGCCCGAAGGGCAGCGCGGCGCGGACGAGGAAGGGGGTGAGGAACAGCGAGATCAGGGTCCCGGAGACCAGCAGCTGGAAGGTGGGGGCGTCGAGCAGCCCGTCGCGGTGCGCGATGCCGGCGATCACCACCCCGAACTCGCCGACCTGCGCCAGCGAGAGCCCGGTGGCGACCGCGTGTGGCAACGGGCGTTTGAAGAAGCCCGCCACCGCGGCGATGATCGCCGCCTTGCCGGCGACCATCAGGCAGACGACGACGGCCACCGCGGGGGCGTTGCGCAGGATCCAGGCGGGGTCGCCGAGCATCCCCACCGAGGCGAAGAACAGGGTGACGAACAGGGCGCGCAGGGCGCTGATGTCGGAGCGGATCTGGGTGGCGAAGGGGGACTCGGCGAGCATGATGCCGGCGATGAAGGCGCCGAGGGCAGGCGAGATGTTGACCGCGTGCGCGGCGCCCGCCGAGCCCATCGCCAGGACCACCGCCAGCAGGATGAGCAGCTCGCGGTCGCGCGACAGGCTCAGCGTCTTCAGGAGCCGCGGCAGGACGAAGTTTGACAGCAGGTAGAAACCGCCGACCAGCGCGACGATCACGCCGACCGCCTTGAGGAAGCCCACGCCCATCTCCGCGGCCGACCCGGCGCCGCCGAGCATCGTCACCAGCAGCACCAGCGGCACCACCGCGATGTCCTGCAACAGCAGGATCCCGAGCGCCGAGCGCCCGTGCAGCGAGTCGATCTCACCTCGGTCGACCAGGATGCGGAGCACGCAGGCCGTCGACGACAGCGCGACCATCGCGCCGACGCACAGCGAGGCGCGCAGCCCCAGCCCGCAGGCCAGGGCGAGGCCGCTGCCCGCGCCCAGGGTGATCAGGACCTGCAGCGACCCGCCGCCGAGGGCGATCTTGCCGAGCTTGAGCAGCCGGCGCGCCGAGAACTCCAGCCCGATCGCGAACAGCAACAGCGACACCCCCAGCTCGGCGAGCACCGGCACCCCGGAGCCTGCGTCGATCGCGCCCAGCGCCGCCGGCCCCATCAGCGTCCCCGCCAGCAGGTAGCCGAGGATCGCGGACTGCCCGAGGCGCTCGAACAGCATCCCCATGAACAGGGCGGCGGCGAGCAGCAGCACCAGCTGGAAAAACAGCGGCCAGAACATCGTCTCCGCGCCGGCCCCGGGGGCGCTGGCGAGGAGCGTGGCGGCGGTTCCGCTGAGCTGTCCGATCACACGCTAACAAAGAACCCCGTCGGCCACCTGTAAACGGGCCGCTTGGAACTTCTGCCCCCGGGGGTTTCGCTTGTCGGCGCCCGCGCCCGCATCTATATCCCGCGATGCTCACCTCCGCAGAACAGGCCGGCCTGGCGCTGATGATCTTCGTGTTGATGCTCGGCATGGGCGCGACCCTGACCCGCGCCGACTTCGCCTCGGCGCTGGCGCGGCCGAAGGGGATCCTGGTCGGCATGCTCTCCCAGTTCGGCCTGATGCCGCTGTTGGCCTTCGGGATCGCGAGGGCGCTCGGCCTGCCCGACCTGGTGGCGGTCTCGCTGATCATGGTCGGCTCGACCCCCGGGGGTACGACGTCCAACCTGTTCACCTATTTCTCGCGGGGCGACGTGTCGCTGAGCATCAGCATGACGGTCGCGTCCTCGCTGGCGTCGATCGTCATGATGCCCCTGCTGGTCGGCCTCTACGTGGGCTCGCTGGACGCGGACATCGCCGTGCCCTTCGGCAAGATCATCGCCACCATCGGCATCATGCTGGTGCCGGTCTGTATCGGCATGTTCGTGCGCGGCAGGAGCCTGGCGGCGGCGAAGGTCCTCGAGAAGATCGGCAGCATCAGCGGGATGCTGATCATCGCCTTCCTGATCGTCAGCTTCGTCTCCCGCGAGCTCGAGCTGCTGGGGGGCACCGGCGCGGCCGTATACGGCGGGGTGGCGCTGCTCTGTTTCGGCGGGTTCGCCTTCGGCTACTCCGGCGCCCGCCTCGTCGGCCTGGAGCGGCCCAGGGCGCGCACGGTTTCGCTGGAGACCGGCATCCAGAACACGCCGCTGACCATGACCATCATCGCCGCCAGCTTCCCGAAGGGGGACCACGCGGAGATGCTGTTGTTGCCGCTGATCTACGCGCTCTCCATCGTGGTCTACTCCTGCGTCGTCACCCTGATCTACCGCAAGCTGAGCGGCGGGGCGGCGGGAGGCGAGCGCTAGCCGGCTCGGCCGCCCCGCTTTCTCCCGTTTCCGACTGCCGCATCCTGCCCCACGCTATCGGCCGACATGATACGCTGTCTGGCCCACCTCGCCGCCGCCCTCGCCTGCACCGCCGCCGCCGCGCAGAAGGTCACACCGATCCCCGCCGAACAGGCGCGCGTGTATGGCCTCGACCCGGCCTTCTTCGAGAAGGGCCTGATGGTACAGGGGATCCTCATCGCCACGTCGGGGCAGGTGTCCGACCTCGCGATCCGCGAGTCGGCCTACCTGTTCGACCAGATGATGGGCAGCATCGACCCTGAGGTGGCCGGCCGCATCCGCGACAGGGGGGTGCTCTGCATCCTGGTCGGGCACGACGAGCTGACCTCGGACATCCCCCTGTTCGCCACCGACAAGACCGGCGAGGAGCTCGATTTTTACAACTGGCGGCAGCGCGGCTTCCTGCGCTACATCGAAGGCCGCCCGGTGGTGCTGTTCGCGGAGGAGGACGTGCTGGAATACGAGGGGGGCATGCGCGACGAGAGCATCCTCGTCCACGAGTTCGGACACGTGATCCACGGCGCCGGCTTCGACGAGGGTCAGCAGGAGCGTCTCAGCGGGGCCTTCGCCAAGGCGAAGGCGCGCAGCATCTGGAACGACGGCCGCGCCGCGCAGCGTTTCCGGCGGGTCGAGGGCGACCGGCCGGTGCCCCTCCTCGACGCGCTGGCCGAGGCGTTCCCGGATCGGCCGCGCGAGCTTCTGGCCAAGTGCCTCGACGGCGGTGACATCCTGGTCAACGGCGAGGCGAGCCACTCGGCGGTGGAGGTCACCGGCGACGACAAGGTGCTGATCGTCTTCGGCGGCAAGAAGGAGTGCTACGCCAGCAAGAACCGTTCCGAGTATTGGGCGGAGGGGGTGCAGTGTTGGTACGACACCAACCGGACGATGGACCACGACCACAACCATATCTATACCCGCGGCGGCCTGCGCCGGTACGACCCTGGCCTGGCGAAGCTCTGCGGGGAGGTGCTCGGCGACACGGGGTGGCGCTTCATATCACCGCGGCAACGTGCGGGGGAAGGCCACCTCGCGGCCTTCGACCCGACCTCCTCGCCGAAGGTCGAGGATCTCCCCCATATCAAGGCCGCGGCGCTCGACTACTATGACAAATACTGGTCGACCTTCTGGGAGCGCCTTTACCGGAAGCACGGCTTCGAGCGCCCGCGGTAGCGGTGGCTCCAGGCCTCCTGCCCGTGGGGGTTCGTCGTTGGTTCCCGGAGGGGTTCCCCAGAGGCCCTTTGCCGTGGGCTTGGGCGAAGCGTCGGACTAGGTGCGGTGGGGGACATGCCGCTGTTCGCGGACTCGGCCGCCACCCGGCCGGTCCCGCCCTTCCCGCGTTTGCCCTTCCCGCCTTCCCGGCACAGAGTCGCCGCATGTCCGAACCCAACATCGATCTCTACATCAAGCCGGGCTGCCCGTGGTGCACCGCGGCCACCGCCTGGCTCGACCGCGAGGGGTACCGCTACCGCGAGCACGACGTCATCGCCTTCCCCGGCAAGTTCGACGAGATGGTCGCCCTTACGGGCCAGAGCCTCGCCCCATGCCTGCGGGTGCGTGTCGCCGACGGCGACGACCTGGTGCTGCCCGACTTCGGCGACGACGAGCTCGAGGCCTTCGTGGAGAAACACGGCCTGACCCCGTGACGGGGAGCCCCCGCACGTTCTCGGGCGGATAATCTGCCGCGTCGGCGGGCCTAGGCCCCGCCCTGCGGGGGGGCCTTCATCGCCTCCTCCACCGCCGCGTCCTGCTCCTCCTGGCTCGGGAGAGCGGGGGGGCGGTGTGCGGCGGGGTTTTTCTCCAGCTCGGCGATGGCCGCCTTCTCGTCGACGTCCGGGTTCTCCGTCAGCTCCCTCTTGATCGCCTCGAGTTCCTCCTCGGGGGAGGGTCGCGAGATCTCCTCCGCCTCCGCGGCCGCCTTCTTGGCCTGTTCGTGATACTCCTCGGGGATCGCCTCGAGGATGTGTTCCATGTTCTCTTGCAGACTTTTCGCGACTTTGCTCATTGGTCTTTGTTTCGTTGCTCGCGAACGGTGACGGTACGGGACGCGCAGATACCCACCTGCCGCTACCGATCCCCCATCATGTGTCCTCCAGCCGAAGTCCGTTCGTCGTTTTGCCATCGGCACCGACAGACCGGTGCCCATCCCCGTTCTAGCCCCTGCAAGGGAATGTTGTCAAGCGCATCGGATACATCAGGCGACGTCGTTTCTCCCCTAGGCTTCCATCACCGGGCGGGCGGCCCCCTGGCGCTCCGAGGCCCTGAGGAAACGCTCGACGGAGGCCCGCAGCCGCGGGGGCATGCGGGCGGAATGGCCCGCGGTCGCGAGCGCGGCGTAATCCTGCTGCTCGATGGTCCAGATCGGCGTGCGTTCCGCCCAGAAACTCGAGATCAGGGTCCAGCGCGGGCGGCCTTCGCGGTTCAGCCCCCGGTGTAGCGTGTTGGCGTGGCGGAACACGATGTCGCCGGGTTCGAGCTCGACGGTGACCTCCCCGGGGAGTTTCCCATCGGGGTTCCCGCGGTAGGCCGCCAGCTCCCCCGCGGTCGGCGCCCGCCGGTGGCTCCCGGGGACCACCTGCAGGAAGCGGTCGCCCGGCTGCAGCGGCGCCTGGATCGAACACTGCCGGGCGCTGTCGCGCGACAGGACGGCCAACTCGTTCGGGTTCCCGATCTCGCAGTTGTCCCGGTGCCAAGGGGTGCTGTAGGGGATCCCCGAGCCACAGGTGAACAGGGCCAGCCAGCTGGCCCGAACCGGGGAATCCAGGAGCTGCTCGATGGCCGGGATGACGACCGCGTCGAGCCAACCGCCGAACACGGTGTCGTATTTCTCCGGCGTCAGCAGGTCGTTGATCACCGCCGGCAGGAGCCGTTCGCGGTCGAGCCAGCGGAACGGCGCCAACTCGCCCGCCGCCGCCCGTTCGACCATCCCCCCGATCGCGGCCGACATCCCCCGCGCCCGGTCGCGGCCGTAGGCGCGGCGGACGACGAGGTACCCGTCGTCCCTCCAGGCCGCCCGCTGGGTTTCGCTGAGGGGGGCCGCCACCGCCTCCGGCATGGTCTCCACGAGGTCGCGCCCCGCTCAGGCGATGACCGTCGCCGCGCTCCAGAGCATGAAGTTCGAGCGGTCCGTCTCGAACTTCAGCGCGAACCCGAGGCGCTCCGCCAGACGGTTCGCGCGCGACCCCTTGGGGACGTGGACGCCGACGTCCTTGCGCTCGCCGCGCGCCTCGTCACACAGGTCGCCGATCAGCCTCGTCCCCACCCCCTGGTTCTGGAACTTGGGTAGCAGGCTGAGGTCGAGGATGCGGATCTCGTCCTTGCGCCGGTCGAGGTAGATCCGCCCGGCCCGCTCGCCGTCCACCAGCACGAGCCGGTAGGAGGCGCGCGGGAACTTCGACCGGTAGGACGAGTGCTGCGCCTTGAACTGGTGTTCCAGATAGATCGCCTGCTGGTGCGCGGTCCAGCCCATCGGCGCCACCTCCTCTGCCCGTGATGTCGAGAAGACCTCAAAGAGGAAATCCCGATCCTTCGCCGTCACCCGGCGGAACCTGATATCCATAGCGACACATGGACTAACATAATCAGCGCCGCCGCGTCAAGACATGTGCCGCAACGCCAAGACACCCGCTAGACCGCGCTGCTGCGGCGCGATCACGTCCCACATTGGGCTTGACTGGCTCGGGGCTGGGCGATCTAATGCTAATGACGGCGGGGGAAAAAATGAGGGATTTTTATAAACGGGTGGGGGTGCCTGAGGGCTGATACCGGAGACCGAGATGTAGAGGGGGGTTGTCAACTGTGGAGCGATGGGCGAGAGACATTTAGAACTGGCTGATTTCGAGGGGCTTGTGAATGAGCTGTTCGCCTTCTCGGTGGATGGGGTGGAAGAGGTGATCGAGGGGGAACTGGTGGCCACGAAATACATCCGATCCGACACCGGGGTCGACCGCAAACCGTTCTGTGTCGATTTCAAGTTCCCGCCGGGGTCCAACCTCGAACAAGCGGTCTACCGCGTTCACAACGAGGGGCTCGGTGAGGCGACACAGATGTTCCTCGCGCCATACGCCGGCGACGACACGGGTTGGTACATGACGGCACAGTTCAACTGACCCCCACCGAGATCGATGGGCGGCACCCGGGAGGCTGGCGGAAGCGGTTTTGTGGGATCTGCCCCAACCAGAACAGAACAACAAAACCGGAGAAAGAAGATATGGAACCATACGTAGGACAGATTCAGCCATTCGGCTTCAGCTTCCCGCCGCGAGGTTGGGCGTTTTGCGACGGGACGCAGCTGCCGATCGCCCAGTATACGGCGCTCTTTAGCCTCCTGGGCACCACCTTCGGCGGCGATGGGCGGGTGACCTTCGCCCTACCGGACCTGCGCGGTCGCTACATCCGCCACGTCGGTACCGGGCCGGGCCTCGACCACGTGTCCTGGGGCGAGAGGGGGGGCGACTACGAGTTGACCATCACCACCTCCCATATGCCCTCGCATACCCACAACTACACCCCGCAAGCGTCGTCCTCAGGCCCCGACCAAGACGACCCGGCGAACCACTATCCGGCCACCGGCACGTTCTACCACGAGACTGCCGACGAGGTCATGGGATCGAGCACCACCGCCGCCACCGGCGGCGGCCAACCCATCAACAGTCTGAACCCCTTCCTGGGCATCTACGTGTCGATCGCCCTCACCGGGATCTACCCGTCCCGCAACTAGGGGGCTCCACTGCTCAACTGGCTGGCGGGCGGCCACATGAACATAGGCCGCCCGCCAGCCCACTCGACTATCTCCCCCTGAGAAACTCGCTCCCGATACCTTTCGAAAATCCAAGGATCTCACATCCGCCACCAGACCATCTCTCTAAGTTTTCTTGATAATTTAGAAAATTAAGATAGGGAGGGGAGGAGGTTGTGCGGATGGACGAGGTTCGATGTTCTACGATCGGAGGCTCCACGAGGTGTGGTGCCCTCCCGCTTTTGTCTCACAAGCGACCGCGGATTATGAAACTCTATCCTACGATGGCGATCCCGCTGGGGCGGCTCGCTGTGACCCTCCCCTTTCTGACCCTGCCGGCGGCGACGTGGGCGGACACGATTTTCTCGGAGAACTTCAACTCCAACTCGGGGTACACCGCCCCCGGCACCTTCGGGAACGGCTCGGGCACGAGCACCGCCGCCTTCTCCCGCGTCAACTCCTCCGGCCAGACCCTCGACGGCGGCTCGGTGGCCATCAGCCTGGACGGGACCCAGTCGTCCTTCGGGGGCTTCAGCGGCAACTTCTTCTTCACCGACAACATCGATGCGGGGGGGAACAGTTCGGACACCAGAACTATCACCTTCCCGTCGCAGAACACGGCGGGTTTCACCAGCATGATGTTCTCCATGAAGGTGGCGGCGGGGGACAGCGGCTCCACCAGCGACAACAACCCGCCGAGCGACATCGACCACTTCCTCGCCGTCATCTACTCCACTGACGGCGGCACCAACTGGATCCCGGGCCTGATCTTCAACGTCGTCGGCCCGACCTCGGACGCTACGAACAAGAACCTGGCCAAAGTGTCGACGATCACCCCCACCGGCGGCGCCACCCTCACCTCGCTGGGCAACAGCATCCAATCGAGCGAGAACATCGCCAACGGGGGGTCGAGCGGGGCCACCGCGCTCGTCCCCTACTCGGAGTTCAACAATGCGGGAGGCGCCGTGCTCAACGCCAATGCCCAATCGTTCAGCTTCTCCATCCCCGACGCCTCCACCGTGCAGATCAAGCTCGTCATGCGCGCCGACGACACCCACGTCGAGTTCGCCTTCGACGACATCCTGTTGCAGGGCGACCCGGTGGCGGCCAACCCGGCGCCCACCCGTGTCAACACGACCGCGGCCGACGTCGGCGAGCCCGATATCGGCGCCACCAGCTACAGCTTCACCGTCCAGTATGCGGACGACTCGGCGGTCGTGGCCTCCACCATCGGCCCCGCCGACGTCACCGTCACCGGACCGGGCGGCCCGCTGACGGTCACCGGCGGCAGCACCAGTGACCCGAGCGGCACGCCGGTCACCGCGACCTATACGGTGACGCCGCCCGGCGGCTCCTGGGACGCCGCCGACAACGGCACCTACAACATCGCGGTGGCCGCCAACCAGGTCGGCGACGACGGCACCCCGCAGCTCTTCGTCGCCGCCGGGGCGGCGGGCTCGTTCAACGTCAACGCCACCAACACGACCCCGGTGGCCGACGGCGTGTTCGCCGCCGACGTGCCCTTCGACGGCTTCGGCGCCACCAGCTACAGTTTCACGATCAGCTACTCGGACGTCGGCGGCATCGACGCCTCCTCGATCGGGCCGGCCGACGTCACCGTCACCGGACCGGGCGGCCCGCTGACGGTCACCGGTGGTTCGACGTCTGATCCCAACGGGCCGTCGGTGACCGCCACCTACACGGTGACCCCGCCGGGTGGTGCGTGGGACAGCGCCGACGACGGCACCTACACGATCGGCATCGTCGGCAGCCAGGTGTTCGACGTGGCCTCGGCCGCGGTCGCCGCCAACGCCAGCGCGGCGACCTTCAGCGTCTCCTCGGCCCAGGTCAGCTGCGAGACCTTCGAGACCGACGGCGCCGGCACCCGCTACACGATCACCGGCGGCACGGCGTTCCACACCGGGGCGAACACCTATTTCACCCGCATCAACGACACCAACGGCAACACTGCCGGTGGCGAGACGCCGGCGATCGACCTCGACGGCGACACCGACGATGAGTACGACGATTTCGCCGGCCAGTGGTACTTCGCCGCGGAGGACGTCGACGCCGGCGGCGGCGGCGGGGCGTTCCGGGTGATCGACCTCAACACGATCAACACGGCGAGCCACGACACCCTCGTGTTCTCCGGCCTGTTCGGGGCGGGGGACACCGACAGCATCCCCTCCTACGACTCCGACCACTTCCTGGCCGTGCTCTACAGCACCGACGGCGGCACCAACTACACCCCCGGCCTGGTGTTCCGGGCCAACGTGACCTCGAGCGACGCCACCAACGCGGCCTTCGCCAAGGTCAACACCATCGCGGCCTCCGGCGCCAACGGCGTCAACACCCTCCAGGACCTCGGCGCGCGCCTGTCGGCGGGTACGATCGTCAGCGGCACCTCGGCGGGGGCGGTGTACTCCTACATGCTCGCCGACAGCGGCATCAACGCGGCGGCCGGCACCGCCCTGACCCACGCCCTGATGCCGTTCAATTTCACCATCCCCGGCACCCCGGCGGCGGTCGATATCCGGATCGTCCTTCGCTCCGACGGCACCAACATGGAGATGGCCTTCGACCAGCTCAAGCTCTCCGGCAACTTCCTCGGCGTCAACGCCGCGCCCTCCGTCCTCAGCACCACGGCCACCAACGTCGGGGAGCCCGACATCGGCGCCTCCAGCTACAGCTTCACCGTCCAGTATGCGGACGACTCCGCGGTCGTGGCCTCCACCATCGGCACGGCCGACGTCACCGTCACCGGACCGGGCGGCCCGCTGACGGTCACCGGCGGCAGTACCTCCGACCCGAACGGCAGCCCGGTGACCGCCACCTACACGGTGACGCCGCCCGGCGGCTCCTGGGACGCTGCCGACAACGGCACTTACAACATCGCGGTGGTCGGCAACCAGGTCGGCGACGACGGCACCGTCCAGCTCTTCGTCCCGGCCGGGGCGGCGGGCTCGTTCAGCGTCAACGCCACCAACAACAGCCCGGTGGTCTCGGGCTCCTCCGCCCCCGACGTCATCTTCACCGACTTCGGCGCCACCTCCTACAGCTTCACCGTCACCTACACCGACGGCGGCGCGGTCGACGCCTCTACCATCGGCGCCTCCGACGTCACCGTCACCGGCCCGGGCGGCCCGCTGACGGTCACCGGCGGCAGCACCAGTGACTCGGACGGCAGCCCGGTGACCGCCACCTACACGGTGACGCCGCCCGGCGGCTCCTGGGACGGCGCCGACAGCGGCACCTACACCATCGGGCTGGTCGGCTCCCAGGTGTCCGACACCCTCGGCGCGAGCGCCGCCGCCAACGCCTCGCTGGCGAGCTTCCAGGTCCTTGCCGGCAAGCTGCTCAACGAGGGCTTCGAGACCGACGGCGAGGGCACGCGCTACACGACCAACGGGGGCACGGCGAACCACTTCTTCAACCCGGGCTCCTCCACCGACTACTTCACCCGCGTCGTCGACACCGGCTCCGGCCCGAGCCCGGCGATCCTGCTCGACGCCGACCCGGCCGGGACCAACTACTCCAGCTTCGCGGGGACGGGCTACTTCGCCGCCGAAAATGTCGATTTCGGCAGCCGGCCGGCGTTCCGGGTGGTCGATTTTACCCCGATCGACACCTCGTCGTTCACCGGGCTCGGGTTCATGGGCCTGTTCGGGGCGGGGGACACCGACAGCAACCCCGCCTACGACTCCGACCACTTCCTGGCCGTGCTCTACAGCACCGACGGCGGCACGACCTACCTGCCCGGTCTGGTGTTCCGCGCCAACGTGACCTCGAGCGACGCCACCAACGGCGCCTTCGCGGAGGTCAATACGGTCACCCCGTCCGGCTCGAACGGCATCAACACCCTCGCCGACCTCGGCGCGCAGCTCTCTGCCGGCAGCATCGTGCTGTCGACGGGGAACTCCGACGTGTTCTCCTACATCGCCGCCGACTCCGGCTCCAACGCGGCCATCGGGACGGCGCTCGGCCCCGCCCTCCAGTCGTTCACCTTCAGCATCCCAGACGCCTCGGAGGTCCGCCTGCGCCTGGTTCTCCAGGCGGACGATACCAACGTCGAGATGGCCTTCGACAACCTCATGCTGACCGGCACCTCTACCGACTCCACCGGGCCGACCGCGGCCCTCGCCGACCCCGCCAACGGCGGCAACCCGACGGCCGCGGCTCTCAACGGTAACGGCTACATCGACGTCACCTTCGCCGACTCCGGCAGCGGCCTGAACCCGGCGACGGTCGGCGGCGACGAGTTCTCGCTCTCCGGCGCCGGCGCCGCGGGCGTCACCCTGGGCGGTACCGCGACCCTGCAGAGCGGCACCACCTACCGGTTCCCGTTCACCGGCTCGTTCGTCCCCGGGCCGGTGAGCGTCAGCTTCACCGCCTCGACCTTCGGCGACCTCGCAGGCAACCTGAACGCCGCCGCGGGCCAGGGCTTCACGGTCGCCAATAGCCCGCCGAACGCCACCGCCGACAGCGTTGACCGCTTCCCGACCCAGAGCGTGAAGATCCCGGTGGCCGACCTCCTGAGCGACGACACCGACCCGGAGGGGGATACCCCGCTCTCGATCACGGGCGTGACCTACACCGGGGGCAACGGCGCCAGTGTGACCCTGTCGGGCGACACGGTGTTCTACAACCCGAACGGCCACACCGGGGCTGACACCTTCACCTACACCGTCCAGGACAGCCTGGGCAACAGCACCTCCGGCGTGCTGGTTTCGGTGAACATCATCACCGACAACAGCGCCTCCGCCAACATCACCGACATCTCCTTCCCCGGCAACGGGACCGCGGTGGTCTCCGCCGTGGGCATCCCCGGCCGCTCCTACCGCGTGCAGACCTCCCCGACGCTCACCCCGGGGAGCTGGACCGACGCCGCCACGGTGGTCGCGGACGCCACCGGCGCCATCACCTATACCGACCCCGGCCCCCTGCCGCCGACGCGTTTCTACCGCACCGTCCATCCTTAGCAAGAGCTCAAAGACCGGTCCCGCACCCGCAATGAAATCCGCCCTCCGCCTCTCCGCCGTCGCCGCCGCCCTCGCGGCCGCCCACCCGGCCGCCGGCGTCACCACTATCCACACGTTCAACGGGCTCGGGCTCGCGGTCCCAGACGGCAACCCCAGCGGCCTGGCCAACCTGCAGAACGTCAGCTCGCCGGGGATCACCACCATCACCTCGGTGAAGGTCACGGTCGACATCTCGGGGACTTTCAACGGCGACCTCTACGCCTACCTCCAACACAGCGGCGGCCTGGCGGTTCTCCTGAACCGGTCCGGCCGCACCGCGGGGAACGCCTTTGGGTACGACGACGACGGGTTCAACGTCACCTTCGATGACCTCGCCACGAACAACGTGCACACCTACCGCGACCAGGTCAACCCGACCGCCGGCAACCCGCTGACCGGGACCTGGCAACCCGACGCTCGCGCCGTCGACCCCGACCTGGTCGTCGATACCGACCCCCCCACCGCGACCCTCGCCGCGGCCTTCAACGGCAAGAACGCCAACGGGGACTGGACGCTCTTCGTCGCCGACCTCTCCGGCGGCTCGGCCCACACTCTCAACGGCTGGAGCCTCGAGATCACGGGGATCCCCGAGCCCTCGGGCGCGGTGCTGCTCGGCTTTGGTCTCGCCGCCCTCGCTGTCCGTCGGCGGCGCTAGGGCGCGTTTGCGTATCGGTGGCGTAGGGTCTCCAGGGCGAGCGCGAGTTGGGAAGAGGTGCCCGGGGGTTCGGGTGTGGGCGGCAAGATGCCGCCCCTCCGATGGACATGAGATGCCCCCAAGGAGGGGCGGCATCTTGCCGCCCGTGGGGTAGGCACAGCCATCGTCCTAGGGCGCCGTCGGTGGATCCGGGTCCGGTGGTCGCTACCGGTTCTCCAGCTGCGCCATGCGGGCCTCGAACACCGGGCGGGCGATGCTGGCCTGGACGTCGTCGAGCCCCTCGATCCAGGCCCCGGCGGCCTCGGGGTCGACCTCCGGCCAGTTGTCGGCGATGGAGGCGAGCGCCGCATGGCGGAACGGCTCGGGCACCCGGTCGACCGCCGCCGCCGCGTCTGCCGGGGACCGTGTGGCCCAGGAGACGAAGACGCTCTGGTAGTGGCGAGGCCGGGCCTCGGGCATCCCTAACAAAGCTGTAAATGCGCGCTCGGGTTCGGCGGCGCCCAGGCCAGAGAAGATCGCCTGCAGGCCCTGCTGATACCAGGTTTCGTTCTCGAGGTCCCTGACGTGGGCGAGGGCGGCGACGGGGTCGGTCTGCGCCCAGGTCCGATAGGTGCTCCCGAGCACGGGCAGGTCGGGGTAGGCCACCTTCAGATCGAGCATCGCCTCGGGGTCGCGCCCCATCAGCTGGAAGGTGAGGATGCTCTCGATGAGGGCCTGCTGCGGGTGCCCGCCCCCCTCCCTGAGTTCGACGAGCAGGGTCGCGATCTCGCCGGGGGACATCTCGGCGACCCGCCGGTTGAGTTCCTCGAAACTCCGCTGCACCGCCCCGTCCAAGAGGTCGGCGGGTTCCGAGATCGCGGGGGGTGCCCCCGTGTCTCGGGCGGCCTTGGTCCCCCCGGTGGAAGTGGATACGAGGGCGGTCGGTCTGGTGGCGGACTCGCGCTGCGCTGGGGGTGGGTGGCCGGCTGCCCCGCCCGCTTTCATCGATGAGGGGGCCGAGTGCCTGCCCGCCCAGAAACCCACTGCGGCGGCGACCGCGATCGCTGCGGAGAGGGTGAGGGGAGCCGGTCGCATGGGGGCGGGGGTGGGGGGACGAGCTTACCCCGTTTCGGTCTTCCGTCCCGACAATATTCCACAGGATCTCCCCGCCGCGTCACGAGTGGGCGACACCCATTCCGGGTTCGGCGGCGTCCTCAATCTCCCGTGTGGGCGGTGTGGGCGTCCCCGATCCACTCGTAGACGTGGTAGCTGAAAAGCTCGCTGCGGGCGAGGACGGCGCCGACCGTGCGGAACTGGTCCGGGTTCTCGACGATGGCGAGGATCTTACCATCGACCTCCTGGCCCTCCGCGACGCGGCGCCCGCAGAGGTAGATGCGCAGCCGCTTGTTGGAGCGCCGCGCCTCGGAGATCAGCTCGAGGAGGGCGGCCTCGCTCTTCAGGACGCGGGCGCGCGGGTCGTAGGTGGTCACCATGCCGCGGCTGGTGCCGAAGGAGCCGGTGAGCAAGCCGCCGCCGTCACCGTGGGCGGGCGATTCGCCACGGGCGAGCTCGACAGCCTGGCGGATCGGCTGGGTGGGCAAGGTGCAGAGCTCCGACCGCGCCCGCGCGGTCGTGGCAGCGTACAGCGCCAGAAAGGACGCCAGCAGGGCGGCGGCGACCTGCTGGCGGCGGCTGTCGGTCCTGGCGACCAGGGATGCCAGGCTGACCGTTCCGATCACCGCGAAGAGGCAGAAGCCGATGACGATGAACACCACATACCCAGGCCAAACCAGCGTCCCGGAGAGGCTGTTGTGGGCGAACGACAGGCCGACCCCGAGGAGGGTGGCCAGGCCCGGGATCAGGAGGGCGCGGTGCCGGCGGGCGGCGGCGGCGGCGCCGACGGCGACCAGCCCGAGCATCACCGGGAGGTGGAAGGCCCAGTATCCCGGGAGGCGCCCGGACTCGCTGAGGAAGCTGGCGCCCAGGTGCTCCGCCGGCCAGGGGTTGTCCACCGGGAGGCCGGTCGAGCAGTAGACCCACACGTGCCGGAACCAGTCGACGCTCATCTCGCCGTGTAGGGGGCCGTGTTTGAGATAATGTAAGACCTGCGGGATGGACGGGGCGAAGATCTGCAGGAACAACATCCCAGACAGCAGGTTGACGATCACCAGCCGGCCCAGCACCACCGACCTGTCCGCCTCGCCCCGCATCCCCCACCAGATGTGGCCGAACGCCATCGCGTTGGCGATCGCCAGGACATACGCCGCGCCGGGGTAGCTGAGCATCACCAGGAATTCGGCGAGGCCGAAGGCGAGCCAGTCGCGCCAGCGGTGGCTTTCGAGCGCCTGGCCGAGGAAGAGGAAGGCCGCCAGCAGGAACAGCAGCATCTGCGAATAGCCGCGGGCGTCGGAGGCGTACTGGATCGGCCACGGGACGAGCGCCCACAACAGCGCCACCCCGACCCCCGCCAGGACCCCGGCGTATCGCGCCACGAGGAAACCGGCCAGGGCGATGGCCGCCAGGCCAGAGAGGAAGGGGAGGATCCGCACCGCGGCCTCGACGACGGGCCGGCCGCCGTTTGCCCAGGCGGCGTGGAGGACGCGCGCGGGGGCGGTGAAGCCGATGTGGTTGTTGGCCTTGTTGCGGAAGAGCGTGTCGCGCCACGGGACCGGCTGGTGGACCAGGGCGCCGTCGTCACCCTCCTCCATCTGTCCCCAGATGTGCGTGCGGAAGGTGTATTCCTCGTCGCTCCAGAAACTGTGGTCGAGGCGCTGGGCGCGGAAGTGGGCGCCGATCAGCACGGCGGCGCCCAGGCCGAGCAACAACCACCGCCGGCCACCCCGCCCGCCCGGCGGCGCCGGCGCAGGGCGAGCTTTCTCCAGCGGCCTTGCCCAGCGCCGCAGGGTGGCGAACAGGGCGACCGCCAGCACCAGGTTGCCCAGCGCGGCCAGCCACTCGTCGTAGGTGACGAGCTGCTCGACCTTCCACGGTTTGCCCGCCGCCTCGCGCATGGCGGTGAGGCGCGTCAGCCTCTCGTCCCAGGGTTTGTCGGCGGCGACCAGAAAGAGCCCCGCCGCCGCGACCATCGCGAGCAGGAACCAGTAGAAACCGCGCCCGTGGCCCCGCGGGGGCATCTTGAGCAGCGGTGGCAATGGCGGGGGCCAGAGTTTCACGAGAGGTGTCGCGCGGATCTCCCCAGGTGGCGCCGGGGTCGTCTGCGGCGGGGGTGGTGTATCGTCGCCAGCGGATCATCGGGTGTCGGGGCGGGGGTTTGGAAGCAAAAACTGCGCCTGCCGGTGCCCCGCGTTCCCCCGTTCCGATCCCCTATGCCTGCCCGCTCCCGGGCTCCCTGGCGATCTCCGCAAGGGCGAGGACCAGGAGGAAGGTGAGGACGATGGTGCCCCCCATGGCCCATGCTATGATGAGCCCGGTGAGCTGGATGAACACCGTCCAACCGCGGGCGCCGCGTCGATAACCACGGTAGGCGCAGACCGCGAAGATCGCCGAAAGGCCAACGACGAGCGCGCCCGCAGACGACCAGAAGATATCCGCCCAACCAAAGCTGCCCGGCGGCTGTGGGGTGCGGCTGCGCGAGGCCTTTTGCAATATGATCCCGAGCCCGATGACAGGCAAAGACAGGACGATGCTTTGCGCGAGCGTCCGCAACAGGTCATCGAAGATGCGCCCCAGGGCGCCCTGCGTTGGCGGCTCCCGTGTCCCGGGTTCCGCCTCCTCGCCGTCGTTCTGGAAGACGTCTACCCGAAATCCAGCGGATGGCCAGAAGGCGAACGTCAGACCGTAGTCGAACACCTCGGCGCGGTGCCCCTTCGCCCTCAACAGGTCCGCGGCGATATGGGCCTGGTAGTAGTCGTAGAACCGTATCGTGCGGGGGTCGGCCATTTCCGGATCGGGTTCGCCCTTTGACGAGTCTGGGCGATCGCCGCTCCGTGGGGAAAGGGAAAAGTGGCGGGAGGGGAGGGGGGCGTCGTGTCCTGGCGGCGCCGGTGCGAAACCCCCCTCCCGATTGTAGTTCCCGCGACCGCGTGCCCTCCTTGCGCCACCGGCCAGCGTGTCGAAACTGGGGCATGAACCGGGTCGATCGACTCACCGCAATGATCCTGATGTTGCAGAGCCATCGGGTGGTGACCGCAGATCAGATCGCGGCGCATTTCGAGGTCAGCGTGCGGACGGTGTACCGGGACATCGCGGCGCTGGGCGAGGCGGGGGTACCGATCCTCGCCGAGGCCGGGGTCGGCTACAGCCTGATGCGCGGCTACCACGTGCCGCCGATCATGTTCACTGAGGAGGAGGCGGCCGCCCTGTTCATGAGCGGCGAGCTCACCGAGCAGCTCGGCGACGAGTCCCTGAAGAGGTCGCTGCGAGGCGCCCTGCTCAAGGTGCGGGCGGCGCTCCCGGCGGAGCGGAAGGACTACCTGAGCCGGCTCGCCGACGTGGTAGGGGTCTGGGGGTCGGCGCCCGCGGAGCCGGGCGGGCTCTCGCTGATGCCGGTGCAGGAGGCGGTGGTGCGGCGGCGGTGCCTCCAGATGACCTACGACGCCGGCGGGCGGGGCGAGCTCACCGAACGGGTGGTGGAACCCCTCGGCCTGGTGTTCTACGGCAGCCGCTGGCACCTGATCGCCTGGTGTCGGCTGCGGCGCGACTTCCGCGACTTCCGCCTCGACCGCATGCGGGGCTGGCAGGTCCTGGGGGAGAGCTTCGCCGGGCACGAGTCGTTTTCGCTGATGGCGTTTCTGCACCGGGAGGTCGACCCCTGCGAGCTGACCCCGGTGGTGTTCGAGTGCGAGAGATGGGCGATGGAGCGGGTGCTGGCCGAGATGCCGGCGCAGCTGGAACACCATGTCGACCTGGCCGCCGGGCGCGTCCGGATCGACGCGCTGGCCTACTCCCTCGACTGGCTGGCGGGCTGGTTGCTGGGTCTCGGCGAGGCCGCGGAGGTGCGGTCGCCGGAGGAGCTCCGGCAGAAGGTGCGCGCGGCGGCGCTCGGGGTGGCCGGCCGATATAGGGATGCCGGGGGAAATCCGGACGCAGGCGAAGTCTGCTGACGTAGGGCTGTCAGGGGGCCTGTGGTAGGGGTGGCGGGTGCCCGGAGGATCGAACGACGGGCGACGACAAGAACACCAATAGATAGCACGATGAAAAAAGACGAACCCACCGTATCCTTCTCCCTCACCGTCAAAAACGGCAACGAGGCCCTCGATTTCTACAAGAGGGCGCTCGGCGCCGAGGAGCTCTACCGCATGCCCACGCCCGACGGCGGAATCGCCCATGCGGAGTTCATGATCGGCAACACCAAGATCTACCTCTCCGACGAGTCGCCGGAATGGCACGCCATGGCGATGCCGGAAGGCGCGCAGGCCTCCTGCCTGTTGGCGATCGCGACCGACGACTGCGACGCCTCGTTCAAACGGGCGGTCGAGGCCGGGGGCGAGGTCTTGAACGAGCCCGAGGACCAGTTCTGGGGGATGCGGTCGAGCATGGTCAGGGACCCGTTCGGATACCGCTGGTCCTTCGGGCAGTTTATCGAAGACGTGTCCCCAGAGGAGATGGAGAGGCGCGCCAAGGAGATCTATGGCGGCTGAAGGGTCCCCGCGCGCGGGCCTGGCTCGCCGTCCCGCGGTGGACGGCGGGCCACGCCGGGGGGGCTGGGGGCGAAGAAACGCTTTCGGAATTGGGGGAGATGGCCGACCCTGGCGGCGGAGATGTACTATCGAGTATCCGCACGGCTGAGGGAGGACACCGCCGCCGACCTCTACCGCAAGCTCACCGACGGTACCGTCGCCGCGCAGAAGCCCGACGGGGGGGAGATCGTCGACTCGATGGCGCGTGCGGTGGTCCGGGACGATGGCATGGTGGTGTGGAGCGAACAGTGCTATTGCGCGACCCCCTTGGCCCACGAGCGCGCGACGGTTCTCGACAAACATTTCGGGGGGCTGAAGACGGACGAGATCGATGGGTACCAAGATTACCCGGGGCGACCGTTCATGGAGTACCTCGCCGACGTTTCTGGCTCTGGTGGCGAAACGGCGTGATCCCACGCCTTTCGGCTGGCGGGTACCCGGCTAGGCGCATCCGCCCGGCGCCAGCCCTGCCGCCCTCCCGAGGTCTCATGGGTCGGGCTCGTGGAAGCCGGTAAGCCCTTTTTTCAGGAATCGTTTTAGGCAATGGTTTGATTATATTAATCGATTGGAAAGATGGTTTAGGGGGCGGGTTGTTTGCGACAATGAACGGTCGAATGGTTTTCCTGATGGTCCCCCTGCTCGCGACGGCCTCCTGTAGGTCGCAGACGGCTGGCGCGCTCGAACGGGTGAGGCCGGGGATGAGCCCGGCGAAGGTACGCGCCGTGGTCGGTATGAGCGAGGAAAGTACCGCCGAGTTGCACGGGAAGGACTACTACATGTTTTCCCTCTTCCCGACCCTGGAGGATAAGTTGGGCGGGACCCGGTCGATCTATATCGTCGAGTTCGACGATGGCGAAGCGATAAGATATGGGCGCTATAACGATTTCTTCGGGCAGGCCGACTGGCCGATGTTGCCTCCGGGATGGAGGCTCTGGATACCGGAAACGGGTGCTCGGAGTGATCCGGGATCGCCGTCCCTGATGGATCTAGAGGGTCGCCTAACGACCCCGATACCCCCAACCCTTCATCAGCGGTCGCCGTCCCCGTCTGACGGTGGGTAGCGGGAAAATCTCCGACCGCGACCCGCCCTCCGGTGACCGGACCGCCGCATGTGGAGCTTTCCACCCTGGCCGATCACTTGCCCCGTTTCCCCTTCGGCTTGGCTTTCCGCTTCGGCTTGGTTTTGGCCCTGGTCCCGTAATTGCCCGAGTCCTCCGCGGCGCGGATCGCCCGCCCGTCGGCGGTGCCCACCAGGTCGGCCACCCATTGGTCGGGGATCACCATGCCGTTCTTCTTCACCTCGCGGGCGAAGGCCTCGTAGAGGCGGCGCATCATCTGTGACCGGGTGGTCGCGTACATCTCACAGGCTTCTCGGAATGCGGCATCCAGCTCTGGATCCGCCCTGAAGCTGACGGGGACTCCCTTCTTCTCGGCCATCGGAATTTAAAAACTCACCTCGTTCCTCGCTACCCCTAACCGGATATCTCGGCGATGACAAGACCCGTTGGACCGGCCGGAGCCGAGCCGGCGGGTGGGTCGCGCGGTGTTGTTCCCCCCGGCCCGCCATGATAGGGTGCGCCGCCGCGCGATGAGAGGGGGCAGGGAGTTCACGATAACGGTTGCCGCAACCGCCATCCTGGTGGCGACCTTCGCCACCTGCACCCGCGTGCCGCGCATGCCGGCGGTGGACGGCGCGGTGGTCGAGGTGCGGCGCTCCGACGGGCTGCTGGGATCCGGTGACCGTGGCTATGACGCCACCCTCCAGCTCTCCTGGTTCGGCACCGCCTGCCACCTGATCCAGCTGGGGGACGCCCGGGTGTTGACCGACCCCTTCGTCACCAACCGGCTCAGGCTGGCCGGGATGCGTTCCGACCCGGCGCGCGTCGCCGAGACCCTGGGCCGGGTCCGGCCGCCCGACATGGTGCTGGTGAACCACAGCCACCACGACCACATCCTCGACGCTTACGCGGCCATGGCGCAGCGCAGCTGGCGGGCGCGCAAGGTGCCGCTCTACGGCGGCAGGAGCTGCAAGAACCTGCTGGCCGGCTGGGGGGACGCCGAGGTAGACGGGCGCTGCCACGCCGTCCCCGACGCGGGCGGGAGATTGCCGGTCAGCCGCCCGGCCCCGGGGTATACGATCAAAGTCACCGCCTACCGCAGCAAGCACGGCCCGCATCTCAAATGCGGTTTCACCCTGGCCGACGGGATGATCACCAGACCGAGGCGGTCCGCCCCCCGGGGGATCCTCGCCTTCCAGGCCGGGGAGGTGTTCAACTACCTGGTCGAGCTGAGCAGCCCCTCTGCCTCCCTCAACGTGTTCTGCCTCGGCGCGCCCTTCGACCTGGACAAGCTGGAGGACAGCATGCCCCCGGCGGGGACGCCGATCGACGTCGCCATCATCCTCGCCCCCACCGCCGACAAGGTGCGCGGATACCCCGAGGAACACATCGCCCGCCTGCGGCCGAGACACATCGTGCTCTCCCACTTCAACACCTTCTTTCGCGAGGACCCCGACGAGCAGCTGGCGGTCGCCGGGATCGATTTCGTCAAGATGCGCGAGCTGTCCCGCGACCTGCAGTCGACCTTCGCGGGCGACGCGGGGTACCCGGAGTTCGAGAAGCTCCATATCCCCGCGATCACCGTGATGGGGGAGGCGGGCGGCGCCCGCAACGTGATCCGGATCCGCTAGGGCGTGTTCATCTCTGTAGCGACGAGCGTGAGCGAGTCGACAGGGACCGGCTCCCCACTCGCCCACGCTCGTGGCTACCCCCCACATCTACCGATACATCTGGCGACCCCCGCGTTTGCGTGAACACGCCCTACGGCGCTTCGAGTCGAGATGTGGCCTTACCGGCTCTTCGACCTCAGAAGGTCGACCGGGGGGCGTAGGGAGCGATATTTTACCATCTTGACACAATCACTTTGTAATACAAAGTATCGCTGGCGCTGGGGACGTTCCCGATGCCAACCCACCAATTTCCACCAACCGGTTTTATGAGAGCTTTGGGAACTTGCCTTTTCGTTGCCGGGGTATCACTCCTGGCATTCGTGCTGACCGGATGGGTCGCCTGGAGCACGCCGACTACCGACGACTCGACAGTGGCCTCGCTCGCCAACACCATCGCGTCGAAGATTGTGCTTTCGGGTGGACTGGGCGTTGCATTCATCGTCGGCGGGGTGGTTCTCTTTCTCCGCGGGCACCACATTCGAACAGGGAGGCCGGACGGGGGTGTGGAGAGAGGCGGCTGATCCGATCCGAGTCCGATTGGCCCAGCCAACTGCGAAAACGATGAAACGGGGGATTCTTCAACTGGCGATAGTGGCGCAGGGCATCTGTGTATTGTCGCTCCTCGCGATCGTTTGTTTCGGGGAGGTAGCGACCGGCGTTGCAGAAGGGTTGCTCGCTCCATGGTTCTCGCTGTGCGCGGCGGTCACCCCAGACTCCTTGGAGACGAGGGGAAACATCGCCCTCGGATTCTTTTGGGCGGTCTCCGGCCTCGCCGTCTACAGCATCGTGGTTGGTGCCGCTTGCATGGCGATGTGCTCGGCTGCCAAGAGACGAGGGGCGCGCTGTTGACGCCAGATCGGCCGGGGCTCGCTCCCGGGTAGAGGCCGGGTGGGCTCCGACGGGGGATATGCTGCCACTGGGACAGCGCTAGGGATCAATACCCCAGGGTGATCATTTCGCCGGCTCCCGCCCCGGCTCGATCCGGTAGCTGCCGGAATCTTCCACCGTGCGGCGGCCGGAAGGGTCGCCGGCGCTGCCCACCAGCTCCGCCACCCACTGGTCGGGGATGACCATGCCGTTCTGCTTCACCTCCCGCGCGAAGGCCTCGTAGAGGCGCCGCATCAGCTGCGAGCGGGTGGTCGCATACCGCTCGCAGACCTCGCAGAATGCGGCGTCCAGCTCTGGATCCGTTCTGAAGCTGACGGGGACTCCCTTTTTCTCTGCCATCGCTCTCGGAGAAGGTACCCCACTATCGATTGTATTTTTCTAATTTACAACAACTGAAATGTAGTGTATTGCACTACAATACCCCATGAGAGTACGAGGCACTGCGCGGGAGGAGGCCGGGAACGAGGCTGAAGAGACCGATCCGGAGGTGACGTTCATCGTCGATCCCGAGATCAAGGCGCTGGTCGAGGAGGCCGCCCGGGAACGGGGGATCAGCGAGGCCTCGATGTGGCGACGGATCGCCAGTAAGGGGCTCGCCGACCTGCTAGAGCAGAGGTGGGCCTCCGTCGGCGCGCCACCCCCGGAACCGGGTTCTGATCCCGACGGCGGCGGCGGGCGAGGTGAAGGGCGGGGCGATCTCCCCCGCGGCGAAGGCTGACGACAGGACGTCGACGGAAAGGGATCTGGCGGGTGCTGCGGGGCGGAGAACGGGACGGCGAGATTTGAGGACCTGAGTGTTTAAACCCTACAACGAGATGTATCCACGATTTGTTATTTTTCCATTGGTCGCCCTCTGTGGCATATCGGCCGCGCCGGCCCAGATCGGCCCGCTCGAGGTCGGCGCCGAGACCGGCCTGGTTACCATCGACCTCGAGTTCGGCCTCGGCTACCAGGTCTCCGCGAGCGATGACCTGCAGAGCTGGAGCGCGCTGGGGACGTTCCGCGGCGTCGGGCAGCGCCTCGCGGTCGGGAGCTACGACCCGGGCGGCGGGGGCGGTGCGCCGGTGCCGCCAGCTGCTCCGGCCGAGGCCCACGATTTTACCCTCAGCTACTTCCCCGCGCAGGGGAAGGTGCTGGTCTCGGCGGCGGGTCACGGCCAGGTGCTCCTCGGGGCGGGTGCCCTCCCGATCCCGATGCCGCCGGTGCTCAGCCTCGCCGCCGACGCGGGCGGCAGCCCCTACCAGCTGACCCTGGTCACGGTCCCCCTGAGCTGGAACCCCGCCTACGCGAGCGACCTCGCCCTCGACCCCGCCTATATCGCGGCGAACGATCCGGGGCTGCATGCCGAGATCGGGTTCCTGACCGGCGCCTACGCGGCGATCGAGGCCGCGATCGCCGGCCCGGCGCCGGGCGACATCGTCGGGGCAGCCGCCGGGCAGGCGGGCGGCCGATATTTCAGGGCGGTCGTGCAGATCCTCGACAGCGACGGCGATGGGATCTCCGATCGGCGGGAGGTACAGGTGTTCGGCACCGACCCCGGCAACGCCGATACGGACCGGGATGGGATCGCCGACGGCGACGAAGTGGAGATGGGCTCGCATGCGACCGACGGCGCCAGCCTACCCTCCCCGGCCAAACTCGCCCTGCGCTACCAGCAGGTCCGGTTTGTGATCGGCGGCACGCCGACCTTCGAGATCCGCGGCATGGCGCCCTCGACGTACCTCGAGCGCGTCCCCGGGGCGACCGTCGTCACCCGCTGGTTCGCGCGCGGGCAGAGCTATCACCTCGACCTCCAACCCGACGCCGAGGATGCCGTAATCGAGGATGTCGTGCCCCTCGACCACCTGGGGACCGCCTCCCGCCTCCACTGGTGGGTGCTCGACCGGCATACCGAGGCCCCCGACCCCGGCT
>JANQMB010000222.1 GCA_028280355.1 Verrucomicrobiales bacterium
CCCGGGTGGTGAGTATGCTCTTCAACTACCGCATGCTGGGACACACCGAGGCGTGGATCGACCCGCTCAGCTTGGCGCCGCCGGTCAACCCGCGGCTCAGCTACGAGCAGTTCGGCTTCAGCGACGCCGACCTCGGGGAGCAGGTGGCCAGCCAGTTTTTCGGGGGCGGCGAGCCCATGCTGCTCTCGCAGATGATCGGCCGCCTGCAGCAGATCTACTGCGGGAAGATCGGCATCGAGTACATGCACATCAACGATCGCGAGATCCGCTACTGGATCCGCGACCAGGTCGAGGGGCGCCCCGACCCTTGGCGGGCCGACCTCGAGACGAAGAGGCGGGTGCTGGGGTGGCTGGTGGAGGCGGAGGAGTTCGAGCGCTTCCTGCACCAGAAGTACGTGGCGCAGAAACGCTTCGGCCTGGAGGGCGGCGAGTCGACCATGGTGGCGCTCAACACCCTGCTGCTGAAGGCGGCGGGGCGGGGGATCGACGAGCTGGTGATGGGCATGGCGCACCGCGGCAGGCTCAACGTGCTGGCCAACTTCCTGCACAAGCCGCTGTCGGTCCTGTTCCACGAGTTCTCCGAGAACTACGTCCCCGACCTCGCGGGCGGCGACGGCGACGTCAAATACCACCTCGGCTACGAGACCGCGCGCGAGGTCGGCGACCGCATGATCGGCATCTACCTGGCGCCGAACCCGAGCCACCTCGAGGCGGTGAACCCGGTCGTGCAGGGGATGGCCCGCGCCCGCCAGCGGCTGATCGAGGACACCGGCGAGCGCAAGCGGGTGCTGCCGATCCTCCTGCATGGCGACGCCGCGTTCGCCGGCCAGGGGTCGGTCGCCGAGGTCCTGAACTTCTCCCAGCTGCCCGGGTACCGCACCGGCGGCACAGTGCACATCGTCGTCAACAACCAGATCGGTTTCACCACCATGCCGGCGGACGCCCGCTCGTCGGCCTACTGCACCGACGTCGCGAAGATGGTCGAGGCGCCGGTGTTCCATGTCAACGGCGACAGCCCGCTCGAGGTCGCCTACGTCGCCGAGCTGGCGCTGGAGTTCCGGCAGCGGTACGGGCGCGATGTGGTGATCGACATCGTCTGCTACCGCCGCCACGGCCACAACGAGGCGGACGAGCCCGCCTTCACCCAACCGCAGATCTACCGGGCGATCCGGGGCAAGACCTCGTCCGCCGGCCTGTTCAAGGAGCGGCTGGTCGAGGAGCGCGATATGGACGAGGGCGAGATCGCGGCGGTCGAGCGCGCCTACCGGGGCCGGCTCGACACCGAGTACGAGGCGGTGAGGAAGAAGAGCGAGGAGGACGGGCCGGGCGCCTTCCTCGGCGCCGCGGCGGAGGTCCAGCCTGAGTATTCCTACGACCAGATATTCACCGGCCTCTCGGTGGAGCGGCTGCGGCAGCTCGGCGAGCGGCTGGTCGAGGTGCCGGAGGACTTCTCGCTCAACCCGAAGATCAAGCGCCTGTTCCTCGCCAGGCGCGCGCGCGCCACCGCCGAGGGGGGGCCGTACGACTGGGCGCACGCCGAGGCGCTGGCGTTCGCGTCGCTGCTGGCCGACGGGCACCCGGTCCGCCTGTCGGGCCAGGACGTGCGCCGGGGCACCTTCAGCCACCGGCACGCGGTGCTCTATGACGCGGAGACCCGCGAGCGCTATATCCCGCTCAAGAACCTGGTCCCCGGGCAGGCGGAGTTCTGCGCCTACAACAGCCTGCTGTCCGAGGCCGGCGTGCTCGGCTTCGACTACGGGTACACGCTGATGGTGCCGGGCATGTTGATCTGCTGGGAGGCGCAGTTCGGGGACTTCGCCAACGGCGCGCAGGTGATCATCGACCAGTTCATCAGCTCGGCGGAGTCGAAGTGGGGCAGGCCGTCGAACATCGTCATGCTGTTGCCGCACGGTTACGAGGGGCAGGGGCCGGAGCACTCCAGCGCCCGCCTCGAGCGCTTCCTGCAGATGTGCGCCGGCGGCAACATGCAGGTGTGCAACCTCACCAAGCCCTCGCAGTATTTCCACGTCCTGCGCCGCCAGGTGGTGCGCCCCCTGCGCAAGCCGCTGGTGCTGATGTCGCCGAAGAGCTTGCTCCGGCACCCCGAGTGCGTGTCCTACGAGGGCGAGTTCGTCGACCGCAGCCACTTCTGCGAGATCCTCGACGACGAGCAGCTCGTCGACCGCCCGGAGCGGGTCACCCGGCTGGTGTTCTGTTCGGGGAAGGTCTACTACGACCTGTTGAAGTACCGCAACGAGAACAGGCTGCGCAACGCCGCCATCATCCGCATCGAGCAGCTCTACCCGTTCCACTGGGAGCTCCTCAGGGAGGTCGTCGCCCGCTACCCGCGCGCCCACAAGAAGTGGGTGTGGTGTCAGGAGGAGCCGCTCAACATGGGTGCCTGGAGCTACATCGCGCCGCGCCTGGAGGAGGCGTCGCGGGCCGGCAACCGCGTCCGCTATGCGGGCAGGGAGCGCAGCGCCAGCACCGCCACCGGCTCGAAGGCGATCCACGTCGCGGAGCAGCGCCGGCTCGTGGAGCAGGCGTTCAGCGTGTGACGGGCGCCGGCGGGGCCGCCCGTCCGGCGGGGCGGGCGCCCGTCGACCGGGTTCCCCATTTCCCCCGCGCGGCGGCCGAAACTGTTTGGCAAAGGGTCGTTATTGCCAAAAGGTTGCCGGTGTCCAAACGCCGCTTCGCCAGCGACCCATGAGCGCCGAGATCAAGATCCCCGCCGTCGGAGAGTCCGTCGCCACCGGTTTCATCGCCCAGTGGCACAAGTCGGATGGCGACCAGGTCGCCGCGGGTGACCTGTTGCTCACCCTGGAGACCGACAAGATCTCCACCGAGATCACGGCGGAGGCGGGGGGCCGCTTGGAGATCCTCGTGCCCGAGGGTGAGGAGGTGCCGATCGGCGCGGTGGTCGGCCGCATCGGCGAGGGTCAGGCGGCGGCCGCTGCGGACGCCCCCGCGCCCGAGGCCGCCCCCGCCCCGGTGTCCCCGCCGGCGCCCGAGGCCACCCCGCCGGCACCCGTCACACCGGTCGCGGCTCCCGCCCCCGCGCCCGCGCCTGCCCCGGACGCCACCCCCGCCGCGGCACCCCCTGTCACGGCGGCGGCGGAGCCGAGATCGCCCGCCCCTCCACCGGCGCCCCCGGTGGTGCCCTCAGAGCCGCAGACCCGGTCGGGGCGCAAGGCGCCGGTTTCGCCGGTCGTCAAACGCCTCGCCAAGGAGAACGGCGTCGATCTCTCGCTCATCGTCGGCTCGGGGAAGAAGGGCGCGATCCTGAAGAAGGATGTCCAGGCGTATATCGATAGCGGCGGCGCGCTCACCTCGGCGCCGGCACCTGCACCGGCCCGCCCGGCCGCACCCCCAGCCCAGGCGGCGCCCACCGCGGTGCCGAGGCCCGACCTCGGCATCCAGCCCGCCCCGGTGCCAGCGCCGGTTGCGCCGGTGACCGAGGACGACGGCCGCGTCACGCGCAAGCGCATGTCCCCGCTGCGGCGCAAGATCGCCACCCAGCTGGTCGCGGCCCAACACAACGCCGCCCTGCTCACCACCTTCAACGAGTGCGACATGTCGGCGGTGATGCGTTTGCGCAAGGACGTGCAGGAGGACTTCGTCGCGAGGCACGGGGTGAAGCTCGGGTTCATGTCGATCTTCATCAAGGCGGTGGTCGACGCTCTCGGCGCGGTGCCCAACATCAACGCCCGCGTCGACGGGGACGACGTCATCTTGAACCACTTTTTCGACATCGGCGTCGCCGTCGGCAGCGAGCGCGGGCTGGTCGTGCCGGTCGTCCGCGGCTGCGACACCAAGAGCTTCGCGGAGATCGAGACGGACATCGCGGGCTTCGCCGCCAAGGCGCGCGAGGGCACGCTCGAGCTCTCCGACCTCCAGGGCGGCGTGTTCACGATCTCCAACGGGGGCATCTACGGGTCGATGCTCTCCACGCCCATCCTCAACCCGCCACAGTCCGGAATCCTCGGCATGCACAACATCATGCAGCGCCCGGTCGCGGTGGATGGCGAGGTCGTCGTGCGGCCGATGATGTATCTCGCGTTGAGCTACGACCACCGCATCGTCGATGGCAAAGAGGCGGTGACTTTCCTGGTGCGGGTCAAAGACTGCATCGAGAACCCGGCGCGCCTGCTGGTCGGGGCGTAGCCCGCGGGCAGGCGCGGGTGCAAGGTGGCCGGTTGGGTGGTTGGATGGATTAGGGGGCGCGCTCCGACAGGGCATCGGGGCATAGAGTCGGGTTCAATCGAGTTCTGAATCCGGCACGCGGATTCCCATTTTCTCTGTTGAGACTCATAGGGATAGGCCGATACTTCAGGTTAGTTAGTATTCAGGAATAATTGATCTAAGTTCGGCGCGATGAGAACCTTCCCCCTCTTGGCGTGGTTGTTCGCTGGGTCCGTCGGACTCGGCGTCGGGGTTCCCCCCGCCCGGGGGTCCGAGGGGGTGGAGTTCTTCGAGACCCGGATTCGCCCGTTGCTCGTCGAACATTGCTACCGGTGCCACTCCTCCGCCGAGGGCGAGGCGAAGGGCGGGCTGGTGCTCGATACGCAGGCGGGCTGGATGAACGGAGGGGATTCCGGGCCGGCGCTGGTGCCGGGCGAGGTCGCCGGGAGCTTGATCGTGCAGGCGGTGGAGCAGGCCGACCCCGACTTCGCGATGCCGCCGAAGTACAAGCTGTCGGCCGCCGAGATCGCGGCGTTGAAGAAGTGGGTGGAGATGGGGGCCCCCGACCCGCGCCGTGAGGGTGTCGCCGCCCCCGCGGCACCTGCCATCGATATCGAGAAGGGGCGCGAGTTCTGGTCGTTCCGCCCGGTGTCGGACCCGGAGGTCCCACGCGTCGTATCGGCGTCCTGGTGCTCCGACCCGCTCGACCGTTTTGTGATGGAGGGGCTCGAGCGGGCTGGGCTTTCGCCGGTGGGCGATGCCGACCGCCACACGCTCATCCGCCGTGCCACCTTCGACCTGATCGGCCTGCCGCCGACGCCGGCGGAGATCGCCGCCTTCGTGGGCGACCCCGCGGCTGACCGGGAGGCCTTCGCGAAGGTGGTCGACCGCCTGCTGGCGTCGCCGCACTTCGGCGAACGTTGGGGAAGGCACTGGCTGGACGTGGTGCGCTATGGCGAGTCGACGGGGCGCACGCGCAACTACCCGTTCCCCTTCGCGTGGCGGTACCGCGACTACGTGATCGCCGCCTTCAACAACGACAAGCCATATGACCGGTTCCTCGTCGAGCAGTTGGCCGGCGACCTCCTGCCGGCCGCGTCGGCCTCCCAGTCCGACACCCAGCAGATCGCCACCGGCTTCCTGGCGATCGGCTCGATGAACCTCGACGAGCGCAACGAGGCGAAGTTCGAGATGGATATGGTCGACGACCAGATCGACGTCACCGGCCGCGCTTTCATGGCGCTGACGACGGGATGCGCACGCTGCCACGATCACAAATTTGACCCGATCCCGACCGCCGACTACTACGCGCTAGCGGGCATCTTCAGCAGCAGCGTCGGGCTCTCCGGGTACGGGGCCAGGCTGGGCGGCCACAACAACATGCGCGCCGACCGGCTGTTCGTTTTGCGGGCGGAGGTGGCCGGCGGCCCGGGGACGGCCCTGGAGCAGCAGGAGGTGGCGATGCAGGACGGGGAGCGGCGGCTGCGCAAGCAGCTGGCCGAGCTGCGCGATGCGCAGTGGGCGGTGGAGGGGCGTGTCACCTGCCACGAGATGTCTGCCGGCGGCCGGTGGTTCGCGAGGTACCTGGGCGGCGCCGTCGACGGCTACGATGTCGCCGCCGGGCGCGGGCGCGCCCGGGAACTCGGAGCCCAGATCGAGGGTCTCGCGCGGGAGGCCGCGGACCTGGAGGAGGAGCGCCGGCGGGCGTCCGCGCCGATCCCCAGCAACCTCGCCATGGGCGTGCGCGATTCGGGGCGGGTCGCCGACTCCCAGATATGTGTCCGCGGCGACATCCGCAACCGCGGCCGCGAGGTGCCGCGGGGTTTCCTGCAGGTGTTGACGACCGGGCCGCAGCCCGAGCTCCCGGCCGACGCGAGCGGTCGCCTCGAGCTGGCGGAGTGGATGGCGGACCCGTCGCACCCGCTCACCGCGCGCGTCATGGCCAACCGCATCTGGCACCACCTGTTCGGGCGGGGCATCGTCCGCACCGTCGACAACTTCGGCAACAGCGGCGAGCGGCCCAGCCACCCCGAGCTGCTCGACCACCTCGCCGGGCGCTTCTCCGGCGAGATGGGCTGGTCGGTGAAGGGGCTGGTCCGCGCGGTGGTCCTGAGCAGGACCTACCGGCTCGCCAGCACCCACAACGAAGGGAGTTACGCGCGGGACCCGGAGAACGTGCTGCTGTGGAGGGCCAACGTCCGCCGCCTGGAGGCCGAGGCGCTGCGCGACGCGATGATGCATGTCTCCGGCCGCCTGGACCTCGCCCCCGCCGAGGGTTCGCCGGTCCAGGAGATCGAGATCGACGAGATCGGCGGCAAGGCGATCCGGTCGAAGCTGAAAGGCTTCGCCCACCGCAGCGTCTACCTGCCGATCGTGCGCGGCTTCGTCCCCGAGTT
>JANQMB010000300.1 GCA_028280355.1 Verrucomicrobiales bacterium
CCCCAGACCTCACGTCAGCAAACCACTGGAACCACAAAACAGAATGGAACAAATAGACCACACCCGCTTGACAGATAATCAGCCATATCAACGTCCAAGTCCTCTCACACCTGCCCGAGGGCGAGGCTTCGACTGTGGGTTGATGGTTGAATGGTCATGACCGATTGAACTCGCGGCGGGGCAGGTGTTGAGAGCGACGCCTTGTTCGCCATCATAAATCGCTATCGGTTACAAATCCGTTACCAAAGGCCAAAGGCTGCATCATCACCAAATTCCCATCAGGCTGATTCAAAACAACAGCCAATCCTTCAAGATATTCAAACATTGCATGGCAAAGAACGGTGAATTGCGATGGCCCTGTGATCCAGTTGGAGCTGAAAGGAATCTCAACTAGTCGCCCCCCGATAGGCCCCTTCAGCCTTAAATCATGGCGAATGTTCCTCTCACCAAGCTTATCATACGAAGCGTCCCATAGTTCATTCTTCGACAATCCGTAAGAGTCGAACTCTAGTTTGCCGCGAAAAGCGACCAGATTTCCCTTCGCGATAAAGTCCCAATCGTCGGGCTCTACAAGCATCCTCGTCCAGCCAGTTTCCGGAACTATCTGCACCAGTTGTGCCACCATGTTTTCAGGCTCAGTGGTTTTCTCCACAGTAACCTTAGAACCCTTGTTACCTTTTACTGATGTCTTAAAAATGGACCAAAATCCTCCCTCGACGTTGGCCTCTGCACCCTTTGACTTTTCGGAGGTGTGCTTAGAAACGACACCGTCGACCATCTGCGTATAGATGCCTTTGATGCGCTCGGGATGAATATAGAGGTAGCTTTGCATTCTCTTCTCTTTGGCTAACGTCAAAGCTCTATCACCGGCTGCCGGCGGCGATCGTCGAATCTGGATCTATGTTCAGAGTGTTCATGGCGATTTCGAGTCCAGAGCGGCAGACGGTTGATAGCAGCGACTTGTTCGGCGCGCTCGTTCTTAGATAAGCCAGATACACCAACCTGCAATCATGGGGAGTGCGGCTACGACTACCCAGGTTGCTGCCAATGAACCCCGCTTCTTCCTATCTGTTTCAGGTAAGCTAACCGAATCGTCACCCTCTACGAGGCCTAAGATCTTCGCCATGCCATCATCTCCCATGTCAACATGTCGCTTGAAGCGATTGTTGTGCATCAAGACCACTAATACGTTTATGACACTTAAGACCGTAGCCGCAGCAGAAATGAAGACCTTGGCCTTTGATCCGACGTTGGCTTCGATCGCAAATCCGATGAGCAGGAATGTTGCCGCGACTAGGATTGATGTAATCTGAGCGCGTAGATGTTCGTGGTCACGAGCATGGGCATAGTGCTCCTCTGTAATTGTCGTAAGATATTGCAACAATGTGCTACGATTTCTTTCGTCTTTCATTGGGTCTCTTTTTCTTCGCCGAACAGTTTTATTACACGACTGTCTTTTTAATATGTTATTCAGGACAGTTCCTTTTAGGGGGGCAAAGGGAACCCTCAAAGGCAGACCTCCCCCCACCCAGACAGATCCTCGGTTCGATAGCTTTGCACAAATTGCCCGCGTTGGAAAGGGAAGGTCAGAGGAGGTTCGGGTGGGTTCGATGACTCTCGCAGCGCCATCAACATGGGAGGTGTAGCGACACGTCCGACGCGCCGACGCGGCCGTCCAGAGCCGCTTTCCCGCGCCGCACAGTTGCGGTCCTTGCGGGGATGCCTATCCTCTTTGCCGGCGCCGCGCTCCGGCCTCCGAGCCGACTGCGGCTGGCCATGTCGATCGACTCGATTCTCGCCCCGACTGGAGGCGTGCGAGTTCTCGTCATGGCGCTCGCGATCCTTTTCGAACCCACCCTAGAGCGTTTAGAACGAGTTGTACCCCTTAAGATAAAACCGACACCGCCCCTACGGCGCTCTCGGCGAGAGCGCCCTACCCGCGCTACCACGCGAAATTTCATTTAAGATGCTCCAGACATCCAACTACCGCACGACTTGACCTACCCAGGCGAACTCCCGGCCATCATCGAACTGTTCTCCGACCTGCCCGAGGGCGAGCGGCGGGAGAACCTGATGGCCTTCGCGGGCGGAGCCGGGCGCTGGACCCCGGCCGAGGGGGAAAGCTTCGACGTCGAGGACGTTCGCAAGGACGCCGAGTGCACCGACGAGGTCGGCGTCCACCTCCGCGTCGAGGGCGGCCGGGTCCACCTCAGGATGTCCCTGGGGCCGGAGGTACAGACCCTCACCCGGGCGATGGCGGCCATCCTCTGCCGGGGTCTCGAGGGCTGCCGCATCGACGAGGTCCTCGCCCTGCGACCCGATTTCGTCCCCCAGATCGTCGGCGCCGAACTCGTGCGCCTGCGCAGCCGCACCGTCTACTACGTCCTCTCACGCCTCCAGGAGGCCGCTGCCGCCTACCGGGACAGAACCACCTAGCGCGGCGGAGCCGCGCGGAGATGGAAATTAGGATATAGAAGATAGGGGAATCCAGTGCGACGTAACCCCATCTCCCATCTCCCATCTCCGCCGCCGCAGGCGGCTCCACTTTCCCCTTGCGGTGGTGGCGAAGTTCCGGCATCGGTCTCCCACCAACCAGCCCGCCACATGGAACCCGGTGAGAACCCGGGACAGTTGGCGCTGCGGTAACTGGATACGGCCCCCCACAATGCCAATCTCGCCACGGCGGGGTGAAGGCGGGGGGCCGGTTTGAAGCCAGGAGTCCGAATACTTGCGGCGGGCCGGTCGGACAGCACCCCTTCGTCCAAAAGGGGCCACGTCTATGAGATACACCATCCCGAAAACTGTCGGGCTGGCGGCATTGTGGTCCGCCAGCATCACCCTGCCCCAAAACTCCGAGGCCGCCGCCTTCGCCGCCGCCGTCGTCGGCTACCAGCCCGGCACCGGCGCGAGCCTCACCGCACCCGGCGCCGCCCTCGGCGAACCCGGCCCGATCGTCGGCGCCGGCAGCGGTTTCGACTCCGTGCTGAGCCCCTTCAGCCCCCACTACGAGGGCTCGCAGATCACCCAGATCGGCGAGGGGGGCTCGATCACCCTGCAGCTCTCCCACTTCGCCGTGACGACCGGCGGGGCACCGGAGATCGGCGTGTTCACCAACTTCGGCCTCGGCGACTCCAGCTACCCGAACGGGCAGGCGGCCGCCGACCTGAACGCCCAGTTCGCCACCTTCG
>JANQMB010000305.1 GCA_028280355.1 Verrucomicrobiales bacterium
CGTTCCGGGTGGCGCAGGGGGTGCCGAAATGGGGGGTGGAGCTGACGCCCGAGACCTTGCCCGCCGAGGCGCTGCTCGACCGGCGCAGCGTCGATTTCCACAAGGGCTGCTACGTCGGGCAGGAGGTGATCTCGCGCGTGCAGAGCGTCGGCAGGGTCAACCGGCAGCTCGTCGCCCTGGCCTTCGGCGCCGGTGGGGTGGAGCCGGGTTGGGAACTGCGGGATTCCGGTGGTGGGCTCGCCGGGTCGGTGACCAGCGTCGCCCGTGGGGAGGGGGGCGAGCTCCTGGGCCTCGGCTTTCTCAAGCGCGGCGCCTCTCCGGCGGTCGCGTCCCCCTCCGGTGGGGGCTCAGAAAATCTGCTTTCCCCGGGGGTGGAAATCCGGGATAGTCCGTTCACCACACACACGCTCTAGATGATCTCCGTCCGCCCCTTCCTCGCCATCCCGTTTATCGCCATCGGGTTTTCTAGCTGCAAGACCACCGAGAGCGCGGGTCCCGGGCGGCGGATGGACACCAGCCAGAACACCGCCCACCTGCGCATCGAGGTGAACAAGAAGATCAAGACGGTGGTGATCGAGCTCGACCCCGAGGCGGCGCCGCAGACGGTGGAGAACTTCAAGAAACTGGTCGCAGACGGTTTCTACAAGGGTCTGGCCTTCCACCGCGTGATCCCGAACTACCTGGTGCAGACGGGGGACCCGGGCTCGAAGAACTTCCGCGGCAAGGCGCAGTGGGGGCTCGGCGGTCCCGGGTACACCATCCCGCCGGAGATCGGCAAAAAGCATGTCCGGGGCGCGGTGGCGATGGCCCGGCTGGGGGACGACGAGAACCCGGGCAGGGAATCGAACGGCAGCCAGTTCTACATCACCCTGACACCGCTGCCGGCGCTGGACGGCAAATACACCGTCTTCGGGCAGGTGGTCAGCGGTCTGGAGGTGCTCGACGAGATGGCGACCGTCCCCACCGACGAGAACGATATCCCGCGGCAGCGCACCGAGGTCTACGATATCCGCCTGGTGCGGCCGGAGGCGGCGGTGGCCGCGCCGAAGAAGGCGGAGCCGCGCTCCGACCCCGCGCCCGTCGACCCCGACGCCGGCGCGGTGGAACGGTTCATCAGACGAGTCTGGTAGGGCGCGCTGCGCGCGCGGATATGGGATATGGGAGTTAGGAGATGGTGGTCATCCTCCCCAGGCGTCTGGCTTGGTACTCCCGATATCCCATCTCCTAACTCCTATATCCGGCGCCCTCCGGGCGCCTACAGATCATGGGGAGTGAAGAAATTCACCAGTCTCCCGCAGCCGCTGGCGATCTCGCCCCAGAACTCGATGTCGAGCTCGAGGGTGGCGACCGCACAGGTGACGAAGCGGTCGATCTGGCGGCGGCCGGTCAGGTGGTCGACGAAGTCGTGCGTGCCGGGGTTGTGGCCGAAAGTCATGACGTGGCAGATGTCGGGGTCCTCCTCGACCCCGGCGACGGCGCGTTCGAACTGGGGCACCGAGGCGAGGTAGAGCGCCTCGTCGAAGCGGATCGCCGCCCCGTCGAGGCCGAGTTCGGCGGCCACCAGCTCCGCGGTGGTGGCGGCGCGCTTGGCAGTGCTACTGAGGATCAGGTCGGGCTTCGCCCCCCTCTCCGCCAGCGCTCTGCCGACCGCCGGGGCGGCGCGCAGGCCGCGCGGGTTCAACGGCCGGTCGTGGTCGGTGAGGTTGGCGTCCCCCCAGTCGGACTTGGCATGGCGGACGAGGGTGAGGGTCTTCATGCGGTTCCGGCTGGCCGCGATGTCCCCGCGGCCGGTACCGCGATGCTGCCCTAGCGGAGTTTCTTGATCAAGTTCTGATCGAGCCCGGAGTTCTGGAGGTAGGATTGCAGGGCGGCGTTGTCGCGGCTCTTCCAGATACTTCCGACGCGGTAGATCGCGCGCGCGCGGCGCTTCGGGTCGGTGATCGACTCGGCCCAGGCCATGGTGGCCTCGGGGTTGTAGTGGCGCGCCCTCTCGATGTAGATCTCGAACGCCCGGTCGAGGTCGGGGGAGGGCTCCTGGGCGACCAGGAACTGGGCTGCGGTCTCATAGTCATACTGCATCCAGCGGTTGTAGATGCGCTCCTTCACCCGTTCGGAGGTGTGCCGGTCGGCCTCTAGGGCCTCCGCCCAGCGCAACGCCGCGGCCGGGTCGACGCGCGCCCACGACTCGCCCAGTTCGACCTGCGCCCCGGGGAGCGTGTCGCCGGAGGCGTGCTCCTCCATCCACCGCCTGGCGGCGGCCGGGTCGTAGCGGGCCCACTGGTCGATGACGGCGTGGATCGAGCGGTCGCGGATCTCGCCGGCGGGCAACGTCTCGGCCCAGGCGATCACCTCCCGGTCGCCGCGTTCGAACAGCGCGCGGACGGTGCGGTAGGTGGCGTGGCCGTGGGGGGAGCCCCCGGTGCCGAGGCTCTCGAGAAAACGCATGGCGAACCCGGGGTCGCCGTCGGCGAGACCGTCGAAGACCGCCGCTGCCGCGGCGCGGCCGATGCTACTGTCGGGGTTGGCCTCGACGTGGGCCAGGGCCCCGGCGGGGTCGGTGCGGCCCCAGCTCTCCAGGATCCACAGTTTGGCGTCGTGGCGCCGTTTGGGTTCCCCTATCGTTGTGACAAAAGCGTAGGCGGCCGCAGGTTCGAGCTGGGTCCAGCGTCCGAGGGCCGCCCATAGGGCACGTTGCTGCGAGGGGCTCTGGCCGAGCTGCTCGAGTTCCGCGACGGCGGCTCGCACTTGCTCGAGGTCCATGGTCGAGGCGAGGTCGCGCGGGCGGCCGGGGTGCTCGGGGCCGCCGCCGAGTTCGGCGAACCCCAGCAAGGCGCGTACGGGATCGCGCCGCAGGGGGGTCCCGGAGAGGGGTGGGTCTGCATGTTGTCCGCCTGCACGGATCTGCCCGCCGGTGGGCGATGCGGATGCTGCCCCTGCTCGGCCGGATGGTGGCTGCCGGCCGTCGCCGTCCTGGATGGCGGAGCGTTGCCCGATCCCCCCTAGCCAGAAGGCGAGGGCTGTGCTCCCGACCCAGAGGGCGACGAGGGTGACGACGGAGACTTTCCCGAGACGAATCATCACGACAGAAAGTAATGTGCCGAGCCGCCGCAATCTCAGGCCGGTGCCCCTGGAGCCCGTCGTGGCAATCGGGAGAATAGATCTCGGTTGGGCGGCCTGAACCCGGATCGCAGCAAAGACCTTGCGCTATGACTAAAATTATGATATTTATAAATATTATAGATGGCTTACCACTGCAAGGGGATCAAAAGCCTGATGATATCGGGCTTGATGGCGGTGCTGGGGACGGGGGTCGCCAGCGGGGAGGGATTTTTTGATGAGGCGGCGGAGTTCTCGCGGCCTGCGGATCGCTATGAGGTGCCCACATGGAGTGGGTTGGATTGGCGGCCATCGCCTGCAGCGGAGGCGGCTCTAGTTGGAACTGGGGTATCCCAGGCGCTGTTGGCGGTCGCTTCGAATTTCTGGGATCCCCGGGAGGCTCCTCCGAAATACGTCAGGGCGATGGCTCTGGTTCTCTGCCGTCTTTTCGAACCTGAGTCCAACGCGGTGCGCCTGGCGAACTACCAGCTCCGTTACCGTCGTCAGCCGGACCCTGTTCCGATTCACCCAGATCGCGCGGCCTTGGCCAGGTCGCTGTGGCGGATGGCCTGGCGTGCACACGCGCTCTCCGGTGGGAACCCTGGGGGCGCCCTCCCGCTGCTCGACTTGGCGGCGTCTTTCGACCCCTCAGACGAGGAGTCGATGAGGCGCTATCAGCGGCTCAGCGCGAACCGGATGGAGCTCCGGTGGTCGGGGGCGGTCCGGTTGCCAGAGGGTGTCGATGCCCCCGATCTCTACCAGGAACCGGAACCGGAATCGGAGCCGCCGCAACCCCGGGAACCGGAGGCCGGATCAGAGGAACCTGCGGAGCCTGCGCTGTTCATGTTCAAACTGGAGACCGCCTCGGTCCTGGTGCCGGCGGTGCCGGGTGGGGATGACCGCTTCGTGCGACTCGAGGCGAGGGAGGTGGTCGTCGACCCCGAATTCTACAGCTCGGCGGGCGCCGTTGGGTCGTCGCCGGGGGGCAACCGCCTCCCGGTGGGCTTCGGGGCTGGGGACGGTTCCGACGAGGAGGCCGGGATGGTTGCGCAGGAGCTGCACCGCGCCCGGCTGGAGTTCCTGCGCCGCCGGCCGGGCCTCGAGTTCCCGAAGGACCTCGGGGTACGGTTCGAGTTGGCCGGCGGCGGGAGGGCGCGCACCGAGCTGATCTCCGCGGCGGCGGGGGTCGTGCTGGAGGCGATGGCGCGCGGCGTCGACCTGGCCCCGGGGGCAGCGGCGGCGGGGGCGGTCAGCTTCGGTTCCATCCTGCAATGGGAGGGGTCGCTGACGCAGGTGCTGATCGCTAACAATTCATTGAAAGCAAAAATAGCGGACGGGCCGCAGGTGATGGTGGCCGTGCCGATCTTCTCGGAGGGGCAGGTCGCGGAGCTGGCCGCGCTGGGCGAGTTCCGCCTGCTGATGGACCTGCAGCTGGTGGGGTGCCGCAGGGTCGACGACGCGCTCGCCGTGGTGGCGGCGGAACCGGGGGAGCAGATGGCGCGCGCCTTCGCGCTGTTCGCCGAGATCGGGCGCGCCGCCGAGCGGATTCCGCCGAAGGTCCTGCTGGCCAACCCGAAGGTTCGCGCGCGCCTCGGCGAGGTGCTCCGGCTCTGCCCGCAACACCTGTCCGCCGCCCAGCTCTACCGGGTGGCGAAGGGCGACGCGGCCCCGGCCTCCCTCGCGTCGAGCGTCGAGCGACTGCGTCTGCTGGAGGGGCAGGTGCGGGATCTGGTGCAGGCACACCTGCAGGGCGAGCTCGATGCAGGGGACGAGGCCGACACGCGCTGTGCGCTGGCGCAGAATGCCTTGCGCGACCTGAGGCCGCGTATCGACGTCAGGGCGCGGCCGCTCTCGGACCGGCTGTACGTCCTGATCGGGGAGTTGCGTGACTCGCTGCGGTCGAAGTATAGCAGCAGCGCCTCCCACGGGGGGATCGCCACCCGGCGGGCTGAGGCGCTGCGCGCGGCGTTGCAGACACTCGAGGTCGAAGTCGCCACGCTGAGCGCCGAGGACGGCTAGCCCACCGTCGCGTTTTTTGCCCTGTCCAAGCCGGTCGGGTTGGCGTTTAATAGCGCGTGGCCGGAATCCGGATCATGCGACCCCACCTCAGCCATTGCTGCTGCGCCGTGTCCGCCGCCGTATCGATAGCGGTGGCGGCCGGCTTCCTCGACCCCGGCGCCGTCCTGGGGCAGGCGGACGGTTTCGTTGCGGACGGTTTCGTCGCGCCCGACTTCGAGACCGAGTTGTTCGATATCGATTCGGTGTTCCTGGAGCCCGGGGAACAGCAGCGTGCCACCGCGGCGCTGGCGGCGCTGGCGGCGAATTTCCCGGACGAACCGAAGGTCACCAGGGCGCTCCAGGCGAGGGCTCTGGCGTTGGCCCTGCGCATCGACGGTGTCCATCGGGCGGCAACCGCGACGCTGGCCGACCTGATGGCCGGGGAGCCGCCAGAACCGGTGCCCGGGTTCGAGATCCCTGCGGCCGCGGCCGCCACGCTTTGGGATATCGCCGAGGCGCTGGACGTCAGCGACGCGGGGGAGGACGATTTCTTGCTCGCCTGTTACCTGATGGACATCGCCGCACGTATCGACCCGGATCGCCCGGGCGGTTTGGAGAGGTTTCAAAAACTCTCCCTCAAAGGGGGGTATTCCGGCTGGAAAGGCGTGATCAACGGCTCCCGGAGACCCGACTTCCAGTTCCCGCGCCAGCCGGACAGGGACGGCGGCACGCGACCACCGAGGGACCCGGACGGCCCGCCCGATGGCGGCCCCCCCGACCTGACCCCACCGGACACGCCGGATCCCCAGCCCCCCCCTGCCAGACTCGTGCGCACCGAGGCGGTCGCGCGTCTGCTCGCGGTCGACCCCCGCAAGGGGCGGGTGGGCGGGACGGTGCTCCCGGTCCAGGCCACGGCGATCGTCGGGGCGCTGGACGCCCCGATGAAGGTGAAGTTCCGGAACGCCGACGGGGATCCGATCCCCAACCTCGCCATGGCGTCTGCCTATGTGCCGGTCGCCGTCGAGGCCTCGGGCCTCGGTTGGCCCCGCAACGGGGGCAGCATCACCGTCGCGGTGGGCGATCGCTACGACCCGGGGAACGGGCAGGGTATCGCCCTGGTCGCCGCACTGCTGGCGCGCTGCATGGTCGAGGACAGGGAGGTCGATATGGGGGCGGCCGTGGTGGGGGGGCTCGGCGAGGGCGGGGCCGTGGTCGGGCTGCGCGACCCGCTGGCTCTACTCCGCCGGCTGGACCGCGGGGCGGCGCCGGTCGTCGTCCTCCCGGCCGCCAACCTGCCGCAGCTGCGCGACCTCGCCGTGATGGGGGACCTCTCCGCGTTCGTCGACCACCAGATCTTCGCGGTGCGGGACCTGGCGGCGGCGTGCTCCGTCGCCATCCCCGGCGACGAGCCGGTGGAGAGGGCCCGGGCGTTGTTTGCGGAGGTCCAGGACCTCGCCGACACGATGCCCCCGGGTGACCTGGCGGCCAACAGCAAGGTGCAGGAGCGGCTCTCCGACATCGTCGCCCTGGCCCCCAGCCATGCCTCCGCCAGAGTGTTGCTGGCCGCGGGCCGCGGCGAGCTGCCCGCCAAGCTGACTTTGAAAGGTTCTATTCATTTGTTAGAAAGAGCTGCCGCCCCCGTGCTCGCGGCCCTCGGCGACGGCGGCGACCCCTACGTGGCCGACGCGGCCGCCGCCTTCGGTGCCAGCGTCTCGACCCTGCGCGGCGCCCGCGCCAAACTGCACCCCGACAGCGTGCGCGCGGCGGGGTTGCTCAAGTCCCTGACCTCGAAGCTGGTCGAATACTCGTCCCTCGCCGACCGGGCATCGCCCCGGGCCGAAGCGATGGCAGATGTTCTCAGTGGATCGGTAGTTTTTTTATCCACGAGTTTCCAAACGCGCACAATTTTGCAGTTGTCTACGAAAT
>JANQMB010000363.1 GCA_028280355.1 Verrucomicrobiales bacterium
GGAAGGGGACGAAGAAAGCGTCGAAAAGGATGAAAACGCGGCCGATGTGGGGCTAGGGGCAGTTGACGATGAGGGGGGATCGCCGGCCGGCCCAGACCGCGAAGATGATCGAGGCTAGGGCACGCCCGATATCGGTTCACCCGATCACTGAAGCTGGCCGAGCGCTATGGATCGATCGATCCTGAAGGCGGCGGAGCGATCCCGGGGGCACCTTGCCGCCTGTCGATGCGCTACGCCTGCCCTCGTTCCACACGCCCCCTGCAGGGCGGCAAGATGCCGCCCCTCCTTCCCGGACTTGCCCGACGCTCTCCTTGTCCCCGGCTACCCTGGACCGGCGCGGGAGCGTTCAAACGCTCCCTAGGGCGTCGCTCTTATCTGTGGCAGGCGAGGGTCGGCGATCGCCAGGTAGGTCACCGCCCGGCCCCGATGGAGACGAAAGGGATCTTCTTGGCGGTGGAGAGCTTCTTCTTCAGCGCTTTCTCCCCGTCGGCTGTGATAAACTCGACGTCTTTGCGCTCGTCCCCCCAATTCCAGTCCTTGCCCATGACTTTGTGGCGCACGTCAAACTTGCCCTTGGGCAGGTCGCCCGCCCTCACGTCCGCCGAGGCACCGATATCGCTGATGACGGCGAGCCCGATATCGTCACCGCCGTGGATCCGCGAGACCACCCACACCTCGCCTCCGACGCGATAGACCCCCTCGATTTTGATGCGATAGGCAGACGACGGTGCCTGCATCCCGATGGTCAGCACACTCCGTTCGTCCTCTTCTCCATTATCGTGAGCGGTCGCATTTGTGCCACCAAAGAGAATCGGGGCGATCGATAGAGTGAACAGAAGACGGAATGTGGGGTTCATAGCGCCGAATATACACCTTGAGCAGTGTGCGTGACCGATTTTCGACACGAAAGGAATCGCCATCGCCTCCACCATCTCAGCTTTATTGAGAATATTTCTCAATAAATGGTTGACCGGCATCTTTTGGGCTGCTAATGAGACCCATTCTCAACAATGAAACCGAATCGATTTTCTGTATTTTCCCTGGCGCCGAAGGCGCCGTCGCGATCTCGAACCGCTATCCAACCTGGCCGGTTCAGGTCGCGTGGCGCTGCGATCCTGTCGGTGTTCTGCCTGGGTCTGGTGTCGGGTTCGCATGCCCAGACTGAGGGTTCGGCGGGTGAGGCATCTGGCGCTGACGTCACGGAGGCCACCGAAGATCCCTCTGCCTTTGACGCCGCGGTGACCGACGGCGGCTCCCTCGATGCGATGGTGGTGATCGGCAGTAGCGAGGCGGTCTACGAGCTGCCCGGTTCCGGGTTCTATGTCGAGGCCGACGACATCCGCCAGCACAGCTACCTCAACGTCAACCGCGTGTTCGCCAAGATCCCGGGCGTCTACGTGCGCGAGGAGGACGGCTTCGGCAACTTCCCGAACATCTCCATCCGCGGCGGTGATGGCACGCGCAGCGAGAACGTCACCATCATGGAGGACGGCATCCTCAGCGCCCCTGCCGCCTACTCGGCGCCGGCGGCGTATTACTCGCCGAACGTCTCGCGCATGTCCGGCGTCGAGGTGCTCAAGGGCTCGAGCCAGGTGCGCTTCGGCCCGCACACCACCGGCGGCGTCGTGAACTACCTGTCCACCCCGGTCCCGACCGACCACAACTTCTACCTGCGCAGCACCTACGGTACCGACAACACCATCCTCTCGCACGGCTACTACGGCGACGTCGTCGAGGGCGACTTCGGCCGGGTCGGCTTCATCGCCGAGCTGTTCTACAAGCAGAGCGATGGATACCGCAGCATCGACCCGGGCATCGGCTTCGGCGGTTCGGACGACACTGGCTTCACCCTGATCGAGCCGATGTTCAAGATCTTCTGGGAGCCGGACACCGCGGTCTACCAGCGTTTCGAGGCCAAGTACGGATACACCGAACTAGACGCCGACGAGACCTACACCGGCCTCACCGAGCGCGACCTGCGCCGCACCCCCTACCGCCGCTACGCGGGCACCTACCTGGACAACATCTACACGGAGCACCACCGCAGCTACCTGAAGTACCAGATCCGGCCGAACGACGATCTCGGCCTCCAGTTCGCCGGCTACTACAACCACTTCGCGCGGGACTGGTACAAGATCCGCAAGGCCGGCGGCGAGAGCCTGCACAAGGTCCTGGCAAAGCCCTCGATGTATCCCGGCGCCTTCGACAACCTGCGCCTGCGCGGCCGCGGCGACCTCGACATCCGCTCCAACAACCGCGAGTACGAAGCGTACGGCCTCCAGTTCAACGGCGACTACGCTTTCGCCACCGGCGCGGTCGAACACGACCTGCTGTTCGGCGCCCGCCTGCACCGCGACAACATCCGCCGCTTCCAGCGCGACGACAAGATCGTGGTGGGCGGCAGCGACCCGCTGGTGGTGCGTCGCGGCGAGCCCGGTTCCGGCGGCAACCGCTTCCAGGAGGCCGACGCGCTGTCGCTGTGGCTCGAGGACGAGATCGACTTCGGCAAACTAAGCCTCCGCCCCGGGGTCCGTTATGAGTACGTCGACATGACCTACACCGACTACCGGAGCGACTCGACCAACACGCGGGTCGGCGGCGGCACGGGCAACACCGACCAGGTCGCGCCAGGGATCGGGGCGACCTACGAGCTCACCGACACCGAGATGCTGTTCGGCGGGATCTACCGCGGCATCTCCGCCCCCTCGCCGCGCTCCTTCCTCAAGGACGGCGTCGATTGGGAGAAGAGCATCGGATACGAGCTCGGCGCGCGCCACCGCGGCGACAACCTGTCGGCGGAGATCGCCGGTTTCTTCAGCGACTTCAGCAACCTGACCGGCTCCGACGCGGGCCTCGGCGGCTCGGACGCGACCAACGCCGGCGAGGCGGAGGTGTATGGCGTCGAGTTCCTCGGCAGCTACGACCCGCTGGCCGGCAACGCGGTCAGCACGCCGCTGTTCGTCAGCGCCACCTGGACCAACGCCACCCTGAAGAACGCCTTGGCCTCGGGCGGCGGCGACGACATCCTCGCCGGTGGCGTCGCGGGCGCGGACATCCCCTACATCCCCGAATGGAAGCTGGCGATGGGGGTCGGGCTGGCCGCGGAGCGCTGGGGCGTCGACCTGAGCGCGACTTACATCAGCGACAGCTTCGGCACTGCCGCCAACCTGGAGAGCCCGGACACCAGCTCGCGGCAGGGCAAGATCGACGGCGGTTTCGTGCTCGACCTGGCCGCCCATGTCGATATTAATGACCACCTGCGCCTGGTCGGCGGGGTGCACAACCTGCTGGACGAGGTGATGACCACCAGCCGCATCGCCGAGGGACCGCGGGTCAACGCGCCGCGGCAGTTCTACGTCGGCTTCGAGTTTGAATGGTAGGATCTAGACTACGAAAAGGGGGTTTCGCGCTGGCCGCCCTGGCGTCCCTCGGGGCGATCGGGCTCGAAGCGCAAGAAGCTCCGAAGGCAGGCGGCACCGACCCGGTGCCGCCTGCCGCCGTTCTGCAGGAGAAAGTGCGCGAGTGGGTGCGGGTGCAGAAACTGCGCGGCGAGGAGGGGGCGAGGTGGGAGGAACAGAAGCGCGAGCTGGCGGGGCTCAACGCGCTGCGGCGGAGGGAGATCGAACAGATCGACGAGCTGATCACTGCCGCCGGGCGACGCCTCGAGGAGGCCGCCGGGCAGCGGGAGGAGCTCCGCGGGGAGCAGGCGTCGTTGCGCGCCGCGCGCGCCAAGTTGGCCGGTCGCATCGGCGCCCTGGAGGAGGCCCTGCGGGCTCGGCTGCCGCTCTTCCCACCCTCGCTGCGCGACAAGGTCCCCGATGCGATCGTCCGCCTCGAGGGGTCGGCTGCCGATCGCCCCCTGCAGGATCGGTACCGCGACGTGGTGGCGGTGCTCGGTGCGGCGGGCGAGTTCGCACGCTCGCTGACCGTCGCGGAGGAGCTGCGTGAGGTCGATGGACAGAACGTGCAGGTCGAGGTGCTCTACCTCGGGCTGGCCCAGGCCTGGTATGTGGGGCGCGGCGGAAAGGTCGCCGGGTCCGGGCGCGCGGGCGCCGCCGGTTGGATCTGGACGGAGGACCGCCGGCTGGCGGGCGAGGTGCGGTCGGCGATCGACATCCATCGCAAGCAGCGGTCGCCGGGTTACGTGCGGCTGCCTTTCGAGGCGAACGCGGGAGGTGGGCAATGAGGTTCGCAGCCGCCATCGCGGCCCTCGGGGTCTATGCCGTTTCCATGTCGCCGGCCCCAGCCCAGGGCGGGGCTGCGGACTACGCGGTGGCACTCGGGTCGATCGAGCGGGACTTGGCCGCCGAACTCGCGAGCCTGGCGGAGCTGCGCGCCAAGATCGCGGCCGAGAGGCCGAGGCTGTCGCTGGAGACCGAGGAGGTCGCCTCCGAACTGCGCGAGAAACGCCGTCGCTCGCAGCTCGCGGGACAGGAGCGCGACGCGCTGGTGCACGACCTGGCCGCCCTGGCCGGCGACGTGCGGGGCTGGCGTGACGAGCGCAGTTACATCGACAGCCTGCTCGCCGATTTCCGCCGGGGTTTCGAGGCGCAGATCAGCCTCGCCGAGGCGGAGTCGATCCGCGGCGACCTGCTGGGTGTCGACGCCGGCGGTGACGAGGGTCTGGCGGCCGGGCTGGCGCTGCTCGAGAAGGCGATCGCCCGCCTCGGCGAGGCCGCCGCGCCGCGGGTGGTCGAGGGGGAGGCCGCGGGTGCGGACGGTGTGGCGCGGCGCGGGCGTTTCGTGGAGGCCGGTCCGGTAGGCTGGTTCGTCTCCGATGACGGCGACCTCGCCGGCCTGGTGGCCGAGGGGCGGGCGCTGTTGCCTGAGGTTGTGGAGGGTGTCGGTGACACGGGGTCGATCGGCGCGCTGGCGGCGGGCGAGGTCGCCTCGCCCGCCTTCGACCCGACTCTAGGCACTGCGGTGGCGCTCGGGGAGGCGGGCGGCTCGCTGTTCGACCACGTCCGCAAGGGGGGGTTCTGGATCTTCCCCATCCTGGCGATCGCGCTGGTCGCCACCGTCGCCGCGGTGGCCAAATGGGTGCAGCTGTTGCGCATCAAACCGCTCGGCGCGGGCGTCGTGCGCCAGGTGTTGAAGGCGGTCGGTGCCGGCGACCGCGGGGCGGCGCTGGCCGAGCTGGATCCCGTGCGGCATCCCGCGGGCACCGTGTTGCGGCGCGGGGTCGAGATGGGGGAGGCGCCGGAGGACGACGTCGAGGAGGCGCTGTACGAGGAGTACCTCAAATCGCTCCCGCCGCTGGACAGGGGCCTGCCGCTGATCTCCATCGCCGCCGCGACCGCGCCCCTGCTCGGGCTGCTCGGCACGGTGACCGGCATGATCCACACTTTCAAACTGATCAACATCTTCGGTACCGGCGACGCCAAGTCGCTCTCGTCGGGGATCTCCGAGGCCCTGGTCACCACCGAGTTCGGGCTGGTGGTGGCGATCCCCGCGCTGATCTTGCACGCGCTGCTGTCGCGCAAGATCGGCGGGATCAAAGCAGCGACCGAGATGGCCAGCCTCGCCTACGTAAACGGCTTGAAGAACCATGCCTCCCTGGTGGGGGGCGACCGCCCCCCGGGGGCGGCGGGGGGCTAGAGGGAGATCATGCTGGACGCGCTGACCAACGAGATGGGAATGCTCGCCGCCGAGGGCGGCTGGGTGTTCTGGTGCCTGGTGGCGCTGGCCTTCGGGATCGCGTTCGCGCTGCTGTCGATCTGGCACTTCCTGCAGCTGCCGGGCGCGCCGGTGCTATCGGGGGTCGAGTGGCGGCGCCTGCTGGACGATCAGGAGGGTGCGCCGGAGCTGCTCGGCGAGCTGCGCGGGCGCCTCTGTGTCTCGGGTAGCGAGGGGCGCATGGACGAGATCGGCGGGCGCCTGTTCACGGTGCTCGAGCGGCGCATCCCCTTCGCCTTCGTGCTGATCGGCGCGGCGCCGCTGGTCGGCTTGCTGGGAACCGTCTCGGGGATGTTCACCACCTTCGACGGCATGGCTGGCGCCTCGGCGCTGGCGCCGGTCGACGTGGTTTCGAAAGGCGTCTCCGAGGCGCTGGTCACGACGCAGACCGGCCTGGTGATCAGCGTGCCCGCGTTCATCGTCTGCTGGGTGCTCAAGGGGCGATACGAGCACCTGCGCAGCGGCTTCCGCCGGCTGGAGGCGGCGATCGGGACAGATGGCTAAAGGTTTCCAGAGAGCCCGCGGGCGGGCGGGCGAGGCGGTCGGCGAGATCAACATCTCGCCGCTGATCGACATCGTCTTCATCCTGCTGATCTTCTTCATCGTCACCACCGTGTTCGTCGAGGAGACAGGGGTCGAGATCGAGAAGCCGCGCGCGGCGGCGCAGGAAGACCTCGATCGCGAGAGCATCCTCATCGGCGTCACCGCCGAGGGCGGCGTCTATTACGGCGGGCGGGAGATCGGCGTCGGCGGGGTGCGCGCCGTGGTGGCCCGCATGCTCAAGGCCGACAAGGTGCCGGTCGTCATCCAGGCCGACCGCCGCACGCCGACGGAGAAGACGGTGGCGGTGTTGGACGAGGCGAAGCTGGCGGGGGCGGAGCGGGTGTTCGTATCGACGGTCGGGGATGGGGGGTAGGATATGGGATATAGGAGTTGGGGTGCCGTTGCCGATCGCTTAACACTGAACCATTTGAAACTTAGCACTCAGCTGGATAGAGGAGACTGGTGATGCGCGAAGTATCGAACAACCTGGCCCGCTCGGTGGTCGGTGGCCCGGTGGCTCGGCTTGCCGGCGCGGTGGGCTTCGCGGTGCTGTTGGTCGTCTTCCTCGCTGGCCTGCGGCTGCTCGATGCGGGGCGTGTCCCGGGGGCGACCGTGCGCGCGGTGGAGACGGTCGAGGAGGTGGCGGCGGTGCCCCCGCCCCCACCCCCGCAGACGGTCGTGGAGCCCCCGCCGCCACCGCCCCCCGCGGCGCTGCCGCGGCTCGACGTGCAGATCGAAAAGGTCGCGCCGGCGCTCAGGGCGACTCTCGACCCGCGCGTCGACCTGACCATGAGGACGTCCGACTTCGAGCTGGAGGCCGAGCCGGCACCCTCCCCGCAACTGCGCCCGCCGCAGGCGCGGGGGGCGAGCGGCGGTCCGCCGGCCGCCCCGCGCCGCCCCTCCCAGCAGGTGAAGAGCACCTACGAGGCCGGCGAGCTCGACGCCAAGCCGCGCCTGCTCAACCGGCCCTCGGTGTCCTACCCCTCGACCCTGCGGCGCCGCGGCGTGCGTGAGGGGCGCGTCTTGCTCGAGGTGGCGATCTCGGCGGGCGGCCGGGCCAGCGTCCGCCGCGTGCTGTCCAGCTCGCACCCGGAGTTCACCAAGATGGCCCGCTCGTACGCCTCGCGGGCCCGCTTCAGCGTACCCAAGAAAGATGGCCGGCCGGTCACCGCGATCTACCGCTGGCCGCTCATCCTGAGACCGTGAGAGGTATTGTTCCCATTATATTGATATTGAACGCCGCCGCGTCCGCGGCTCCGCTGCCGGTCGACGCGCTGTGGGAGAGCGAGGGGTTCCGCAGGGCTTTCACGGCCAGCTACGGGGTCGACGCGCGCATCGAGCCGAAGGTCACCGCGGCGGAGAAGGCGCTCCTCGGGGGCGTCGCGGCGAGGATGGCGAAGGGCGACCGGTCCGGCGCCGCGGCGGCGCTGGCCGGCAGCGAGCTGTTGGGGGGGAGCGCGGCCCTGCTGTTCAACCTCGGCGGCCTGCGTTTCGAACAGGGGCGCCGGGACGACGCGATCGAGAACTTCGAGGCGGCCCTGAAGCTCTACCCCAACTTCCGCGACGCCCACCGCAACCTCGCCGTCGCGCTGGTGCAGGAGGGCGACCTCGGGGCGGCCGAGCCACACCTGCGCCGGGCGCTGGAGCTCGGCGCGCAGGACGGTCTCACGCTCGGGCTGCTCGGTTACTGCCACAGCAGCGCCGGCCGCCCGCAGGCGGCGCTTCAGGCCTACCGTACCGCGGCGCTGACGATGCCCGATGAGGCGCAGTGGAAGCTCGGCGAGGCCGGCGCCCTGCTGGAGCTCGAGGAGCTCGCCGCCGCCGCCGCGATCTACCAAGAGGTCTTGGAGCTGCGTCCCGGGCAGGCCGGCATCTGGGTGAACTTGGCCGACGTCCGGCTGCGGCAAGGCGAGCCCCTGCTGGCGATCGCCGACCTCGAGGTGGCCCGCCGCCTCGGTGGCCTGGCCCCCGATGACCTGTTGTCGCTCGGCCACCTCTACCTGAACGAGTCGCTGCCGGAGCGTGCGCTGGAGGCCTACCGCGCGGGTCTCGCCGCCGAGCCCCCGGCGCCCCTGGCGGGGATGGTCGGT
>JANQMB010000005.1 GCA_028280355.1 Verrucomicrobiales bacterium
GCGCGGGCACCGGTCCAGGCGCTGGGGCACCCGCTCGAGCCGGCGGTGCCGTCGCTGTTTACTTTCAAGATCGATGACCCGGGCCTGGTCGAGCTGGCGGGGGTTTCGGTGGACGGCGCGAGCGTCCGGGTCGCCGGGACGAAGCTGGCATCCTGCGGGCCGTTGCTGGTGACCCACTGGGGGCTGAGCGGCCCGGCCGTGCTCAAGCTCTCGGCCTGGGGCGCGCGCGAGCTCGCCACGCGGGACTACCGCTTCGAGCTGTCGGTCGGCTGGCTGGGCGAAGGGGTTACGGAGGAGGGGGTACGGGAGGTTTTCTCCGGTCAGCGGCAGGCGCACGGGAACCGGACGGTGGCGCGGCATTCGCCTTTCGAAGCCTTGCCGCGCCGGCTCTGGGCGCGGTTGGTCGGGCGCGCCGGGATCCCAGGCGACGGAACCTGGGCGAACCTGTCGAAGGCCGCCGCCGCGGCCCTGTGCGAACTGCTGTTGCGGGAGCGGTTCGTGGTGGAGGGCAAGAGCCTGAACAAGGAGGAGTTCGTGACCTGCGGCGGGGTGCGCCTGAAGGACGTGGATCTGAAGACGATGGAGAGCCGTAGAGTCCCCGGGCTGTATTTCGCCGGCGAGGTGCTCGATATCGACGGGCTGACCGGGGGCTTCAACTTCCAGAGTGCCTGGACCACCGGCCGGATCGCGGGCGAGTCGATGGCGCGGTCGTTGCTCGGGGGTGGGGCGAGCTGAGGTTCCGGCGGCTCCCCCCGGGTAAGCGAGGTTTTGCGGAACCGCCCGTTAGCGGTGGAAACCCTTCGAATAGGGATTGTGGGGGGCTGGGGCTGTTGTGCCATATTTCGGTGGCTGCCTGTCAGATCCTCGCAACGAACGGAGGTGGAGGAGGAAGAGGCCTGCGGTGGCGACGGTCGCACACCAGGAACCTGTGACATCGACGAAATCGGCTCCCCCCGTCAGGAGGCCGACCAACAGGGTGAAGATCCCGGCTAGGATGTACCAAACGACCGGATAGACCACGGCGGAGATGGTAGTGAAGAAAAACCAGGAGAAGGCGTCCCGGCAGACGAACGCCCCGGCGGCGCCGGCGATGCCTAGCAAGGTCCAGAACAGTGGCGATGTGACGACTTCCCTCATGGGTAGATGATCGACCGGTAGGGCATCGGGTGACCACTATACGTTCCGATCGAGTTTGTAATGGGTGGGGGATTTGGTTCGTTCGAGCCTGAAGCCCCAAACGTTATCGGTTGTATCGCTTTTGAGGTTGGTGGCGGAGGGAGGGCGGAATCGAGGTTGGGTTGCCGTAGAATACCTATGACGAATCCATGTCTGTCGGGTATGGGGGGATCGATGGGTCCTTGTCCACTAGGGACTGTTTCAAGATAGTTGGCCCTGATCCAGGGGCCGACTGAGCTTTGCCCTGAGACAGGAATAGCGACCGGAGGGGCGGCATCTTGCCGCCCTGTTGGGAACGCGTCGATGGGGCGGCAAGATGCCGCCCCCCCTTCCCGGCTGTCCGGTCTCTTCACATCCCAGGCCATTCGTCGGGACGCCCTATCCACCCGATCGCGACGTGACAGGATCCCTCAGTTCTGCGAGAAACGGACGATCGCCCCGACGGCTGCGGTGGTGGTCGCACCGTCCGACACCGCCGCGGAGTACGCCGGTGCGGACGTGCTGCCGTCGTGGACGAAGCGGATGAACCCGGCGTCGACTTCAGCTTGGGTGAAGCTGGTGATGGCGGTGGCCGGGGCTGTCCGGCGGGAGAACCGGCCGTGCGTCACCCCGGTGACGGTGTAGGTCAGGCCGGACCTCGGCGTATTGGTGTCGGTCGCGTTGAGGTTGGTGGCCATCAGGGTGACGCTCTGGCCGCGCCGGATCTCGAGCCGGTTGCCAGTGAGCTCGGGGGCAGGTCCCCCTTTCGGCGGCTCTGGGCTGCCCCCCTCGTTGGTCATGTCGAGGAGCGTCGGCAGCGCCGTCGGGACGGGCGCCGCCGGGCCCACCACACCGCCGACGACCCTGCTGTCGGTCCTGGCGCCCTGGGGGATGAAGGCGCCGCCGAACGACAGCCCGAAGGCGTCGTGTAGCTGCTGGTTCGTGCGGTTCACGTAGGTGCTGGGGACGGGCTGGATGAGCTCTTCCGGGTCGGGCGGGCCGGTCAGCGGGGTGAACCCGGCGGCCTGCGCGTCGTAGTAGACCCCCTCCCCGTCGAGGGTGATGCGGTCGGGCATCAGGAACCAGAACGGCTGGTAACCGAGCGCTGTGAAGTCGGCGGCCATGACGATGTTCCGCCTTCCGCCCCTCCCCGCGACCGCGGTCCCGGTGAGGTCCCCGAAGGTGATGTTGCTCATGGTGATCGTCCGCGGGCCCTGGCGCGGTTCTGCGACCAGCATGTCGGTCACGTTCTTGAGGGTCAGGTTCTCGAAGGTCCACTGGTCGTTGCGCGGAACCACGAAGCCCATCTCGAAGCCCTCGATGGTGACGTTCTCGACCCGGCCCGAGCCGCGCGAGACCTCAGTCCCCTTGTCCAGGCCGACGCCGGAGTTTGCCGTCCCACCGTCGAGCACGAAGGGCGCGCCGATGCCAACGATCAGCGAGTTCTTCACCGATACGCGCTGGCAGTAGTTGAGCAGCACGCCGTCGCGGTTGCCCCAGACGGTGAGGCGGTCGATCGTCGGGTTCAACGTGTCGATGTAGGCCTGCGGCGGGCTGGCGTGGAAAGCGCTGCCGCCCTCGCCGACGTATGTCTGCGCGTGGATGTAGCGGGCGCGGAAACCGATCGCAGACCCGTAGCATTCGTTGCCGCTGACCTCGGCCAGCGGCGCCCACCAGGTCGGGACCGTGGCGCGCCCCGGGATCAGGTGGCCGCCAGGGATCTCGGCGACCTTGACCGAGGCGCGGCCGCGGGGGATGTCGGCCTCGACCAGACCATCGACCCAGAAGATGATGCCGTGGGCGGAGGATCCCGCGGAGACGTTGTTCCTCATCGCCACCAGGTTCCCGGAGAGCCAGTATCCGTCGCCGTCGTTGCCGAACTCCTGCTGCTCGAAGCCGAGGTCCGGGTCGATGGCGCCGCCCTCGGAGTCGAAGGCGAACGCGGGGTTCACAGAGCGGATGGCGATATTGCCGACCATCTCCCCGATCTCGTCGCCGGCCTCGGTGTAGAAACCGGTCCCCTGGATGGCGTAGCTGACGTTGTCGATGAACCGCGCGTGTGCGGAGTGGCTGACGAAGCCCCACCCGGGGCCGTCGAAGGCGACGCAGCCCCTGACCACGGCGGGCGTCGTGGTGGGGTCCGTGCCGCCGCGGTGGAGGTGGATCACGTATCGGCCACGGATGTTGGTGCGCGCCCCCGCGGTGGTGGTGAAGTGGATCGGCGCCGACCCCTCGTTGCCCGGCTGGTCCCCGGACTCGAAGTCGAAGGTGACGTCGTCGAGGCGGCGGGTCTTGTCGGTGCGGCCGAGCTGGTAGAACCGGGCGTAGTTGATGTCCGCCTCGAGGGTGTGCATGATCATGATGTGGCCGCGGCGGGCGACCGTGGCGTTCTCGGAGCGGAAGACGACGTTCCGGGTGGCGTTGGCGACGTAGACGTTGAGGTCCGGCCGGGGCGCGATGTGGTCGAGCGAGAGCGCGCGGTCGAGTGTCACCGCCGTCCCGTTGATGGCGGTGATGGTGCGGATCTCGTCGCTGGTCGGGTTGTTGGCCAGGGTCCCGGTGACGATCAGCTCGTCCCCTGCGACCCAGCCGACCGGGGCGGACTCGAGTTGCAGGGTGGACGCGCCCGCGGCGGGATGGGTCGCGAGGGCGACCTTGTTGGTCTTCCGCCCGCCGTGGACCACCGTCTTGCCGTGCAGCACGGCGCCGCGGCCCATCTGTGCGGAGTCGAAGTTGGTGTCGATCGGGCCGTCGTCGGCGAAGACGATCTCGCAGTTCACCCCAGCGCCGATCGGGATCCCGGCCGTCCCGACCTCGAACCGCCCGCAGTGGGTGCTGACGATCGTGTCGCACATGAGGCGCGTGTCGACGTGGGGGGCGAAGCGCAGCATCCCGTCGATGCGGATCGACTCGAACTCGGGCGCCAACCTGCCGTCGACGACCACCGCGAGCCCCGCCGGGACGTGGATCCGCGCCCCCGCGGTGGGGGGGGAGCCGCCCCCCCAGACCGCCGGGTCGGACCAGCGGCCCGAGGCGACGACCGTGTGGGTGACCTGGGATAGCTGGATGAGGTTGTTGAAGGCGGCCATCTCGCCGGCGGTCATCATCGAGGTCCGCGTGCCGTCGCAGAAGCTGACGCTGGCGGCGTCCGGGGGGGTGGGGTTGGTGCCGTCGGAGACGCTCACCTGGTAGGCGGGGCGGGTCGTGCTGCCGTCCTGGACGAAGCGCAGGGCGCGGTTCTCGATGTCGCCCTGGCCGAAGGTGGTCACGGCGGCGCCCGGGCTGGCGATCCGCTCGAAGCGGCCGCCGGTCACCCCCGACACCGTGTAGGTGAGCGAGGTGGAGGGCGAATCGGGGTCGACCGCGTCGAGCTGCGCCGGCCCGAGGACGACCGTCGACCCGACCGAGGTCGCCAGGCTGTTGGCGACGAGCGCCGGCGCCGACCCACCGCCGCCCGCCGGGACGAAGGTGGCCGTCGCGGGGGCGGCCGCCGTCGTGGCGGAGCCGTCGCTGACGCTGACGCTGTAGGCCGGCGCGTTGGTCGAGTTGTCGTGCACGAAGCGGACCGTCCCGGCGGTGACCTGGGACTGGGCGAACTGGGTGATCGCGACCCCGGGGGCGGTCGAGAGCTCGAACCGCCCCGCGCTCAGCGCCGAGACGGTGAACCGCAGCCCCGCGTCGGGGTCGTCGGGGTCGGTGGCGAGGAGGTTCCCCCCGCCCACCGGGACCGTCGCGCCCTGGGTGACGGTGAGGGAGTTCGACACCAGCTGCGGGGGCATGTTGGCGGGCGGGTTGGGGTCGAAGCTGACGTTGCCGACCACCGGGAACAGCGTGTTCATCCCGTCAGCCAAGCCGAGTTTGAAGGCGGGCGGGTTCGCCGAGCCGTCGTGGACGAACTGGACGAGCCCGGCGTCGACCTGAGCCTGGGTGAAGGAGCTGATGGCGGTCCCGGGTGCCGAGGTGAGCTCGAAGCGGCCGCCCGATACCATCGACACCGTGTAGGTCAGCTCGCCCGGCGTGTTGTCGGCGTCTGTGGCCTGGAGCTGGGTCGGGCCGATGGGCAGGGTTCCCCCGAGGCCGATGGCGAAGCTGTTGGTCGCCAGCTGCGGCAGGGAGCCGGCGTCGTTTTTGGTCACCAGCCGGTAGAAGAGGTGGTCCCCGCTTCCGGCGGGCGCCCCGATCTGTTGTTGGACGCCCGGGCCGGCGATGTTCGCCGTCGCATACCAGGTCCGCAGGTCGCTGGAGGACTGGAGCTGGGAGTTGGAGGCGTCCGCCGCCGACCTCGCCATGAGCTGGACGGTGTCCGACGTGACGCTGACGATGGCCAGCATCGGGCCGTCGGCGGCCGTCGCCGTGGCGACGTCGATGCGGATCTCCGCCAGCCCCCAGTAGTCGGATGCGCCCCAGTTGGTGTTGGCGGTCAGCACCACGTAGCGGGCGGACACGCCGCCGAAGTCGGGGCCGGCGAAACCGGGATAGGTGGGGGCACCGGGCGCCTGGGGGAACTCCGAGGTGCCGAGTTCGGTCCAGGTGGTCCCGTCGGGCGAGGTGTCGATGGTCACCGAGCGGAGGCCGAACTCCGTCGCCCCGGCCTCGTTGTAGTTCCAGATCGTCGATCTCCCGAGCCGGTAGAGGTGGCCGAGGTCGTATCGGAGCCAGCGTTGACCCGTCCTGCCCGGGACGGGGTTGGCCGCCGTCGACGGGCTCAACCAACCCAGGTCGAAACCGCTAGAATGGGTGTCGCCGGAGAGGCCGGATGCGTCGACGGTCTTGATCGGCTCAGAGCCTTCGTCGAACCCGCTCGAGGTGACGGAGATGCCGCTGGCGTGGCCGGCACCGACGTAGTCGGGGTAGGGGTCTTGGCCGTGGGAGTGTGGGGCTAGACAAAGGAGGATCGCGACGCCAGTGGGCGTCACCTTTTTCTGGGGGGGAAGGCGAGCCATCTGTGTTCACTAACCCGCGGCTGGCGAAATTATTGCGCGCCGGCGCGGAAAAGTGGGCGCCGTGGCAGGCCCGGTCTGTCGGCGGTGCCCCGGGGTCTACCCGAAGAACATGTAGGCGACCACGATCGCCGCGACGATGCCGGCGGCGTCTGCGAAGAGGCCGCAGGTGATCGTGTAGCGGGTGCGCCGGACACCGACGGCGCCGAAGTAGACGGCGAGGGTGTAGAAGGTGGTCTCGGTGGACCCCTGCAGGGTGCAGGCGAGCTGCCCGACGAAGGAGTCGACGCCGAAGTTCTCCATCGCCTCGACCGCCATCCCGCGCGCCCCGCTGCCGCTGAGCGGCTTCATCATCGCCGTCGGCATCCCGTCCACCCAGCGGGTGTCGAAGCCGAGCGCCGCGACCAGCTCCTTCATGCCGCCGATCACCGCGTCCATCGCGCCCGAGGCGCGGAACACCCCGACCGCCACCAGCATCGCCACCAGGTAGGGGATGATCTTGACCGCGACGCCGAAACCGTCCTTGGCGCCCTCGATGAAGGACTCGTAGACGTTGACGCGCGACGCGACGGCGAGGACAAGGAACCAGGAGATGATCCCGAAGATGAACAGGGCGGCGAGCGTCCTGGACTGGGTCACGATCTCCTCCTGCGGCAGGCGCGAGAAGTGCCAGATCATCCCGAACACCAGCGCGGTGGCGCCTGCCAGGTAGGCGAGGACAACGGGTTGGAGCAGCCTGATGCGCTGCGCGACCGCCACCGCCACCAGGCCGGCCAGGGTGGCGAAGTAGGTGGCGATCAGGATCGGCACGAAGATGTCGGTCGGGTTCGCGGCGCCCTGGACCGAGCGCAGGGTGATCACCGAGATGGGGATGACGGTGAGGCCGGAGGTGTTGAGCACCAGGAACATGATCATCGCGTTCGAGGCCCGGTCCTTGTCCGGGTTGAGCTCCTGCAGCTGGTTCATCGCCTTGAGCCCGAGCGGGGTGGCGGCGTTGTCGAGGCCGAGCATGTTGGCGGAGAAGTTCATCATGATCGAACCCGAGGCCGGGTGGTCCTTGGGGATCTCGGGGAACAGGCGGCGGAAGAAGGGCGCCACCAGCCGGGTCAGGACGCGCACCGCGCCGCCGTTCTCGCCGATCTTCATGATGCCGAGCCACAGCGCCATCAGGCCGATGTAGCCGAGCGAGATGGTGGCGGCGACCTTGGCCATGCCGCTCGTCTCGCCCCCGTCGCTGGTCTCGCCGCCGAGCAGCATCGCCGTCATGTCGGAGAGGGGGGCGGCGTCCCCCCAGAAGGCGAGTTTGGCCAAGGCGGTGGCGATCCCGATGAGGAAGAAACCGATCCAGATCCAGTTCAGCACCATGCCCGGGACCCTAGCATAAGATGCCGCCCGGCGTCCCCCGGTTTCCCGGGCGGCCGGCAGATAGCGTCACCCGGATCTCCCCCGTTTGGGCTGCGCGCTACCGCAGGTCGAAACAGGCGCCCTCCTTCGTGCTGCGGAGGTAGACCCTGCCGTCGGAGAGGGTCGGCGCGGACCAGCACTTGCCGCCGATCGCCTCCATGCGGGCGATCTCCCGATATCCCTCCGGCGTCGCCGTCACCAGGGTCAGCTGGCCGGCGTCGCCGAGGCAGATCAGCGTGTCGCCGGCCAGGCAGACGCCGCCGGGACCGTACCCGCCCTTCTCCCACTTCACCTTTCCGGTGGCGAGCTCGACGCATTTCAGCGGGCCGTCGCCGTATTCCTTGAAGCCGAACATGCCGTAGAGGTGGCCGTCTTTGACCACCGGCGTGCTCCAGTGGTTGGTCACCGGCCGGTCGCCCTCGCTGAACCACAGCTCCTCGGTCGACCAGTCCTCGCCGACCCGCACCGCGGTGGAGCCGACGCCGTACCCGGCGGCGAAGTAGACGACGTCGCCCTCGACCACCGCCGAGGCGGCGGTGGAGACCTTGTAGGGGAACTTGTGGAACCAGAGCTCTTTGCCGTTGCCGGGGTCGACCGCCACCATGCCCTTCTGGGTGAAGAACAGCACCTGGCGCCGGTTGTGGACCGTGGCCGCCACCGGAGTGGCGTGGGTCATCGGGTAGTTGCCGGACTTCCACTTCGGCGAGCCCGTCTTCGCGTCGAAGGCCAGGAAGCTCTCGCCCGGCCCGCCGCCCCCGACGATGACGAGGCCGCCCTCGAGCAGCGGCGAGGAGGCGTTCTCCCACTTGATGTTTTTGCCGTTGTGTTTCTTGACCACATCGACCGCCCAGCGCTCCGTACCGTCCTTCGCGGACAGGCAGACCAGCCGCATGTCGGAGGTGTAGCAGTAGACGAGGCCGTCGCCGTAGGATGGTGTCGAACGCGGGCCGTCGCCGCCCTTGTTGTCCGGGGCGCCGGCGTTGCCGCCGCCGTTGTCTAGCCGGAAGATGTCGAGGTTGGCCTTCCAGGCGGTGGTGCCGCGCACCGCGTCGAAAGCGATGCAGACCTCGCTCGGGATCCCGTCGACCTCCTCCTGGATCACGGTGTAGGCCATGCCCCCGGCGACGGCGAACGAGCTGAAACCGGTCGGGGTGTCGGCGCGCCAGAGCTTCTCCGGGGGGGATTTCTCCCAGTCGGTGTTGGCGACCGTCTCGGCGCTGGTGCGGTCCGATCGCAGCCCGTGGTACTGCGGCCACTCGGCGGCGGTTGCGGTGGTGGCGAATGTTAACGAGAGGAGGGCGGCCGCGCGCATGGTGCTCGATAGGGTTCGACCTCCTGACTCCCCGTCAGGGTTCGATCTCAACGCCGCCGCGCCCGAATCCGTCGCCGCCGAACTCCAGCTGGTCGTCGCCGCGGAGCGACCAGGCTTCATATCCGCGGTGGCGCAGGTCGGCGGCGAACTCGGCGGCGTATCCGTGGGTGGTCAGCACCCGCCGCGGCGACACGTCGTCGACGAAGCGCAGCGAGTCCCGGTAGTCGGCGTGGTCGGAGAGCGGGAACACCTCGTCGCAGCGGTAGCGGTATCTGGCGGAGGGGTCGATGCCCCAGCCGCTGAACATGGCCACCCGGAAGCCCGCGGAACCCTCCGGGGCGGGGGGGCGCCTGGCGCCGGGCGGCATCACTAGAACCTTGCCGGCGATCGACGCCGGGTCGATCGGCCGGTGTTCGGGGAACTCGACCCCGGCCGCCCGGTAGACCGGGAGCAACTCCGCGACCTTGTCGTGGACCGAGACCTCGAGGCCGCCGCCCGCCAGCATGGCCATGATCTCCTGGGCCTTGCCGAAGGAGTAGCCCAGCAGGACGGGGACGGCGCCGGCCGCCAGCGCCTCGCGGCAGAAACGGAGCGTCGCCGCGCGGACCTCTTCCGCCGGGGGGAAGATGTATTTCGGGAGGCCGAAGGTGGTCTCCATGATCAGGGTGTCGGCCCCCTTGAGCCCCGGCGGTTCGGCGCTGAGGCCCGGCCGGGTCTTGAAGTCCCCGGTGTAGAGCAGCGAGGCGCCGTCCGTCTGCCGGGTGATGTGGATCATCGCCGAACCGAGCGTGTGCCCGGCGGGGACGAGTTCGATGCGGTGCCCCTCGCGCTCGAGCCCCTCGCCGAAATCGAGTTCGATGTATTCCCTCGCACCGCCGTAGCGGGCGCGGATCAGCGCGGCGGTGTTCGGTGAGCAGAGGATGGTCGCGTGGCGGGCGAAGTGGTCGGCGTGGGCGTGGGACACGAAGGCGAAGTCCTGCTTCCGGTGTGGGTCCAGCCAGAGGTCGGCGCCGGGGAGGTAGATGCCACCTGCGGTCTCGACGGGGATCGGCTGGGGTGTCGGCATCGTGGTGGTGGCCTGGGGGCGTCGACAAAGCTCGCAAAAACGTCGCCGGCCGTCTAGCGTCCCGCATGCGAAAGATCCTCCCGTTGGTGCTGTTCGCGGTCTGCCTGCCCACCGCCCACGCCCAGGACGCCGATCCCGAGGCCGCCGCGGCCTTCGACGACGACCGGCCGAACATCGTCTTCTTCCTCGCCGACGACCAGCGCCACGACTTCCTGGGGTGCACCGGGCACCCGGTGGTGCAGACGCCGCGCATCGACCGGCTCGCTGCGGGCGGCGTGCTTTTCGAGAACGCCTTCGTCACCACCTCGATCTGCGCCGCCAGTCGCGCCACGCTCCTCACCGGCCTCCACGAGAGCGCCCACCGCTTCACCTTCGGCACCCCGCCGATCGCCTCGGTGCACAGCTCCGAGAGCTACCCGGCGCTGCTGAAGAAGGCGGGTTACCACACCGGCTTCGTCGGCAAGTTCGGGGTCAGGTTGCGCCCGGGCGAGCGGGAGAAGATGTTCGACGTGTTCGCGCCGCTGGGCCGCAACCCCTACCACAAGAAACAGCCCGGGGGTGGGACCCGGCACGTCACCGAGATCACCGGCGACAAGGCGGTCGAGTTCCTGCGCGGGGCGAAGGGGGAGGCGGCGCCGTTCTGCCTGAGCGTCAGCTTCAACGCCGCGCACGCCGAGGACGGCGACAAGGAGAACCACTTCCCCTACCCGGAGGCGGTGGCCGACCTCTACGAGGGGGTCGAGATGCCGCCGCCGCGCCACCCGGAGCCGGCCGCCTTCGAGTCGCAGCCGGAGTTTCTCAAGCGGTCGATGAACCGGGACCGCTTCTTCTGGCGCTGGGACACCCCGGAGAAATACCAGCGCAACATGCGCAACTACCTGCGCATGATCAGCGGCATCGACCGCGCCGTCGGGCGCGTTCTCGACGAGCTGGAGAAACTCGCGCTGGCCGACAACACGGTGGTGATCTCCATGGCGGACAACGGCTACTACGCCGGCTCCCGCGGCTTCGCGGGCAAGTGGTCGCACTACGAGGAGTCGCTGCGCGTGCCGCTGATCATCTCCGACCCCCGCCCGGGGGGCGCGCGCGGCCGGCGGGAGAAGGCGGTCGCGCTGAACGTCGATATCGCGCCCACCATCCTGGCCCTGGCGGACGAGAGGGTGCCGGGGGGGTACGGGGGCGCCGAGCTCGGACGGCTGCTGCGTGGCGGGGCCGCGCCCGCCCCCCGCGCCGACTTCTTCTGCGAGCACCGCATGGACCACCGGTCGATCCCGAAATGGGAGGGCGTGCGTGGCCCGCGATACAAGTACGCGCGCTACTACGAGCAGGACCCGCCCTTCGAGTTCCTGCACGACCTCGAGTCGGACCCCGACGAGATGCGCAACCTCGCCCCCGACCCGGCCCACCGGGATGCGCTGGAGGCGATGCGGAAACGCTGTGCCGAGCTGGCTGCGACATACCGCTCGCAGGCGGAGGCCGACGCCCGGCGCGCCTTGCGCAGGGCGCAGTTCGGCATGCTCGACGCCGGGCACGGCGACATGGCTGCCGCGGTCGACGAGGCGCTGGCGCTCGACCCGGGGAGCGCCGAGGCGAGGCTGGCGCGCGCCGACATGCACGAGAAGGCGGGCCGGTTCGGGGAGGCGCTCGGCGACCTCGACGCCCTGGTGGCGGCGAACCCCGAGATCGACGAGCTGCTGCAGCGCCGCGGCGTGACGCGTTTTTTCCAGGGTGACATGGCGGGCGCGATCGCGGACTTCGACGCCTACCTGGAGCGCAACCCGGGGCGTGAGCCGCACCACTGGCAGCGCGGCCTCGCCTACTACTACGCCGGCGAGTTCGAGAAGGGCGCCGCCCAGTTCGAAATCCACCAGGAGGTCAACTCGAACGATGTCGAGAACGCGGTCTGGCATTTCCTCTGCGTGACCAAGCTGGAGGGCCTCGAGGCGGCGAAGCGGAAGCTGATCCCGATCGAGGGCGACCCGCGGGTGCCGATGACCGAGGTGCACGGGCTGTTCGCCGGCGAGGTCGAACCGGAGGCGGTGCTGGCGGCGGCGCGCGCCGGCGGCCCGGACGCCGACGAACTGCGCGACCGGCTCTGCTACGCCCACCTCTACCTCGGCCTGTATTTCGAGGCGGCGGGCGATGCGGAGAAATCGCTCGAGCACATCCGCCTGTCGGCGGAGGAGCACGCCATGCCCCATTACATGGGCGAGGTGGCGCGGGTGCACCTGCGCCTGCGGCGGCGCTAGGGTGGGTTCGACGAGGGGGCATCCGTGGTGCCGGCCGCGAGCGGCGCCCTCATCGAGGGCGCCCTACCTTGGCCACCCGGGGGGCGCCTGGCCGAAAAGCGCTTGCGGGTGGGGGGGCGCTGTCCTATTCTACCCGCCCGTCCGCCCCGCGGACGGGCTTCTCTACAGGGAACTGGGGTGTTAGCTCAGTTGGTAGAGCGCTTCAATGGCATTGAAGAGGTCAGCGGTTCGACTCCGCTACACTCCACCAGTTCCCTATCGACGCCTTGTGGGGTCTGCGGGTCTGCACCAGAGATTGGGGGACGGGCATTTTTGTGGGTTTCGTGGTTGGGTTCATCCGCACTGTGCGATGACGCGCAGTCGGTAGTTTTCGAAGTTCCTGAAGCCGTATGCGCTTCGCTGGATGAGCCTCATCTTGCGGTGGAAGCCTTGGGTGGTGCAGCTGTTCTTGGTGAGGCGCTACATGTGGGCGATCTTCTCTCGTCAGCCAGTGAGGGTTTTGGCCAGGGCGGCCTCGCCCCGGACAGCGTCGCCACGATGCTCGACCCGGCCGCCCGCCGACCCGGCCGCGCGATCCCCTCGTCTACATAGAGCGACATTTCGCAACCGCCCTACCGGCGCTCGGCCGAGCGCTGGAGGTTCCTGTCGGGTTCGGCGGTTGCCGAAATTGAACACCGTCCTGGCGATCATGCCCATTGTCTGAGTTCGCCCCCAGGATCGACAATGGTCTCCACCTCAACCCTCATGAAACGATCTCTAATCGTTGTATTTACAACAATTTTTTTCTATTACATCGATTCTCCCGGGGCCGACTCCCTCTGGACTTTCTCGGACTCTGGAAACCGTTTTGCCGAATCCTCTGGTAGCGGGGCGACACTCGGCTATTACGATCCCCTATCCACCGGCTGGGGTCCCGTTTCGACAGTCTTCGGCTCCGCCTCCTCCCTCGGGCTCCCCGCGATGGCAGACGGCGATCCACAGGTCATGGCCTTCCCCGCCTGTTCGTCCGGGCAAGGTTACACCCTGACCCACGCGGGTGCCGCGAACGGCGTCCTCGCGGGCGACGGCCTGGTATCGAACTACACGATCGTCGCCGACCTGCTCTACCCCTCCGCCAGCGACGGGCGGTGGCGACCTCTCTTTCAAACCGATGCCGGCAACCTCGACGACGCCGAGATCTACATCGAGGACTCCGCCTCGGGCGGCGTCGGCATCGACAGCCGCTATACCGGGGCGATCCAACCCGACACCTGGCACCGGGTGGCGATCGTGGTGCGCGCCGCCCCCGGCGAGGGGCAACTGCACAAGTTCATCGATGGCACCTTCGTCGGTGCCCAGGGGACGACCGGGTCGGCGATCGACGGCCGCTGGGCGGCGGGCGACGTCCTCCAGCTCTTCACCGATCGCGGGGCGTTCACCGCCCCCGGGTATGTCGCCAGCCTGCGCTTCGTCGACCGCAACCTGACGATGGCCGAGGTCGAGGCGCTGGGTAAACCGACGGCGGCCGGGGCCGGGACCCCGGGGCCAGCGGCAGGTCCTTACCCGTATCTCCTGCCGCGCGCGGTCGATATCATCGCCCACCGCGGCGAATCCTGCTGCGCGCCCGAGAACACGCTGGCCGCACTGGGGCTCGCCTTCGACGGGGGCGCCGCTTACTGCGAGGTCGATGTAAGGATCAGCGGCGATGGCGTCGCGGTGCTGATGCACGATGGCACAGTCGACCGCACCACTGGCGGCACAGGCGCGGTGACCAGTTTTACGGCAGCCCAGCTCGCATCCCTCGATGCGGGTGCCTGGTTTGGCGACACCTACGTCGGTGAGCCGGTGCCGACCCTCCAGCAGGCCTACGCCCTGGCCGCTGCGAGGGGCGGCAGACTCTACCTCGACCTGAAGGTGGCCGGCGCGGCGTCGGCGGTGAAGGCGGCGCTCGACGGGGCCGGTGTCGCCATCGGCGACACCTGGTTCTGGGTTTCCAACAGCGCCGCCGAGGCGGCGGCCCTGCGGGCCGAGATGCCCGGGGCGAAGATCATCTGGGGCGAGCCGGACGGGGCCTGGCGCACCGACCCGGGCTACTGGGACGACATGCGCGCCATCGGCGTGTTCGGCTTCGACCCCGGCAGCGGCACCGGCGACATCGACGTCCAGTTCGCGCTCGCCGCCCGCGCGGAGGGCTTCTACATCAGCAACTATACCTTGCTCGACCCCGACGCGTTGATCGACGCCGTGGGCAATGGCGCGATGGGCCTCGAGACCGATTTCGTGGCCATCGCCCAGCGCATGATGCCGCCGTACGATATCGAGTTCTACTCACCGGCGCCGATCGTCGATGGCACCGCCTTGGGTGGCGAGCACCTCGGCGCCACGGCTAGCGTGCCCGGCGACTTCAGCTACGACCCGCCGGCCGGGACCGTCCTGCTCGTCGGTCAGCACAACTTGACAGCCGCGTTCGAGCCCGACGATCCCGGCCTCCGGGCGCGCAGCGTGACGGTGGTGGCGACGGTGGTGGCCGAGCCGGTGACCTTCTCCATCGACAAGCCGGAGTACGCAGTGGGCGAACCGATCACCGCCTCTTGGAAGGGCGGGTCGGGCAACCCTCTCGACTGGGTCGGCATCTACCCAGCTGGCACGGTCCCCGACGGCGCCCCACCTTCGACGATCTGGAGCTACAGCGACGATGCTGGCGGCGTCACGGGGGTGGAGGAGGGGTCGCTCACGTTCGCTAGCCCGGGCCTGCCGCCGGGCCGCTGGGAGGCGTTCTTCCTCGCCGATGACGGATACGGCCAGCTCGCCCCACCCGTGCCGTTCACCGTGATCGGGCCGTTCGTCGAGACTTTTGTCGCCGACCAGTACAGTTTCCCGCCGGGGGGGACGGTGACCCTGCGGTGGGGCCTCGGGGGGAGCGCCCCGGCAGCGCTCGCTGTCGATGACGGGGTGACGCAGGTGGACGTGCTGGGGCGAGGTTCCCTCGTCGTCAGCCCGGCCGACACCACAGTCTATTCGCTGGTGGTGGACGGTGTCCCCAACCTGAGGCTAACGTTGTTCCCAGAGGTGGGGGGCGGCGCGACCCTCACCCTCGACCAGCGCTACTACGGCGTCGGCGAGGATCTGGTCGCGACCTTCGCGGGCGGTCCGGCAAACGCCACCGACTGGGTGGGTATCTACCCGCTAGGCGTGATCCCCGGCGAGGTCGGTTCGACACGCTGGCTATACATCGGCGGCAGCCAGACCGCCGACATCGCCGCCGCCGACGGCTCGGTGGCTTTCAGGTTCTCTTCCGATCCGCTGCCGGAGGGCGACTACCTGGCGTTCTTCCACCCCGCCGACGGCTATGCCATCGCCGCCGACCCGCAGTATTTCAGCGTCTCGGCGGACCCTCCGGAGGAACCCTCGGCTGACCCGGTGATCACCGGGATCACCTACGGCGGGGGGGTCGTGGTGATCAGCTACATCGCCCCGGCGGGTTCGACCTCCCTGCTCATGCGGTCCGGTGACCTGGTGGTCTGGGACGAGGTGAGCGACGACATCGTCGGCACGGGGCGGGAGGAGACCGTCACCGTGACCGGCGACGATGTCGGTGAGGGCCGCCAGTATTTTCGGATCGAACCCTTCTAGCACCACTGATGAATCGTAAGGAATTCCTCCGTCTCGCGAGCCTGGGGGCCGCCGCCCCTTGGCTAGGTAACCGGAGTCTGGCCTCCGCAGAAGGCGGTGGCGGGATCAACTTCGATTTCGAGGGCACCCCGGACGGGCTGCGGCCCTACCTGCAAACGCCGCGCCCGGACTCGATCTGGGTGAGTTGGTGGTCGGACGCCGACACCGAGACACACGTCGATTTCGGAACGGCGCCCGGGGCGCTCGCCCGCACCGCGACCGGGGCCGTGGACCAGAAGGCGGCGGGCTACCACTACCACCACGTCCAGCTCACCGGCCTCCAGCCCGATACCTACTACTACTATCGCGCCCGCGGTGGGGATGGGGGCGAGGCCTCCGAGGTGTTCCGCTTCCGCACGCCGAAGCCGCTCGGTACCTCGACCGGCCGGTTCCGGGTGTTGGTCATTGGCGACAACCAGGTTCTCGACCCCGCCCAGCGCCGTTACGAGCGGCTCGTCGAGCGCGCCAAGAAGAAAGTCGAGCATCTCTACGGCGCGTCGATCGAGGAGGTGGTCGATGTCGTCCTGATGCCTGGCGACCAGGTCGACGTCGGCACCCTCCAGCACTACCGCCACATGCATTTCAAGTATTGCGGCTGGATCTCGCCACACGTGCCGATCATGACCACGGTGGGCAACCACGAGACCTACCAAGACCCGGGCCTCACGAACTACAAGTCCTTCTTCAAGTAAGGCTCGCTCGACTGCCTCGGCGTGAACAGCCCCGGCGGCGAGGTCTACTACGCCTACCAGCTGGCGAACGTCGCCTTCGTGCACACCTCCAGCGAGCATGCCGGCGCCGGGCAGCTCGCGTGGGTGCAGGACGTGGCGGATGCGGTGGGTTCGGCGCCGGGGTGCGACTGGATGGTCAGCCTCTGCCACCGCCCCTATCAGGCCGAGCAGTACATCGGGGACATCTCCGGCTGGCTGCGCGACAGCGCCATGGCGGTGCTCTGCGGTACCGAGAAACATGTGCTCAACATCGGTGCCCACCACCACCTCTACGCACGTGGCCAGACCCGCGACTGGCCGGCCTACCACATCATTTCCGGCGGCAGCTCGTGGGACCAGTACTGGGGACAGTCGAACGAGGCCGACTACGACGATGTCCAGAAGACGATCGCGAACTGGACCTGGCAGCTGCTCGACTTCGACCTGGACAACAAGACGATGGATGCGCGGTGTTTCGCCGAGGCGAACGTCCGTTTCCCAGAGGCGCGCCGCTGGTCGCTCGACAGCCGTGAGATCGACCGCTTCCACCGCAAGTTGGGCAGGGCCGCCCCGGCCGCGCCGTCGGTTCTCGGCGATTTCGGCGCGCCACGGGAGTTGCCCCTCACGCTACGCAGCTCGGTCTTCGAAAGCCCCGCGGGCGAGGCCCATAACAGCAGCTGGTTCCAGGTCGCCAGCGACGCGACCTTCGCCAACCGCCGGATCGACGTCATCCGCAACGTCGAGAACATCTTCGGCGACACCGGGGCGCCGGACTACGAGCCGGTCGACACCGCCGCCGGCGTGGACCTCCTCGAGTTGGAGATCGCCGCCGATGGCCTCGCCGACGGGCGCTACTTCGCCCGCGTCCGCCACCGGGACGCCAACACCCTGTGGTCGGATTGGTCGCCGGCGCGGGAGTTCGAGGTGACGGGCAGCGCTTTCGTGGGCGAGCCGGCCATCCGGATGGACGGCCGCGTGTTCAAGCCGGGCGCCGACCTCCAGGTGCATTATACCGGCGGTTCCGGGTCGCCCACCGATTGGATCGGCCTCTACAAACGGGGCGACACCCCGGGTCAGGTCTCCTCGACCCGATGGAGCTATGTCCCGTCGCGGGGCGGGGTGATCACGTTTCCGGGAGGGTTGCCCCAGGGGCACTGGTTCGCCGCGTTCTTCACCGCCGATGGCTACGAGGAGATCGCCGACCGGGTGGGCTTCTACACCGGAGAGGCGCCCGGTTTGGAGACGGAACGCACGACCTACGACGAGGGCGCGACGGTGCCCCTCTCCTTCAGCGGTGCGCCGGGCGGCGCGAAGGACTGGATCGGCATTTTCAAAGAGGGCGTAGAACCAGCCCCTGGAGCGTTCCAGGCATATGAGTACACCGGTGGGGTCGCCGCCGGCGAGTTCGGCTTCGATGGCCTCCCGCGGGGTCACTACTACGCCACCTACCTGCTCGACGACGGCTACCTCGAGGTCAGCGCGCGGCTGCGCTTCCAGGTTGGCGACCGCATCGCCGAGCTGTCGATGCCGCGTCTCACGGTCGCGCCCGGCGATCCCTTCCGGGTCGATTTCACCGGTGGCCCCGGGATCGCCAAAGATTGGGTGGGGCTGTTCCGGGCCGGGGACGAACCGGGCGCCGGCGGGCTGATCCGCCACCTCTACGTCGACGGCCGCACCGAGGGGGGCGTCACGTTCCGCATCCCGGATCTGCCCGTCGGCGACTATTATGTCGCCCTGTTTATCAACGACTCTTTCACCGAGGTCTCGAACCGTGTGAGCTTCCGTGTCGGTGCCGACGTCGGGGTGAAGTTGGAACTCGAAGAGTGGGACGCCGACCGTGGCGAGGTGCAGATCGCCTGGCCTACCCTGGCCGGCCGCAGCTACCGGGTCCAGACGAGCGGCGACCTGGACGGCTGGGTCGACTCCGAGATCGTCGGCGGCGACGGGGGGGTCGCCCGGCGGACGGTCAGGTTTGGCGTGTCGCGTGGTTTCATACGGGTCGTGCTCGATTGAGGATCGCTACCGCGGCGCCTGTCGCAGGACGGGGTAGGCCACCGGGGCGAACAGGGGCGGGCCGGTTGCCAAGATCGCCGCGTCCCTCCAACCGCTCCGGCGGGGCTGCGAAGGCAAGCCATGCAGGCGGATCCGCTCGCCAGCAAGGCCAGCAGCACGGGCAGCCGCTCCAGGACGTTCGTGAGGAGGTTGGAGAGGGTCATATCGACCCCTGACCCTCGCCCGGCTTGAGCCAAGGTCCACGACCCCAACGAGATTCCGATCCCGGTTCGGTATGCCGCCAGTGCGGCCGTGGGCGGCCTCCAGTGCCGGTGGTGTGGGCCTTAGCCCTTGGCCCTCGCGACCACCGCCTCCGGGGTCATGTCCAGTTCCTCCATCACCGTGCCGCCGGGGGCGCTGATGCCGAAGCGGTCGATGCCGACCACTTTGCCCTCGTCGCCGACGTACTTCCACCACAGGCCGCCCACGCCGGCCTCGATGGCGACCCGCCTCCGGCACGACTTCGGTAAGACCTCCTCGCGGTATTCGTCGGGCTGGCGGTCGAAGCGCTCCAGGCAGGGCATCGAGACGACGCGCGCGCCGGCGCCGATCTGCCCGGCGGCGGCCATCGCGTGTTGCAGCTCGCTGCCGCTGGCGAGCAGGATGACCTCCAGCTCGCCCTCCTCCTTCTTGGCGATGTAGCCGCCGTAGTAGGCGCCGTCGCGGCGGGTCTTGGCCGGGATCTCGCTCAGGGTCGGCAGGCCCTGGCGGGTGAGCATCAGGGCGGTGGGGCCGTCCGTCCGTTGCAGGCTCGCGGCGTAGGCGCCGGCGGTCTCCTCGGGGTCGGCCGGGCGCATGACATCGAGGCCGGGGATCACCCGCAGGCCGCTGACCGTCTCCACCGGCTGGTGGGTCGGGCCGTCCTCGCCGACGCCGACCGAGTCGTGGGTGAAGATGTAGAGCGTCGGCAGGTGCGACAGCGCGGCGAGCCGGATCGACGGGCGCAGGTAGTCGGCGAACACCGCGAAGGTGGCGCCGCTGGCGCGGAAGATGCCGTCGTATGCGATGCCGTTCATGATCGCGCCCATGCCGTGCTCGCGGATGCCGAACCAGATGTTGCGCCCCCCGGGGGTGCCGCTCTGGGGCTCGAAGTCCTGGGCGGACTTGATGTAGTTCTTGGTGGAGCCGTAGAGGTCGGCGCTGCCGCTGACCAGCATCGGCATGGCGTCGGCCACCGGCTGGAGGACCTCGCCGCCAGCGGCGCGGGTGGCGAGCTTGACCTCGGGGTCGAACTCGGGGATCTGCTCGAGCAGGTCGGTGGGCACCGCTTTGGCGAGGCCGTCGGTGAGCAGCTTCGCCCGCTCGGGGTTGGCGGCCGCCCACGCCTCGTAGGTCTCCTGCCACCGCGTGTGCCCGGCGGCGAGGTCCTCCGCCCGCGCCTTGAAGTAGTCGCGCACGGAGTCCGACACGTGGAAGGTCTCGGCCGGCAGGCCCAGGCCCTGGCGCGCGGACTCGGCGAACTTGGCGCCGCCCTCGCCGTGCCCGGCGGCGGTGCCGGCGACCTCGGGGATGCCGCGGCCGATCTCGGTCTTGCACTCGATGAACTTGGGTCTGCCGTTGTCGTCCGCCTTGGCCTTGTCGATCGCGGCGGCCACCGCAGCGAAGTCGTGGCCGTCGACGGTCTCCGTGTCCCAGCCCATCGCGGCGAAGCGCGCGGCGGTGTCCTCGCTCTGCGTCTTGACCGCCATGGCGTCGAGGGTGACGTCGTTGGAGTCGTAGAGCAGGATCAGGTTGTCGAGCTCGAAGTGGCCGGCGAAGGCGGCGGCCTCGTTGGCGACCCCCTCCTGCAGGCAGCCGTCGCCGGCCAGCGCGAACACGTGGTGGTCGAAGATCTGGTGCTCGTCGGTGTTGAAGCGGGCCGCGGCCATCTTGCCGGAGACGGCGTATCCGACGGCGTTGCCGACGCCCTGGCCGAGCGGGCCGGTGGTGGCCTCGACCCCCGGGGTCTCGCCGTATTCCGGGTGGCCGGGGGTGGCGCTGCCGAGCTGGCGGAAGTTCTTCACCTCGTCGAGCGGGAGGTCGTACCCGGCCAGGTGCAGCCAGCCGTAGAGGAACATCGAGCCGTGGCCGGCCGACAGCACGAAGCGGTCGCGGTTGACCCACTTCGGCGCGGCCGGGTGGTAGTTCAACGCGTGGCCGAACAGCACCGCGCCGACCTCGGCGGCGCCGAGCGGCAGGCCGAGGTGGCCCGAGGAACATTTGTGGACGGCGTCGATCGCCAGCCCGCGGGCGACGGTGGCTGCTTCGGCGAGGGCGGTGGTGTTGAGGTCGCTCATTGTGGAAAGAGTGGTCGGCATGCTCGGTGATTTCGGAGCGCAAGGGTAGAAGATCGAGGCGTGGAGGCAAGGGCGGAATCCGCCGCCACCTCGTCCCCGCCCTGCCCGCCTGGGGGCTAGGGTGTCTCGTAGGGCCAGTGGGTCTGCGTCCAAAGGCCGCCGTCGACATAGATCGTCTGTCCGGTGACGAACCCGGAGTTCTCCCCGGCCAGGTGCACCACCATGTCTGCGACGTCGGCCGGCGTGCCGATGCGGCCCATCGGCGTGAGCTTGGACCAGGTGGCCGCGTAGTCGGGGGACTCCCCCTTCGTGCGCTCGATCTCGATCGCGCCCGGGGCGACGCAGTTGACCCGGATGCCGTACCGGCCGAGCTCGCAGGCGCTGGCTCTGGTCAGCTGTTCGAGGCCGCCCTTGGATGCGCAGTAGTCGGCGAGGTTGGGGAACGGCTGCCGGTTGGCCCCCGACCCGATGTTGACGATGGTCCCGCCGGCGCCCCGCTCCCGCATCAGCCTCGCGGCGAACTGGGTGCAGAGGAAGCCCCCCTTCAGGTTCGTGCGCACCGTGGCGTCCCAGTCCTGCTCCTCCAGCTCCAGAAGGGGCGCGAAGGTCTGCCGCCCCGCGTTGTTCACCAGGCAGTCCAGGTGGCCGAACTCGGTGACGATGGCGGAGAACATCGCCTCGACCTCGGCCTTCACCCCGACGTCTCCGGCGACGGCGATGCACCGCCGGCCCCCGGCCTCGATCGCCGCCCGGGTCTCGGTGGCCCCCTTCTCGTCCGACCGGTAGTTGATGGCGAGATCCCATCCCGCAGCGGCCATCCCGTAGGCGATCCCCCGCCCGACCCCTTTGCTGGCACCTGTGACGAAAGCGATCTTTGCACTCATGGGGCGTCGGGCGGACCCCTCCCGGTGGGGGAGGGGCCTATGGGGGAGTGTATGCCACGCCGGTTTGCGCCGTTCCAGCAGAAACGGCGCCGGGCGGGCCGCGTGGGCGGCCGTTGACAGCGGCGGCGGGGGGCGGCAACCTACCCGCCCGCGACCCCGCGCCGCCACGGAGCCATGTCCTCGCCGAACAAGATCATCCTAGGCCTCCCCAAGGGCAGCCTGCAGCAGGCCACGCTCGACCTGTTCGAGAAGGCCGGTTGGAACATCTATGTCTCCTCCCGGTCCTACCGCCCCACCTCCGACGACGGGGAGCTCGAGCTGCGGCTGATCCGCGCCCAGGAGATCGGCCGCTATGTGGATCACGGTTTCCTCGATTGCGGGATCACCGGCAAGGACTGGATCGCCGAGAACCGTGCCGACGTGGAGGTGATATGTGACCTCGCTTACAGCCGCGCCTCGAGCAACCCGACGCGCTGGGTGTTGGTGGTGCCGGAGGACTCGCCGGTGCAGACGGTGGAGGACCTGGAGGGCAAGCGCATCGCCACCGAGAGCGTCGGGCTCACCGAAGAGTTCCTGAGGGACAGGGGTGTCAGTGCCGAGGTCGAGTTCAGCTGGGGCGCGACCGAGGTCAAGGTGCCGGAGCTGGTGGACGCGATCGTCGATGTCACCGAGACCGGCTCGTCGCTGCGCGCCAACAAGCTGCGCATCGTAGATACCCTGATGGAGTCGTATCCGCAGTTCGTCGCCAACCGGACGGCGGCGGCCGACGCCTGGAAGCGCGAGAAGATGGAGAGCATCGCCCTGTTGCTCGGGGCCGCACAGGCCGCCCGCGACAAGGTCGGGCTGAAAATGAACCTCCCGGCGGCGAAGCTGCCGCCGCTGCTCGAGAAGCTACCGGCCCTGCGCAACCCGACGGTCTCGAAGCTCGCCGACGGCGAGTGGGTGGCGATCGAGACGGTGTTGGACGAGGCGGTGGTGCGCGAGATCATCCCGGAGCTCAAGGCGCTGGGGGCGGAGGGGATCATCGAATACCCGCTCAACAAGCTGGTCGAGTAGGGGCGAGCAGGCTCGCGGGGCTCGGAGTTCGGAGATCGAAGTTCGGATGGGGTTCCATCGTCGATATTGATATTTCCGATTTCCGAACTTCGGGTTCCGATCTCCGCCCCCCAAGGAGCTGAAAAAACTAGCCTGGGGGGGGATTTGATGCTATAAACGCCACCCCCCGCGCGAGGCTGGGGGCTTCAAGCGACCTATGGGTTCACTCAAGAAAAGACGTAAAACCAAGATCAACAAGCACAAGCGGCGCAAGCGCATGAAGGCGAACCGCCACAAGAAGCGTTTGCGCTACAAGTCGTAGCGGCCTTCCCTACGGCTGATGATCATCCGCCGCGGCACCTTTCTTTCATCCGGCGCCGCGGTTGTTCTTTTCTGCCCCCCCTGGCTCGGGGCGGAGCTACACCCAGGTCTCTCGCCCGCGGGCGAACGGCGGGCTGAGGCGCTCGCCCTCTACTATCGCGGGCTCGCCCACGAGGGCGAGCTGGAGCTCGCCCCGGCGCTGGCGGCCTTCGAAGAGCTGCTGCGCATCGATCCGGCCAACTCCGGGGTGGCCGCGCGCGCGGCTCAGCTAGCGGCAGCGCTAGGCCAGCACGGGCGCGGTTTGGAGATCGTCGGGGCGAGCGCCGCCGCCAACCCCGACCAGGTGGCGGCGCATCTCAACCTCGGCCGCTACCTGCAGCGCCACGGCGACAAGGTGGGGGGCGGCCGGCGGGCGTTGGAGGTCGCGGCGGCGGCGGTGCGGCGTTTCCCCGGCGAGGCCGAGGCCATCGGGTTGTTGGTCGACCTCCAGGTGGCCGCCGGCGATCCCGATGCGGCACGTACGATATGGGAGCGGGTGTCGGGTCGGGAGGGTGGCGACGCGGCGTTCTGGCTGGCGATGGCGGAGATCTCGGGGAAGCTTGACCCCGGCGGGGCTGGGGGCGAGGGGGCGCATCGAGCGCAGGTTCGCGCCGTGCTGGACAAGGCTCTGTCGGCCGCCGGCACCGACTTCGGGGTCGCCGACGAGGTCGCGAACCACCACCTCCGCGGCCGCGACTACGCGCGGGCGATCGAGGTCCTGGAACCGTTGGTGGCGGCGCATCCGGAGGAGCTGCTCGCCCGCGAGAAGCTGGTGCGCGCCTACAGCGTCAGCGGCCGGCGCCGGTCGGCCCTGGACGCGCTGCGGCGGCTGGTGCGCGTCGACCCCAACCGCGCCCGCACCCAGCGCCTGCTGGCGGAGCTGCTCGCCGAGGCTGGCGCGTACGGGGAGTCGGTCCGGCACCGCGCGCGCGCCATGCGCCTGGGGGGCGGGGAGATCGACGACTACACCGAGCTGGCGGTGCTGTTGGCCGACAAATGTGACCCACCCCAGCGGGACGAGGCCCTGCGCTGGCTGCGGCGCGGCGCGGCGCATTTCCCTAGCTCGCCGCGCCTGTGTTACCTCGAGGCGGTCGTGCTCGGGCAGCTGGGCCGCTTCGACGAGGCGCTGCGCGCCTACCGCCGCACCGAGCAGCTGGCCGAGTCCGCGCTGCCCGAGCTGCTGGACGAGGGGTTCTATTTCGCCTTTGGCGCGGCGGCCGAGAGGGCGGGCGAGATCGGCACCGCCGGGGACCACTTCCGCCGGGCGGTGGAGCTGGTGCCAGAGGGGGCGCCGGGGCTCGCGGCCAAATCGCTGAACTACCATGGGTACATGTTGCTCGAGAACGGCGGCGACCTTGGCGAGGCCGGCGCGATGATCCGCCGCGCGGTGGAGCTCGACCCGGGGAACCCGGTCTACCTCGACAGCCTCGGCTGGTACTACTTCAAGAAGATGCAGTATCGCAAGGCGCTGGTGGAGCTGCGGCGGGCGGACCGGCTGTTGGGCGACTCGCCCGACGCCGAGGTGCTCGGGCATATCGCGCAGACCTACGAGGCGCTCGGCCAGCCGGCGGAGGCCCAGGCCTACCGGGAGCGGGAGCGGGCGCTGTCGGAGTAGCCCGCCGCCTCCCTCGCCGCGGATACCGAAGCTCTATGATCCGGCCGGCCCGGGCTTCTCGCCCCCACCGGCGTCGTCGCCCGGGTGCCGCAGCTCACCCCGCAGCTCCTCGAGCAGCTCCGCCTTGATCTCCGCTTTGAGGTCTGACTTGAGCTCGGCCGCGATCTCTTCCCGCAGCATGCGCTTCAGGTCATCGGTCGGTCCGCTGTAGTATCCGCCGTCGTGGTAGCCGTGATCGTAGTGGTGTGGGTCGTGGTGGTCGTCGTGGTGGTCGTCGTGGTGGTCGTCGTGGTGGTAGGGGTCGTGGCCGGGCGGATCGCTGTCGGCCGCCTCCCCGCCGGGGGATGACGAGGGCTGGTCCCAGACGGCGTCGCTGGCGGGGTCGATCTCCGCGGCCGCCTCCGCCGGGGTGGCTTCTTCGGCCGGATCCCCCGGGGTGTCGGCGCCCGCGCCGTTCGGCTCGTCCGCTGGCCCGTCCTCGTCGTAGGTCGCCTCGTTGTCGGGGTCGTACTCCAGGGTGCCGATGCCGGCGGCCGGCGCAATGCTGCTGGCACCGGCGGCGGCGGTGTCCGCCTCTGCATCCCTGGCGGTCTCGCGCTGCTTGGCGCGCTTCTGCCGCTCGACCTGTTCGCGGCGCTCCTCCTCCCGTTCCCGCTCCTCCGCCCTGGCGCGTTTTCGCTCCAGCCACCAGGCCAGCCAGATGCAGATCTCGTAGAGCAAGACCATCGGCCCCGCGAGCAGCGACATGGTGAAAACGTCGGGCGTCGGGGTGATCAGCGCCGCCAGGATGAACATCGCCAGGATGGCGTAGGAGCGCGTGGCGCGCATCATCTTGGAGTCGAGGAGCTCCAGCTTGACCAGCGACATCACCACCACCGGGAGCTCGAAGCACAGCCCGAACACCAGGCAGAGCATGGTGACGAAGGAGACCGCGTACTTGAAGCGCAGGTCCATCGCGATGTCCCGCGCCTCGCCGAACTCGATGAAGAACTCCAGCGCCTTCGGGATGGCGACGAAGTAGGCGAAGGCGGCGCCCGCCCCGAACAGGACGAAGCTGGAGACGATGACCGGGATGATCAGTTTCTTCTCGCGCTCGTTGAGCCCCGGGATGACGAACTCGCCGATGAAGAACAGGACCAGGGGGAAGGAGCAGATCAGGCCGGCGTACAGGCAGATCTTGAGCACGCCCATGAAACCCTCCACCGGGCCGAAGGAGGACCCCACCGTCTCGATCCCCGCCTCGGACAGCGGGTACTGGATCACCCCGATCAGCTGCTTGTTGAAGACGAAGGCCAGGATCGTCGACACCACGACCGTACCCACCACCTTCATCAGGGTCCCGCGCAGGTCCTCGAGGTGGTCGAGGAACGGTTTCTCGGTGTCCTCGTACTTCTTCTTCAAGGCGCCCCCGCCGCCGGACTTGAGCAGTTTTCTGAGGAAGAACATCGCGATCGGGTGCCGCGCCGGCGGTGCCGGGCGGGCAGATTTGATAAACTACTCCCCGGGAAATGCAATTTCTCCGCCCGCCGGGCGGGCGGGGCGCCCCGGCTACCCTAACCGTTTCTCCCAGCGGGCGAGCTGGGCCGCCACGTTTTCTGGGGACGGGGCGCCCGTCGCGCCGCGGGCGGCGAGCGCCGCCCGGATGTCGAACAGCGCGAAAACCGACTCGTCGAAGAGGTCGCAGAACCCCCGGTAGTCCGCCAGCGGGATCTCGGGGAACGGCGTCCCGGTCTCGACCGAGTGCGCCGTCAGGCGGCCGACGATCTCGTGCGCGTCGCGGAACGGCACCCCTCTCTTGACCAGGTAGTCGGCGACGTCGGTGGCGAACAGCAGGGGGTCGGCGCAGGCCGAGCGGGTCGCGGCCTCGTCGACAACCATGTCGCCGACCATCTCCGCGAAGATCTCCAGCGCCAGCCCGGCGGTGTCGATCGAGTCGAACAGCGGCTCCTTGTCCTCCTGCAGGTCGCGGTTGTAGGTCATCGGCAGGCCCTTGATGGTGGTGAGGAGGGACATCAGGTTGCCGTAGAGCCGGCCGGACTTGCCGCGGGTGAGCTCGGCGATGTCGGGGTTCTTCTTCTGCGGCATCAGGCTCGAGCCGGTGGTGTGCGCGTCGCTGAGCGTCACGAAGCCGAACTCGGCGCTCGCCCAGAGGATCACGTCCTCGCCGAGGCGAGACAGGTGGGCGCCCACCATCGCCAGGTCGAACAGCAGCTCGGCGGCGAAGTCGCGGTCGCTGACCGCGTCCATGCTGTTCTGGCTGACCGCGGCGAAGCCGAGCTGGCCGGCGACGAACTCGCGGTCGAGGGTGATGGTGCTGCCGGCCAGGGCGCCGGAGCCGAGCGGCATGACGTCGATGCGCGCCAGGCTGTCGTCGAGCCGGGCGGCGTCGCGGTCGAACATCTCGACGTATGCCAGCAGGTGGTGTGCGAACAGCACCGGCTGGCCGCGTTGCAGGTGGGTGTACCCCGGGACCACGGCGGCGGGGTGGGCGCGGGCGCGGCCGACCAGCGCGGCCTGCAGGGCGCGCAGCTTCGCGGTCAGCTCGCCGACCGCCTCGCGGCAGTACAGGCGCATGTCGAGCGCGACCTGGTCGTTGCGGCTGCGCGCGGTGTGCAGCTTGGCGCCGGCCGGGCCGATGCGCTCGGTGAGCGCGGCCTCGATGTTCATGTGGACGTCCTCGAGCTCGACCTTGAACTCGAACTCCCCGGCCTCGATCTCGCGGCCGATCGCCTTGAGGCCCCCGGTGATCTGGGCGAGCTCGTCCCCGCTGATGATCCCCGCGCGCTCGAGCGCCCCGGCGTGGGCGATCGACCCGGCGATGTCATGCTTGTAGAGCCGCCAGTCGAAGGAGACCGACTCGCCATACTGGGTGAGCAGGGCGGCGGTGGATTTCTGGAAACGGCCTTTCCACATGGTGTTTCGTCGATCGGTGGGTCTGTTGGTCCGGGTGAGGTGCTGGGCGGTTGGAGGCTGAAGCCGAATCCTCGGACCAACCAATTCTCAAATCAACTGGCCCGTGGAGGCCCCCTGCGGGGTCACCCCGTCTTCAAGTTCCGGCACTTCCCGGTGCGCCGCAGCTCCTCGCAGTTGGCCTTGATCTGGATGCTCTTGCTGGCCGGGGTGAAGCCGAGGCGGCGGGTGATGCAGTCCTCGAGGACGCTGATGTGCTGGTCCTCGAACTCGATGACCTTCGCGCAGTCGATGCAGATGAGGTGGTTGTGGTGCGGGCTGTCGATGAAGTTCGGGTCGTAGGAGGTGACGCCCCTGCCGAGGTCGATCTCCTGCAGGAGCCCGCCCTCGACGAGCAGGGCGACGGTGCGGTAGAGCGTGGCGCGCGAGGTCTTCCCGTCGATCTCCCGCGCCTTCTCGAACAGCTCGTCGGCGGTGAAGTGGTCACCCTGTTCGGAGAACGCCGCCTCCAGGATGACCTCTCGCGGCCGGGTCATACGCAGCCCCTTCGAGTCGAAGAGGGTCTGGATTTTCTCTCGCACTTCTTTGGTCATCGCTGAGCTTTCCGGATGCCCACCTTCCACCGGCGAAAAGGGAGCGTCAAATACGTGCCTCCGGCGCGGCCGCTCGAGGGGTTCCGGCTCTCGGCGGCGGTCCCGGCGCTGGTGTTTGCGGCGCTGGTGGTCGGGGCGATCATGCTGGCCTTGCAGAAGGCCCCCGTGGAGCAGAAGTGGGTGATCCTGCGCGACTACCCGGCCTGGCGCCCGCGCCTCGCCCCGGTCGACGCCCGTTTCGCCTTCGAGCGGCCGGTCGAGGCCGCCCGCAGCCCGCGGGCGGTGCGTTTCGATAGCCCGCTGGGCGGCGAAGGTGGGGCGCTGACCTACAACGCCCAGCCCTTCATGGCGCCCAACGCGCGTTTCGGCAGCAACCATCTCGCCGATGACCTCAACGGCATCGGCGGCATGGACACCGACCTCGGCGACCCGGTCTACGCCGCCTGTGCGGGGCGGGTGGTCTACGCCGGCGCCGCCGGCGAGGGGTGGGGGAATATGGTGGTCGTCGAGTATGTGGTCGGCGGCGGGCGGGTCCGGCGGGCGGAGCAGGCGGTGTACGCCCACCTGCGGTCGATCTCGGCCGGGGTGGGCGCGCTGGTGCAGCGCGGCGATCTGATCGGGGAGGTCGGCGGTGCGGGCGGGCGCTACCCCGCCCACCTGCACTTCGAGATCCGCGTCTCGGATGTCGCCGACCCCGGCCGCGGGTATTTCCGGAAGCCCCTCAACCGCCTCGACCCGGAGGCGACCCTCGCGGCGCGGCGCGGCGCCCCGGACGACCTTCTCAACCCGGCGCCGGCGATCCGCGAGCCCGGTGGGGAGGCGCTGCCGCCCGTGGAGGTCGAGGTCGGAGAGGGGCTCTGAGGGGCCGGTTTTGCGAACTCTCTGTGGGTTCGACCCGCGGTGCCCTCAGCGGTTGAACAGGAAGGAGGGCGTGTTGATCACCGCCCAGGCGATGTCCTGCGCGGCGGTCAGGCGTTTCTGCCCCCGCTGTTTCTCGCTCAGGGCGAGGTCGTGGCGCAGGGCGGCGAGCGCCGGGTCGACGGGTAGGGGTTTCTGGGCGGCCGCGAGCGCCGCCTCCAACCCGACGAGCTTCTTGTCGCGCTGGCGGGGTTTCTCCGCGGCGGCGAGCTCGCCCTGGAGCTCGGCCAGCTTGCTGTCGGTGGCGCGGAAGTGGTCGACGATCACCTTCTTCTGTTTGTCGTCGCGCTTCTCCCGGGCGACGGCCAGCGCGGATCGGACAGGGTCGGGGAGGCCCGCCGTGATCGGTTTCGGGGAGTCCGTGACCGAGATGCGGAAGCGCCCGAGGCTGTGCTGCCCGGACTGGTAGTTCTGGGTGAGCGCGAACTCGAGCAAGGTCCGGGCGCCGGCCGGCGGGGTCTTCAGCTCGAAGGTGGCGACGTGGTCCCTGCCCATCTGGGGGGCGATCGCCCAGCCGTTGTTCGCCCCGGGCGCCTTCCCGTCGATGGCGGTGCCGACGTCGTATCCCCCCTGGCTGAAGTCCGCCGAGGCGTTCTCCAGCGCGAGTTCTGTCAGGGGTGGCGCGTCGGCGCGGATGAGGCGGATGTGGTCGAACAGCGCCTCCCCCTTCCTCATCAACGGGTCGAGGCGCAGGGCGGTGAGCGGCTGCTCGCTGCGGAAGTGGAAGCGGTACTTCGTCCACCCCTCGGCGCCCCGCTCGAAGGTGATGCGGGTGGCGTGGGTCTCCGCCCAGCTCGCCTGTTCCCGGGTCGTCCAGAACAGCTGGGCGGACTCCTTCCCAGAGCCGGGGAAGCTGGCGTCCATCTCCAGGACGTAGAACCCGGCATCGGCGGCGACGGGGACGCCGAAGTAGACGTCGTCGCCGGTGGCGTCGGAGCGCAGCTTGCCGCCCTCGACGCTGAGGGTCGTCTGGTTGGCGCTCCCCCAACCTTCGAGGTCGCCGGGGGTATCGAACCGCCATTCCTTGACCACCGCCCAGTCGCCCTTCTCGGGGACGGGCGAGGAGCGTACCGCGAACTCGGAGAGGACGAAGTTCCCGTCGCCGGCGGCTCTGCCAGGCCCACCTTTGGGGAGGCGTTTGTCGGAGATCGCCTCGACGCGGACGCCGGTGATCCCGGTCAGGTTCGCGACCCCGGCGACGCCGTAGGTGCCCTTCCCGTGTGCGCCGGAGGCGTAGATCGAACTGTCGTCTTCGACCCCCAAGACGGCGCCGGTGGTGGACGAGGTGCCGAGCGGGCGGACGGTCGTCCAGGTGGTGGAGCCGGCGCCGGACGTCTCCCACTTCGCGATCTTCGCGGGCAGCGCCTCCTCGTATCCGGAGAGCGCTTTTTTGGCCGCCGCAAGCCGCGCGGCGTGTCTGGCGTCGAGCTCCGCCTCGCGCGCGGCGACCGAGGCGCGGTAGCCTTCCAGGGAGGACGTCGCGCCCTCGATGGCCTTCTGCCTGGCGGCCTCCGCCCGGTCGGTCGAGGGTTTCAGCTCCGCCGCCCGCGCCTCGACGGCGGCGGCGAGCTCCCCGTGGTCCCGGTCGATGCCTGAGATCAGCGCCAGGCAGGCATCGAGCTCGGCCTCGGTGGCGGGCCGGGCGAGCAGCCGCAGGAAGATCTCGTTGGCCAGTTTGCGGTCGTCGGTGCTGGCGGCGACGAGTTTGGCCAGGATGTTGCCGGGGTCGCTGATGGCGTCGCCGATGGTCGGGCCGGAGATGAGGGCCATGACCGGTCCGAGCTGGAGGTTGCTGGAGCGCTCGCACTCGCAGGAGCTCTCGCGCGCGGGTCGGCCGAGGTTACCGAGGAAGCCGTCGGGGAGTTCGACCCCGACGTCCGGCAGCTGGGCGGCGCGCGTGCCGGGGGGGACGCCGGGGATCTTGGGGCGCGCGCCGAGGGCGGCGTGGACGGTGTCGTAGAGGACCTCGGCGGGCAGGCGGCGCGCCTTGGCGTGGGAGAAGTTGATCGTGTCGTCGGCGTTCCAGCGGTTGTTCGCGACCGACAGCTGGTAGGTGCGCGACTTGCAGATCAGGCGCAGGACGTGGCGGGTGTCGAAGCCGCTGTCGATGAACTCCCGCTCGAGGTAGGCGAGCAGCGCGGGGTTGCTGGGCGGGTTGCCGGCGCGGATGTCGTCCAGCGGCTCGATGATGCCGGTCCCCAACATGTACCCCCACAGCCGGTTGACGTAGCTGGCCGCGAAATACCGGTTGTCGGCGGAGGTGATCCAGCCGGCCAGCTCCCCGCGGCGGGTGCCCGCCGCGCCGGGGTCGACCAGGGCGGGGTAGGGGAAGGCCGGCGCGACCACCTCCCCGGTGCGCTCGTGTGTCACCTCGCCGCCGGGCTTGTCGGAGATCAGCTCGTAGAGCGGCGTGGCCCCCTCGACCGCGGTGCCGCCGATCTTCTTGTCCCCCGCGGCGGGGTCCTTGCGCCGCTCGACCTGGGCGAAGTATGCGGCCATCTCGTAATACTGGTCCTGTGTCCACCGCTCGAATGGGTGGTCGTGGCACTTGTTGCAGTTGAAGCGCGTGGCGAGGAAGAGGTGGGTGGTGTTCTCCATCAGCGCCTCGGGGTCCCGCAGGATCTTGAAGTAGGAGGCGGGCGGGTTGCTCCTGTTCGACCCGGAGGCGGTGATGATCTTGCGCACGAACTCGTCGTATGGCGTGTTGCGCCTGACCTCCTCGCGGATCCAGTCGCGGAGCCCCCTGGCGCCCTCGGCCCCCAGGAACTTCCTGTTCACCATCAGCAGGTCGGCCCACTTGTTTGCCCAGTGGTCGACGAAGGCCTCGCCCCCGACGAGGCGGTCGATCAGCGCGTCGCGTTTGAGCCGCCCCGGCCGGCGGTCGGCGGCGAAGTCGAGCACCTCCTGCGGGGACGGCGGGAGGCCGGTGAGGTCGAGGTGGGCGCGGCGGACGAACTCGTAGTCGTCGCACAGCCCGGAGGGGAGGATCTTCATGCGCCGCCACTTCTCGGCCACCAGCTGGTCGATGCGGTTGTTGGCGGGGGGCTGCTCCCAGACGAAGCCCCCCCGGTCGCCCATGACGGTGAGCGTGGTGGCCGCGTAGCTGCCCTCGAACCGGGCGAGCACCGGCGCCTCGCCGCGGCGCAGCGCCCCGACCAGCGCGCCGCCGCCCCCGGCCTCGGCGACACCAACGGCGTCGTCTCCTCGCTCAAGCTCTCCCCC
>JANQMB010000012.1 GCA_028280355.1 Verrucomicrobiales bacterium
CCAGAATTCGGGAACAAACCATAGGCAGTTTCCCCCCCACCGACGGTATATTGGTAGCTCGGTAGCCACCGGTCGCAATTCCCACCATATCCGTCGCAATTCCAGCCAGGCGGCAGGTCACATTTGCGCTAATGTTTGCCAGGAGTGGACGGTATCTTTCGAATAGCTCCAACCATGCTTTCCCGCATCGCCATCGCCCTGCTGGCCGGCCTCGCCACCGTCCAGGCCAAGGTCAGCTTCAACGACGACATCCGACCGCTGTTGTCGAACAACTGCTTCCACTGCCACGGCCCCGACGAGGGGGACCGCAAGGCCGGCCTGCGCCTCGACACGCACGAGGGGGCGACCGCCGACAACGACGGCGTCCGCGCGATCGTCCCCGGGGACCTCGACGCCAGCGAGCTCATCTACCGCATCACCACCGGAGACCCCGACGAGCTGATGCCGCCGCCCAAGAAGGGCAAACGCTTCACCCCGGAACAGGTGGCGCTGTTGAAACAGTGGGTCGAGGAGGGCGCCGAGTACGAGACCCACTGGTCGTACACCAAACCCGTGCGCCCCGAGGTTCCAGTGATCGGTGATCGGGAGGCGGTGATCAGAAACCCGGTCGACGCCTTCCTCCTCAGGCGCCTGGGGGAACAGGGCCTGAGCTATTCGCCGGAGGCCGACCGCCACACCCTGATCCGCAGGCTCTCGCTCGACCTCACCGGCCTGCCCCCGACGCCCGACGAGGTCGAGGCCTTCCTCGCCGACGAGACGCCCGGCGCCTACGGGAAACTCGTCGACCGGCTGCTCGCCAAACCCGCCTTCGGCGAGCACTGGGCGCGCATGTGGCTCGACCTCGCGCGCTACGCCGACTCCGCCGGATACGCGGACGACCCGCCGCGCACCATCTGGGCCTACCGCGACTGGGTGGTCCGCGCCTTCAACGACAACATGCCCTTCGACCAGTTCACGCTCGAACAGCTCGCCGGCGACCTCCTGGAGAACCCGACCCAGGACCAGCTGGTCGCCACCGCCTTCCACCGCAACACCCAGACCAACAACGAGGGCGGCACCAACGACGAGGAGTTCCGCAACGTCGCCGTCGTCGACCGCGTCAACACCACCATGGCGGCCTGGATGGGGACGACGATGGCCTGCGCCCAGTGCCATAGCCATAAGTACGACCCGATCTCGCAGGAGGAGTATTTCAAGGTGTTCGCAATCCTGAACCAGACGGAGGACGCCGACCGCAGGAACGAGAGCCCGACCATCAAGGTGGTCTCCGGTGCCGACCACCGGGAGACCCGCGAGCTCGAGGCCCAGATCGCCGCCCTCGAGGCGGCGGCGCTGGAACCCGGACCAGAAGAACTGGCAGCCCTGGCGCGATGGGAGGAGGGGCTCAAGTCAGATGACTCGCACTGGCGCGTGCTGAAGCCGGTCGAGATGGCGGCCGATTCGGGGGCGACCTTCACCCTCGGCAAGGACGGCTCTGTGCTGGTCACCGGCAAGGCCGCGAAGACGGACCGCTACACCATCTCCGCCGAGACCAACCTGGAGAAAGTGAGCGCGATCAAGATCGAGGCCCTCGCCTACGACAAGCTCGGCAGGGGCGGCCCGGGCCGCAACGGCAATTTCGTCCTGAACGAGGTGGAGCTTGTGAGCGGAAAGGCCTCGGATACCAAGCGCGGGCGCTTCGTGCGCATCGAACTCCCGGGCGAGGGGCGCCTGATCCACGTCGCGGAGGTGCAGGCCTTCGACGCCTCCGGCACCAACGTCGCCCCCTCGGGCGAGGCCAGGCAGAGCAGCACCGGCTACGGCGGCGAGGCGCGGCTCGCCATCGACGGCAACACCGACGGGAACTTCCAAGCCAAGAGCACCACCCACACCGCCGATGGGGACAAGGCGCCCTTCTGGGAGGTCGACCTGGGCGCCGAACGCGAATTGCGGCAGATCGTGGTGTGGAACCGGACGGACGGCAACCTGGCCGGCCGGCTCGACGGGTTCAAGCTGTCGGTGCTCGACGCCGCGCGCGGTACCGTCTGGGAACAGGTGTTCGACAAAGCGCCACAGCGCGAGAAGTCCGCGTCGCTCGACGGCACCCGCAAGGCGATGTTCGCATCCGCCTCGGCCAGCTACGAGCAGGAGAGGTTCGGCGCGGCCGCAGCGGTCGACGGCAGCCCGGACAGCCACTCCGGCTGGGCGGTCGGCGGCGCGCTCGGCCGGGACCACTACGCCGTGTTCCGGCTCGCCAGCCCGCTGCCCGGCGGCAAGCTGGCGATCGGGCTGGCACAGATGTACGGCGACCACGCCATCGGCCGCTTCCGCATCTCGGTCACCGACGCCGCAGACCCTGCGCCGGCGCTGCCGCACGACGTCGCGGCGGCCCTGGCCAAACCGAAGGGGGAGCGCGGAGCGAACGAGAACAAGCTGCTGTTGGCATACTACGCCAAATCGTCCCCGGAGGCGCTGCGCTCCCGCGGACAAATCGAAGCGCTGCGCAAGAAGCTCGCCTCCCTGGGCACCCAGACCACCGTCCCGGTCATGCGCGAGCTGCCGGCGGGCAAACACCGCAAGACCCACATCCAGCTGCGCGGCAGCTATCTCAACAAGGGCGCCGAGGTCACGCCCGGCTTCCCCTCCGCCTTCGGGCCGCTGCCCGAAGGCGCCGCGCCCGACCGGCTCGGCCTGGCGGCGTGGTTGGTCGGCGAGGACAACCCGCTGACCCGGCGGGTGGTCGCCAACCGCTTCTGGGAGAAGATCTTCGGCGTCGGGCTGGTGCTCACCAGCGAGGAGTTCGGCTCCCAGGGCGAGGCGCCCTCGCACCCCGAGCTGCTCGACTGGCTGGCGGTCGAGTTCGCCGGGCAGGGCTGGGACGTGAAGGCCTACCTGCGGCTCCTGGTCACCTCGGCGGCCTACCGGCAGAACTCCCACGTCAGCGACGAGCTGGCCGCCAGCGACCCCGCCAACCGCCTGCTCGCCCGCGGCCCGCGCATCCGCCTGACCGCCGAGATGGTGCGCGACCAGGCGCTGGCCGTCTCCGGGTTGCTGAGCGACAAAATGTATGGTCCCCCGGTGCGCCCGCCGCAGCCGAACCTCGGCCTCAAGGCGGCCTTCGGGGGCGGGGTCGACTGGAAAACCAGCGAGGGCGAGGACCGCTATCGCCGCGGCCTCTACACCAACTGGCGCCGCTCCAGCCCCTACCCCTCCATGGCGACCTTCGACGCGCCGAACCGCGAGGTCTGCACCGTGCGACGCGACCGCACCAACACCCCGCTACAGGCCCTGGTGACGCTCAACGACCCGGTCTACGTCGAGGCCGCCCAGGCGCTCGCCCGGCGCATGGCCGCCTCCGCGGAGAGCCTCCGCCCGCAGCTCGAGCACGGCTTCCACCTATGCCTGTCCCGCCCGCCGAAAGACGCCGAGATCGTCAGGCTCGGGAAGCTCTTCCGGACGGCGCGCGAGCGTTACGCGGCCGAACCGGAACTCGCCAAACAGATGGCCACCAACCCGATCGGCGCCGCCCCCGAGGGGGCCGACCTCGCCGACCTCGCCGCGCTGACCCTGGTCGGCAACGTCTTGCTCAACCTCGACGAGATGCTGATGAAGCGGTGAGCCCGCCCGCCACAGCCAACGATATCCCATCCGACCGATGAATCCCTATCTCGAAAACCTGCAATACCGCACCCGGCGGCACTTCCTGCGCGACGGCGGCCTCGGCCTCGGCGCCGTGGCACTGGGGCAGATGATGGCCGGGGACGGCATGGCGCTCGACGCCCCGGAGAACCCGCTGCTGCCCAAGCGGCCACACTTCTCCCCGAAGGCCAAGCGGGTGATCTACCTCCACCTCACCGGGTCGCCGCCACACCTCGACATGTGGGACTACAAACCGGAGCTGGTGAAGCGCGACGGCCAGGAGTGCCCGGACGAGTACATCAAGGGCAAGATGTTCGCCTTCACCTCGGGGACCCCGAAGCTGATGGGCACCCCGCGGACCTTCAAACAGTACGGCTCGAACGGCACCTGGATGTCGGACGCCATCCCCAACTTCCACGGCATCGCCGACGACCTCTGCGTGGTCAATTCGATGAACACCGACCAGTTCAACCACGCCCCGGCGGAGCTGTTCGTGCACACCGGCTTCCCGCAACCCGGCCGCCCCTCCTTCGGCGCCTGGGCCACCTACGGCCTGGGCACCGAGAACCAGAACCTCCCGGGCTACGTGGTGCTGATCTCCAGCGGCACCCAGCCGAACGGCGGCAAGAACTCCTTCGCCTCCGGCTTCATCCCCTCCGTCTACCAGGGCGTCCAGTGCCGCTCGAAGGGTGACCCCGTGCTCTACGTCTCCGACCCGCCGGGCGTCGACCGCGGGCTGCGGCGGGCGAGCCTCGACGCGCTCAAGGACCTCAACGAGACCGCCGCGGAGGACTTCGCCCACCCGGAGACCCTGACCCGCATCGCCCAGTACGAGCTGGCCTTCCGCATGCAGATGTCCGTGCCCGAGGTGATGGACATCTCCAAGGAGCCGAAGAGGACCCTCGAGGCATACGGCGCCCAGCCGGGCGGGGCGAGCTTCGCCAACAACTGCCTGCTCGCGCGGCGCCTCGCCGAGTCCGGCGTGCGCTTCGTGCAGCTCTTCGACTGGGGCTGGGACTTCCACGGCACCAACCCCAGCGAGGACATCCGCGACGGCCTGACCAAGAAGTGCGCCTCGATGGACAAACCCGTCGCCGCCCTGGTCGCCGACCTCAAGGAGCGCGGCCTGTTCGACGACACCCTGATTATCCTCGGCGGCGAGTTCGGCCGCACCCCCTTCCGCGAGGGCCGCACCTCGAAGGGGCAAGTGCTAGGCAGGGACCACTACCCCGACGCCTACACCATGGTGATGGCCGGCGGCGGTGTGAAGGGCGGCTACACCCACGGCGCCTCCGACGAGCTGGGCTTCTCGGTCGCCCGCGACAAGGTGCACGTGCACGACCTGCAGGCCACCTGGATGCACCTCCTCGGCTTCGACCACGAGAAACTCACCTACCGCTTCCAGGGCCGCGACTACCGCCTCACCGACGTCCACGGCCACGTGGTGAAGGACCTGCTGGCCTAGCGAACATCGAACTTCCAACTTCCAACTTCGAAGTTGGACGTTCGATGTTCAACGTTGGACGTTCCCTAGCTTCCTCTCCCCACGGCGCCGAGCAGGCGGGAACCGAAATAGTCACGGATCTTGTCGAGGTCGGAGGCGATCGCCTCCGCCTCCCGGCTGAAGGCGCCCGAGAAGCGCCGCCCGACGGATGCCGTCACCCCGGCGACATCGACCGGGACCTCGAAACCCGACGGCAGCCCCGGCCCCCCCGGGGCGAGCTCGACGACCTCACCCCCCGCGGGCTCCGGCTCACCCCCCCGCGGCGCGAGGAAGGCGAGGGCGATCGCCGCCGCCGCCGCACTGATCCCGCCGAGGAAACGCCACCCCACCACACGGGCCGGGGCCGGCGCTGCCTCGGCCGCCCCACCGTCGGCGCGCACCGCGGCCATGATTCGGTCGTGCATCCCGTCCGGCGCGCCACCGTCCGGCACCTCCACCCGCCGGGACAGCTGCGCGCCAAGGGCGCGGGCGCCGTCGCGGAACGATGCACACTCCGGGCAGACCTCCAGATGGCGGGCGGCGGAGGCGGGGACGGGTGCCCCCCCGTCGAGGGACTCGGAGACGCGGAGGCGGGTATTGCGGCAGATGGACATCGCTCTGGGGGAAGTTTCGGTTTCGTCTAGATGATGATAGCGTCGGCGCCGCGCGAGGCGAACGCCTTGGGGATCTCGGCCCCGGTGTTGCGCAGCCCCTGCGCCAGGCGCTCGCGCGCGCGGTGCAGCAGCACCTTGATGTTGTTGCTCGTCTTGCGCATTGCGGACGCGATCTCCGCCACCGGGAGGTCCTCCTCGTAGCGCATCCACAGCGCGGTGAACTGCGCGTCGTTGAGCTGGTCGCGGATGCGGCGCCACAGCGCGGCCTTCTCCTCGCTCACCTGTAGGGCGTCCGAGGGGTCGCGCGAGTCGACCGGTTCGGGCGGGTGGTCGTCGCCGGTGAAGAGCTCCGGGCGGCGGCTGTTGTAGCGGTAATGGTCGATGGCGGCATGCCGGGCGATGGTGTAGAGCCAGGTCTCGAAACTGCGCCCGGTGTCGAACTTGGCGATCTTCCGGTAGGCGGTGACGAACACCTTCTGGGCCAGGTCCTCCGCGTCGCGGGGGTCGCCGGTCTTGCTGCGCAGGAAGTTGTACATCCTGCCCTCGTGGCGGCGCACGAGCAGGTCATAGGCGTCGAACGCCCCGGCCTGGACCCGGGCGGCAAGCGCCTCGTCGCTGGCGTCTGTCGGTGGTTCGCTCAATATCTCGCTACGCCCGCCGCTGCACGCGATCAGAACGTCTCCGTGATCTCCTTGAGACCCTGCATCATCTCGAGGAGCAAATCGAGGTCCATCTCGCCGCTGGCGCTCAGCTTGCCGGCCTCCACCTCGATGGCGACGGCGTCCGCCGCCCCCTCCGGCAACTTGTCGGACGCCTCCCCGAAGGCCAGCACGCCGGCCAGCATCTTGGCCATCAGCTTCGGAGTGCGCTCGTCGTCCACCTCCACCACCACCCGCGCAAAGACCTTGCCCTCGCTTTCGCCGGCCGCCAGGTAGAGGCTGCGCATCTGCTGGACGAAGGCCGACTCGATATCCAGGTCCGCCAGCGCCGAGAGGCCGGCCGCCGCCGAGACGATCGGCGGCGCGCCGCCGGCCGGGGCGCCGAGCGCGCCGGTGTCGGCCAGCGAATCGCCGCCGCCGGCCACCGTGTCCACCGCGGCCTTCAGCACCTCGACGTCGGGGCCCAACACGATCTGCCTGTCCGAGACGAGGCAGCCGAAGAGGCGCCCGGCGGGCGTGTTCGCGTCGCTCCAGCCATGGATCACTTTCCCGGCGTGCTCCGTCGCCTCGTGGCCATCGGCCGCCGTCACCAGATCGGTCAGGTGCGGGACGTCGAACACCCCGCGGACCAGCGCGACGGCGCTCTCCGGCCCGGCGGCCGTCCCGTAGAGCGTCACCGCGTCGAGGTCCTCGAAGGGGTTGAAGCTGATCATGCGCTTGAAGGCCCGGATCTTGCGCTCGGCATCCTCGTCGATCTCCGCCATGAGCTGTTCCCCGATCTTGCCGGACTTGAGCTGGACGAGGTCGAGGTGCAGGAACCAGGCCGCCCCGGCGGCGACTTCGGACTGGCGGAACTCCCCACCCCGCTCGCCCCCAGGGGCAAGGGCGGTGAGCGACAGTGCGGTGACGACGGATGCAATCAGACCTTTCATGAGTTTGGTTTCCGAACCCTGGATGTGAGCGTGGCCCGGCGCCCTAGGATACGGTGCCCACAGCGACGGGGTTACAGCCCCGGCCGCCGGGCGCCTCAGTCGACCGCGACCACGACCGCGGTGGCGTTGTCGCGGCCATAGACCTTCACCGCCTCGGCGACCACCTCCGCGGCGCCCGCCCCGGACTCCAGGAAATCGCCGATGGCCCGGTTCCAGATGCCGTCGCTGACGCCGTCGCTGCAGATGAGGAAGCGGTCGCCCGGCTCCAGGTCGACGACCCCCAGTTGGGGATCGACATACTGGCTCCTGCCGCCCAGCGCCTTGTAGAGGCGGTTGCGCGCCGGGTGGTTGCGCGCCTCGTACTCGGAGATCTGCCCCGCCCGCAATAGCGCCGCCACCTGGGTGTGGTCCTCGCTCAGCTGCTCGAGGCCGGCGCCCGGCCGCCAGCGGTAGATCCGGCTATCGCCGATGTGGGCGAACAGCACCCTCCCCGGGGTGATCCAGCAGAGGCTGAGCGTCGCCCCCATCCCGGCGCACTCGGGGTAGGCCTCCCCCATCAGCTCGATCTCCAGGTGGATGACGCGGAACAGGTGGGTGAGGACGTCGAGGTCGCCGCTCTCGCCCGCCGACCCGCGGCGGAAGTGGCCGGGCAACAGCTGGGTGATCCTGTCGATGGCGATCCGGCTGGCGAACTCCCCCGACCGCGCCCCCCCCATCCCGTCGCTGACCGCGAAGATGAGGTCGGCGGCCTTCAGGGGAGACGCGCCCTCCCTGCCGACGAAACTCGCCCCCTCGGCGTCGAGCGACAGCGCCAGATAGGCGTCCTCGTTGTTGCGGCGGAACCGCCCGACATCCGTGCAGCTGTCCCAGGCCACCAGCGCCCCGGAGGCCGAGCCCCCCCCGCGGTCGGCGGCCGGACGCGACCCGGCCTCCTCCCCGCCCTCGTCGAGGATCGTCGCCAGCTCGAAGTCGATCAGGCAGAACCTCCCGTCGGAGGCCCGGTAGGTCACGTTGCGCAAGTAGGGGTCGTCGTGGCGCACCCCGTAGGTTTCCAGCTCGTCGAACAGGGCCTTCACCCGGGCGTCGCTGAGCTGCTGCACGATCGCCCCGCAGTTGCTGGTGATGATCTTCAGCTCCTCCGGGTCGGAGTCCAACAGGCGCGGCACGAACCCGCAACCGCGCTCCTCAAGATAGCGGAGGACCTTGACCTCGGTGGAGAACCGCTTCTCGGCGTCCGGCCCGCGGAACACCTTGTGCACCCGGCCGTCGAAGCCGATGTGCACCGTGGACCGCTGGGTGTTCTTCTCCTCGCGCATACGCCACCGCTAGCTAGGGCAGAGGCGCCGCGCCCGCAACAGCCGAGTTCCTCCCCGCCAGCCGGGCGGGCGGCGGCCGGGGCGTCCGGCCGGGCAGGCGCGGCCGAGGTGGCCAGAGGCTGCCAAATGCGCGATCTCGGGCGGTTTCGCATGGACAGTTGGCATGCGACCTGCTCATCTCATGCGGCAGCCGCCCGCTGGCCGATCTGGGCTTGCGGGAGGGCATATTCGCGCCTAAATCGGGCGCCTGACTCTGAACCCAACCTACAGAAGACAAACGATGGCCAAATACAAACTCGAATACCTCTGGCTCGACGGCTATACCCCGGTCGCCAACATCAGGGGCAAGACCAAGATCGCCGACTACGACGAGTTCCCGACCCTCGACCAGCTCCCCGAGTGGGGCTTCGACGGCAGCTCGACGATGCAGGCCGAGGGCGGCGACTCCGACTGCATGTTGAAACCCGTGGCGGTGTTCCCCGACGCCGGCCGCAGCGGCAACGCCGCCATCGTCATGTGCGAGGTCATGCTGCCCAACGGTGAGCCGCACCCCTCCAACACACGCGCCGGCATCCCGGACGACCCGGACGCGTGGTTCGGCTTCGAGCAGGAGTACTTCCTCTTCCAGGACGGCCGCCCGCTCGGCTGGCCCGAGGTCGGGTACCCCGACCCGCAGGGCGAGTACTACACCGGCGTCGGCCACAAGGTGGTCGGCGACGTCGCCCGCCAGATCGTCGACGAGCACCTCGACCTCTGCCTCGCCGCCGGCATCAACCACGAGGGCATCAACGCCGAGGTGGCGAAGGGCCAGTGGGAGTTCCAGATCTTCGGCAAGGGCTCGGCCAACTGCGCCGACCAGATGTGGGTCGCCCGCTACCTGCTGCTGCGCTGCGCCGAGAAATACGGCGTCGATATCGAGTGGCACTGCAAGCCCTTCACCGGCGACTGGAACGGCTCCGGGATGCACTGCAACTTCTCCACCAAGAAGATGCGCGACGAGGGCGGCGAGCCCTACTTCAAGGGTCTCATGGACGCCTTCGAGAAGTTCCGCGAGGAGCACATCGCCGTCTACGGACCGGACAACCACATGCGCCTGACCGGCCTGCACGAGACCCAGTCGATCGACAAGTTCTCGTGGGGGGTCGCCGACCGCGGCGCCTCGATCCGCGTGCCGCACTCCTTCGTGAACGACGGCTACAAGGGCTACCTCGAAGACCGCCGCCCGAACTCGCAGGGCGACCCCTACGCCATCGCCGGCCGCGTCCTGCAGACGGTGCAGAGCGTGGGCTAGGGGGACCACCCCCGCACCCGCGGAACCCGCGATTCCTCAAAGCGGCGCCCCGTGAGGGGCGGCGCCTTTTTGTTGGTGTCCCCCCCATCTTCGGCGACTTTCCCGGGCTGGCTGCTGCGGTTGGCGGCCCTGACAACAAAAGAACTGAAACACCGATGAAACTCCCAATCAGAACCCTGACCATCGCCGCGACCTGCGGCCTCGCGGTCGCCGCCCAGGCGGCGCCACCGAAGGTGCCCGCCGCCCTCGAGGGCAAGCTCATCCAGCTGAAAGACGGCGAGATCGCCGACGCCGAGATGTCGGCCAAGCTCGAGTACTACGTGATCTACCAGTCCGCCTCCTGGTGAGGCGGCTGCAAGGCAGTGACGAAGCAGTTGGCTTCGATCGACAAGAAGAACCAGGCCCTCGGCGACAAGAAGAAGTTCGAGATCATCCTGGACGGATACGACCGCAACAAGGACGCCCACCGGAAATACGTCAAGGACTCCGGGATGACCTGGATGGCGGTGAAGCTCGCGGACAAGAAGGCGCTCGGGGAGCTCACCAAGGAGGGGGACACCGGCTTCCTCCCCAACCTGATCCTGCTCAAGCCCGACGGCACCATGGTGACCAACGACCGGGCGAAGGTGCTCGCCAAGCTCGAGGAGCTCGCGTCCTCCTAGGATCTGCTGGCGGGCTGACCGCCCCTCCGACAATCCCAATTCGAACTGCCCTAGGCGAGTTCTTGTCGTTTTTGTCGACCCGCCCCGCGCGTCGATGCGGGGCGGCCTTTTATTGGGTCGCGGGGGATCGGGTTACCCGCTGCCATGGCCCTTCGTGCCTTTGGTCGCGGTGAAT
>JANQMB010000018.1 GCA_028280355.1 Verrucomicrobiales bacterium
TAACGCCACCTTTTGCGGAAAAATAAAACAGCTTCGAATACCCTTACCCCACCCCCAATCCCCCCCCATCAACAGCCCATGAGCAACTCCACCCCCACCTCTGTCCTGTCGGTTCTCGTCGAGCGCATCACCGCCCTCATCGAGGAAGGCAAAACCAGCGAGGCCACCCGCGCCGCCGAAACCGCCATCGATTCCGCCCGGCGCGCGGTCGAGGCCGACCCCTCGGAGACCCCGCATCTGATCGCGGCGCTCGAGCTGCTCGGCGACATGCGCCGCGAGTCCGGCGACTACCCGGCGACGGAGACCCTCTACCTCGAGGCGCTGGAGTGGGCGAAGTCCGCCGAGATCGACGGCGGGCAGCTGGCGCGCCTGAAGAGCAGCCTCGCTGCAGTCTACGACTTCAGCCAGCTCCCCGATAGCGCCACCCCGCTCTACGAGGAGGCCATCGAGCTGTTCGAATCGCTCGACCCACCGGCCGACCTCGACGTCGCCAACCTGCGCAACAACCTCGCCATGCTCTACAAGGACGGGGGAGACTTCGACCGCGCGGAGAACAACTACATCAAGGCCCTGGAGATCTTCGAGCGGATCCTGGGCCGCGACAACGCCGACGTCGCTGCGGTGTACAACAACCTCGGCGCCCTCTACTACTCGGCGGGATACAGCGCCCAGGCGCGCGAGATGCACAACCAGGCCCTGGAGATCCGGGCGCGGGTGAACGACCCGAACCACCCCGACCTCGGCCAGTCCTACAGCAACCTGGCCTCGGTGCTCCACGAGCTCGGCGAGGACGACGAGGCGCTGAAGAACTACGAGACCGCGCTGCGCATCCTCGAGAGCAACCTCGCCGAGGACGGCGAGACCTTCTCGATCGTCTCCGCCAACTTCGCCACCCTCATGCGCGACCTCGGCAAGACCCGCAAGGCGCAGGCCATCGAGAAGCGCGCCAACAAGCTGCTACGGCGGCAGATCGCGTAGGGCACATCGACGAAGGGCGCCTACCCCGTGGGCGGCAAGATGCCGCCCCTCCGAAAAGGCGCCCACCAGGAGGGGCGGCATCCTGCCGCCCATACCGGCTCGGGTAGACCCCAGCTACGCGCGGGCGCAGGTCCGGAACCCGGTGAAGACGTCGGTGCGCCCTGGCAGGTAGGCCTGCCGGTAGCTGTTGCGGATCAGGCTGGAGCAGGTCGCGCAGGACCCGCCCTTGGTGACCTTGTGGTCGCCGAACTGTAGGACGGACATGTAGTGGTACATGTCGATCTCGAACCCGGCGTAGGGCAGGAACTGGCTGTCGGTCCACTCCCAGGCCGTGCCCATCATCTGCAGGGCACCAAAATCGCTGGCCCCGGCCGGGAACGCATGCACCGGCGAGGCACCGAGCAGGACGCCGTCCATGTCGACCCGCGCGGCGTCCATCGCGTCGCCCCAGGGGAACCGCTTCGCCCCCGGCCCGCGGGCGGCGGCCTCCCACTCGGGCTCGGTCGGCAACCTCCGCCCCGCCCACTCACAGAACGCCTGCGCCTCCCAGTAGCTGAGGTGGAGCGCCGGCGCTTCCGGCGGCAGGTCATGCCAGCGGTCGAAGCGCCTCACCTGCCAGCTCCCGCCGTCCCCACGGCGCCAGTATTCCGGGTGGCGCCGCCCGCCCCCCTCCCCTTCGGCCAGCCAGCAGCGCCCGCCGAAACTCCACAGCGACTCCTCGCCGTACCCGCCGTCCTCGACGAACTCCAAAAACTCCCCGTTGGACACGGGGGTCTTCGCGATGGCGAAGGACTCGAGCTCGACCTCGAACCCGGGGCGCTCGTTGTCGAAGCTGAACCCGCTGGTCGCCATCCCCTCCCGGTCAACCGGCATCCCGACGAAATACTTCCCCCCCGGCACCGCGGCATCCCCACCCGCCTCAGCGGCGAGCGGCGGCGGCGCCGGGGCGGGGTCGGAAAACCGCGGCGCCGGGTAGCCCAGGGTCTGCCTCGCCCAGATCAGCGACTCGATGTGCATCTGCTGGTGGGCGATCACGTATCGGTAGAGGTAGTGCTCCTGCCGCCCGATCTCCCGATCCTCCAGGCGCCCCCGGGCCTCGTCGATCACCCGCGTGTAGTAGTCGAAGGCGCTCGCCTTGTCCGGGACGACACCTTGGACCCAGCGGTGCCGGTGGGTGATCTCGAACGAATCCCAGATGTCGTCATACCCGGGCATGCGGGCCGCCCGGCCGCCGAGTTCGCGCAGCAGGAAATACTCGTAGAAGAACGCCGCGTGCCCGAGCTCCCAGATCGGCGGGTTGATGCCCCGGTGGTAGGGCACCGCCAGCTGCTCGTCGTCCAGGTCCGCCAGCAGCTCGCGCGTCCGCCGGTCGGTCCGCTCGAGTTCTGCGGCGAGTTCTCCCTGGGTGTTCATCGGTCCTCCCCTGCAAGTTCGTCGATCAGCTGCGACCAGGCCCGGCGCTCGCGCCCGGGCTCGAACTGCGGCGCCAGCGCGCGACATCGGTCGTGCAGGTCGGCCATGAACGTCGCGTCGTTCTCCGCCCGGTTCAACAGCTCCGCCAACGCGCCGTCGTCACCCACTGGGAAGAACCCGGGATAGCCCTCGCCCAGAAGGCCGACCACACCGTCGACCCGCGTCGACAACACCGGCACGCCCACCGAGATCGCCTCCCCGACCACCCGCCCGGCGCCCTCGGAGCGGGAGGTGAGCACCAGCAGTTTGCATTCGGCGATCAGCTGCCTCGCCGCCTCCGGTGCGAGGGCGCCCAACCACTCGTAGCGGGGGTTCTCCACCAACTCCTGTTCCGCAAGGCGACGATAGCGCTCGTCCAGCACCGCACCCGCATGGCGGAGGCGCAGCTTGGACCCGGCAGGCACCAGCCGCGCCGCCGCCGCCGCCAGCAGCGGATCCTTGACCTCGCGCAGGTTGGCAACCAGAGCCACGTCGAAGGTGTCGCCGCCGCGCCCCAATTCGCCGCCGAAGTCCGTGACACCCTGCACGATGACGCTCACCTTGGGGCGCAGCTCGGGCGGCACCTGCTCCGCCGCCTTTGGCTGCAGGGCCACCAGCCGGTCGGCCCAGCGCATCGAATCGAGCGCTCCAGGGGCAGGCTCCGGATAGATGTCGGTCCCGGTGAGCGCCACCACGACCTTCCCGCCGGGGACGCGCTCGCGGAACGCCTCGACCTCGGCGCGCGACTTCTCGGCGTTCAGGGCGATCAGCACATCCGCGGTCTCCCCGTCGACCCCCGACCGCACCTCCACCTCATGCCCGGCGGACGCCAGCGCCATGCGCCACTGCTCGGCCGAGGCGACGTTGCCCGTCGGGGCACCGTCGGCGGATGGGGTCACGATGAGGATCCGCATCCCAAAGCTCTACAGGCTCCGGGTCACGCGCGCGAGACCCAAAGTGGGGGGGGCGCCAGGCGGCGGCCTCATCGAGGCCGCCCTACCACGGGGCGTCCGCGCACCCGCCACGTGGTAGGGCGCCCTCGCTACTGCCAGCGCGAAGCGCATCTCCATGGCGGAGCCAAACTGCAGAGCCGAGCGCGGCGAGGATAAGGGCGCCGTGGAAGCGACGCCGGCCTCGTCTAAGGGGTGCAACTCGCCTTGAAGTGCTCTAGTGGTCGTGGTCGCAGACGCAGGCGTATTCCTTTAGATCGCAGCCCGGACAGACCTTGAGATTGCACTGGAACTTGGCGTTCTCGATGCTGTCGGCGGCCGTCGCCTTGATCCGGACAACGACCGGGAAGTCGTCGCCGGCGGGCAACTCCCTGTCCGAGACGAGATACTCGCCGTCCTTCGCGAAGGAGAGCTCGGTCGGCGACGTGCGGTCGCCGGCGATCACCATGACGATCTGCTCCCCCGGCGCGACCGGTTTGTGGTCGTCGTCGACGAAGGTGATGCGAACCCGGCGGTCGTCCTGCACGAAGAACTCGGCGTGCGGCTCGAATTCGGCCAACACCCGGCCGCCGTTCGGGCCCGCCATCGCGGAGTGGTCATGGTCGTGGCCATCGCCATCTCCCTTCCCGTGCTTGTGGTCGGCGTCGCCGTCGCCGTGCGTGTGCCCACCACCCTTCTCGTGGTGATGGTCGCCGCCAGCGTGGTCGTGGTCGTGCTTGTCGCAGGAGGCGAGGCTGTAGACACCCGCGACGAGGAGGGCGGATAGGGGCTGTATGGTTTTCTTCATGGTCTCTGCTGGGTTTGTTTCTGGCTACTTGTTGGGTTGGACGTTGACAAAGTGGCTTCTGTTAGGTTCAGGCGGAGGCCGGGGACCCCAACGCCACCGAGCGTTCGGCGGCGCGGCGGCCGAAGGCGTAGAACACCGCCGGCGTGACCCCGAGCCCGAGCAGGGTCGAGGTGGCGGGGCCGCCGACGATCACGGCGGCGACCGGGTGGAGGATCTCCTTGCCCGGCGCGCCCGCCGCGGAGGCCAGCACCAGCGGCACCAGGGCGATGCCGGTGGCGAGCGCGGTCATCAGCACCGGCACCAGCCGCTCCAGGGTGGCCCGCTCGACCATCGCGCGCGAGAAGGGCTGCCCCTCGTGGCGCATCACGTGGAGGTAGTGTGAGAGCAGCATGACGCTGTTGCGCGCGGCGACGCCGGCCACGGCGATGAAGCCGACCAGGGTGGCGATGCTGATGTTGTTCAACTTCAGGTAGGTGAAGGCCAGGCCGCCGACCAGGGCGAGCGGGATATCGCAGATGACCTGGGCGGCGAAGAACGGGGTCTTGAAGTAGCCGACCAGCAGCATCGCCATGACCGCGAACACGGCCCCGCCCCACAGCGCGATCCTCCGCGAGGCATCCCTCTGCGCCACGTACTCGCCCTCGAAGCTGACCCGGTAACCGGGGGGCAGCTCGACCTCCGCCGCGACGCCCTCCTGCAGGCGGCCGACCAGCGACTCGAGGTCGCGCTCGGTCGGGTTGATGCT
>JANQMB010000056.1 GCA_028280355.1 Verrucomicrobiales bacterium
CTACGAGAGTCCGACCCCCAGTAGGGAGCTCGCTTGCGGGCGATCCGGGCGGGTTTCCGGTTCCCCCACGGGTGCCGCCGCTAGGGTGCCAGGCTCAGCCGCTCGTCCCCCTCCAACAGCGCGGCGAGGCTCTCCCAGCCGCCGGGGCGCTGGCTCTGGAACAGGTGCAGGTAGACGGTCACCGCGTCGGCCGGGTGTTTCTCCAACAGCGCGTCGATCGCGCCGGACAACTTGTCGGCGTCGAGGTCTTCCGGCAGCTCCTCCACCGAGCCCTCGCCGTCGTGCTCGATCCCCATCCCGTCGAGGAAGGAGACCAGCATCTCCTTCTTCGCCTTCAGCAGCCAGACCTGCAGGACTTGCTCGGCCACGGCGTCGCCGCCCCTGAGCTTCAGCGAGTCGGCCATCCAGGCGAGCTGTTTGTCGAGCGGCCGTTTCTGGATAAAGACCGGGCGCAGCCTGCGGCCCGAGGCGAGGGTGGCGAGGGCGGACTTGTAGACGTCTCGCTCCTCGTTGCGCAGGAACTGTAAGATCTCGTCGACCAGCGCCCCTGTGGCCTGTTGGAAGAGTTGGTGGCTCGGTAGCATGGGCGGGAATGTGCGGCCTTCTGCGGGGAAATCAACCGCCCGCCGGACGCCCGCCTTGACCGCCCGCGGCGCCATGACGAGCGTGCCGCGGATGCGAGTGACCTACGTCGGCGCCGGCGCGGCCGGGATGATCTGCGGCAGCTGCCTGCGCGACAACGACCTGGCGCGGGGCCTGAGGGCGCTCGGCTGCGAGGTGGTGTTCGTGCCCCTCTATACGCCGATCGCCACCGACGGGGAGGACGCCAGCGACGACGCCCTGCTGTTCGGCGGGGTCAGCGTCTACCTCGAACAGAAATCACGGCTGTTCCGCCGGCTGCCGGGGTTCGTCCTGCGCTGGCTGGACCGGCCGGGTTTCGTCCGCCGGGTCTCCCGGCGGCGCGGGATCGAGGTCGAGGCGGGGGCGCTGGGCGAGCTGACGCTCTCGATGCTGCGCGGCGAGGCGGGCAACCAGCGGCAGGAGGTCGAGCGCGCGGTGGCCTGGATCAGGGACGAGGCCCGCCCCGAACTCGTCAACCTCACCAACCTGCTGATCGCCGGCTTCGTGCCCGCGCTGAAGAGGGAGACCGGCGTCCCCGTGTTGGTGACCCTGCAGGGCGACGACCTGTTCCTCGACGAACTGACGGAGGAGCACCGCCCGCAGGTCCTCGCCGAACTGCGCCGGCTGGCGGGCGAGGTCGACGGCTTCGTCACCTTCAGCGAGTATTACGCCGGGGCGATGTCCGAGCTGCTCGAGGTGCCGAGGGAGAAGTTCCACATCGTGACCTTGGGCATCGACACGCGGGACTTCGCCGCGGTCGAGCCCGCCGCCGGCAGACCGCCGACGGTCGGATACTTCGGCCGCATCGCCCCCGAGAAGGGCTTCGGGGAACTGGTCGAGGCCTTCGTGGGGCTGCACCGCGAACACGGTTGCAGCGACGCCCATCTGAAAGCCGGCGGCTGGCTGGGCGACGGCGACACCCGCTTCTACGAGCGGCAGGTCGCCAGGCTGCACGAGGCCGGGCTGGGCGGGAAGTTCGAATATGTCGGTTCCCCCGACCGGGCCGGCAAACTCGAGTTCTTCGCGGCGATCGACGTCTTCTCCATGCCGACCGTCTACCGGGAACCGAAGGGGATCCCGGCCCTGGAGGCGCTGGCCAGCGGGGTGCCAGTGGTGCAGCCACACCACGGCATTTTCCCCGAGATGCTGGCGGGAACGGGCGGCGGGATCACCGTCCCGCCAGGCGATGCCGGGGAGCTGGCCGCCGCCCTGGCGGGGTTGCTGGGCGACCCCGGGCGCCGTGCACGCCTCGGCGAGGAGGGACGCCAGAACGTCGTCGAACGTCACAGCGCCACGCGGATGGCGGAGGAAACCCTGGCGCTATACGAGGAAGTGTTAAGTTTTAAGTGATTAAGTTTTAAGCGGGGCGGAAGGACGTCAGAAACTCTAACAGAACTCCTAAAATCTACCCAGCGCCTCTTGCTTAACCACTTAAAACTTAACACTTAAAACTTTATCGCCGCCCGCTGAACTCGACCATGCGGGTGAGTGTCTCGGTGACCTCGTCGCTGGTCTCGTAGAAATCTGCGCCGAAGGCCATGACCCAGCCGCGCTCGAGCCGGCGGCCGACGAGGACCGCCCCGTCGCCACCCCCCTTGGCCGCCCCCCACACCTTCCAGGGCTCGCCCTTCCGATAGTAGTGCGTGGCGTTGACGTTGGAGATCGTGCCGGCGACCTTGACGCCGAGCCTCTTCCCCTCCGCGGTGAACTCCCAGCCGCTGCCGCTGCCACCCGAGCGCAGCGGTCCGAGGCCGGACTCGTTGAAGAAGTTCAGGGCGTCGCCGGTCGGGCTGAGGAAGATAATGTTGCCGCCGCGGCGCAGGAACCCGCGGAAGACGTCGGTCCAGCTCGGGCAGCCCTTGCCGTCCTTCTCCATGTTCTCCTTGAGGTCGGTCCGCTTGAAACCCTCCATCTCGGGGACGAGGAGCACGCGCGAACGGCGCAGGTGGCGCATGAAGTCGGCATCGGGGACTTTCGACTTGCTCTGGATCAACTTGCGTGCGGGGATCCGGTCGGAGAGCGCGTCGATGGTCTTCTTGTACTCGTCGTCCTCGTCGGAATACCCCCCCCAGACCAACACGGGGGCGGTCGCGGGGAGCCCCTCGTGACCGAAACTGACGGACTCCACCCGGTCGATGGGCACCGCGAAGCTCTGCTCGCCCAGCGCCGAGACCATCAGGTTCCCCCCGTCGATCTCCAGCTTCTTCGCCCACAACATCCCGGCGGGGCTAAGGGACACCAGGTGGCGGACATCGGGCTCCTCCGGCTCGGGCTCGGGCTCCCCGGACGCGGGTTCTGCGTCCCCCGCCGGGCGGGCGTTG
>JANQMB010000100.1 GCA_028280355.1 Verrucomicrobiales bacterium
GTTCTTAGTTCTCCTTGCTGGGCAGGAGCGAGGGGATCGGGGGGTGGGGGAGGGTCGGTGTCGCGGCCGGGTCTTTGGGGCGGTTGTCGACGAGGGACAGTGCGGCCAGGACGGCGGCGAGGACGACGGCGGTGGCGATGCCGATCCGGAACTTGTTGTCGAGGAAGCGCTGTAGCAAGGGGGCGATGGAGGCCTCCGGGGTCTCGCGGTACAAGGTGCGCCCGGCGGGCATCCCATCTTTTGGGGGCGTCCAGGGCTCGACGTATTCCGGCTCGACCCGGGGGACGAGTTTCGGCGTCACCTTCAGGACGCCCCGCGGCTGGTAGCTGGGTTGCTGGGGTCTGTCGGGAAGGGGGTGTTGGGGCTCCGTTGAGGGATCGGGGGCGTCCACCTCCTCCTCTGTCTGGGCGGGTCGGGCCCAGCGGTGGAGGGTGTCGGGGTCGAGCCCGAACTCCGCGGCGACCTCTTCGGCCGACAGGCCGTCGCGTCGCATCTTCTCCACCGCCCGGTCGATCTCGTCGCGGTTCCGCGATTCCGGGATCTGCGGGGAGAGCGGTGGGAGCAGGGGGATGTCGTCGCTGTCCGGGTCGGGCATCGGCCGCTATTTTTTGGGCACCTGGATCCAGCTGTCGGCTGGGACACCGACGATCTCCACACAGTCCCTGACCCCGGACTCGGGATAGCGGATCTTCAGGATGAGGTTCTTGGGGCGAGGGTGGTTGGCCGTCAGGGCGGCGAGGTAGGTGGCGAGCGGGTCGTCCTTGCGCACGTATCCATACAGGACCTCCTCGCTCTGGAGGGGGCGGGCGAGCCGGAAGGAGTCGTAGACATGGTCGTCGTCGAAGGGGGAGTTGAAGTAGTCGCCGCGTGTGCAGCGCACGTAGAAGCTGGACGCCTCGGTGTCGCGGTCGGCGATGAACCTCGACCAGGACTTCGCCGAGTAGCGGACGGTGGCTTTCCAGTCCACCTTGTAGTCGCCGGACTCCGGTGCCCTCACGACCACCACCGACCGGTCTCCATCGACGGTCACGTCGCTGATCACGTAGCGATGGCCATCCTTGACGATCCCGATGGAGGACTCGAACTCGATCTTCCCGGCAGCGCGCTCGCGGCTCCGGTTCTCCGGGCGGGAGTACCACTCGGCGGCGAGGGGGGCTATCGATTCCGGGGTGGCGACCAACGGCTCCTTCGCCGGCCACCCGGCGGCGGCGAGGAAGCTGTGCGCCAGCTCCTCGGCGCGATCCCGGTCGGTGGCGCTCGGCAGGCTGACCACGCCCGCCGGGGAGACGGGGGGCGGGGTTGGGGTCGGGGTCGGGGTCTCGGTCGGGGCGACATCGCGCTTCGAGAGCGAGTAGACCCCGAATGCCGCGGCGAGGCAGACGGTGACGCCGACCGTGAAGCGGCGGCGCTCGCTCCCCAGGACGAGCCGCAGCGGGGGGAAGATGTTGAGCAAGTTCTCAAGGGAGGTGGGCGGTACTTCGACCTCGACCCCCTCGGCCGCGCGGTCCCAGTTCCTGGCGAAGGCCTCGCGCTCGCTATCGTCGGCGGCCACCGGCGCCTGCGACGGGAACCGGTCGCCCCCCCCGCCCAGCTTGCGGTTGGGTTTCACGGTCTCGGTGTGCAGGCGGTGTAGCAGATCGGGGTCCAGCCCGAACTCCCGCGCGACCTCTTCGAGCGGGACGTTGAGGTCGCGCAGTCTCTCGAGGGCCTGGTCGAGGCTGAGCTCGCCCCTCCCGGAGGGCAGTCCGGCGGCGCCGGATGCCGCCCCCGGATCGGGCTGCGGGCCCGGTGCGGGTCGGGGCTTGGCGACGGAGATGTCCTTCGGGTCGCGGCGGTTCGAGGGGAGGTCGGCCATTTTCGGTGCAGGGGGACGACCTCGGGCGGGACCCGGTCGTCTTCCGAATGTAGGCCGGAAGAACACCGGCACAAGGGGGGGGAGCGCGGCGTGGAGGGGAGTCTGGCGGCCGCGTCCCGGTACGGTTTCGAGCCCTTGATCGGGGGGCTGCGCCCCTGCCCCTAGTCCACCTCGGGGATCACCAGCGGCTCGGGTTGCTCGATCTCGATCGGCGGCTTGGAGTTGCCCAGGGAGATCGGGCTGACCGGGGTGGCGCGGCGGACCTCGTCTTCGGCGTTGGCCGGCCGCGCCCTGAGCACCGGCTGGATCGAGTTGTAGGGGTCGTCGGCGCCGATCACCGTCGGCGACTGCACGAGGATGGCGTCGGCCGGCGCCCCGGTCTGGATGGGTGGCGGGGCCGGCCCGGAGCTGGCGATCTGTGGGAGGATCGGGCGGGGGGTGCCCTCGCCCCCGGAGTGGTAGTCGCAGTAGAGGTGGAAGTCGGTGCCGGCGCGGATGATCTCCCGGTAGGTGCTGCGCTCGATCTTGCGCTCCCCGTCCTCCGAGCCGGGCAGCTCCTCGTAACAGGCGTCGGTGGCGCGCCGGCCGGACTTCTTGCAGATCTCGACCGTGCGCGCGCCCTCGGGGAGGGGGATCGGCTGCGAGGGGAAGGCCGCCGCGGAGGCGTTCATGGCGTCCACCCACACCGGCAGCACGGTGGTGTTGCTGAAGGCGCCGTGGTAGATGGTGTCGGTGGTGTCGAAGCCGGCCCAGACGCCGCAGGTCAGCTTGTCGTTGTATCCGACGAACCACAGGTCGGTGAAGTTGTAGGCCGTGCCGGTCTTGCCGGCGGCGTTGCGGTCCCGCAGGCCGTAGCTCCCCGCGGCCCCCTTCCCGGTGCCGCGCTCCAGGGCCTCCGCCAGGCAGCTGTGGGTCTGGTAGGCGGCGATCCCGTCGATGACGCGGACCTGCTTGGACTCCGGTTCGGTGTAGATCACCTTCCCCGCGGCGTCGGTCACCGAGGAGATGAGGTGGAGCTTGTCCGGGCGGGTGCCGCCGTTGGGGAACATGGTGAACGCCATGCAGAACTCGTCGAGCTCCAGGGTGCTGCTGCCGAGCAGGCAGCGGTCGTAGTCGTCCATCGGCGACTCGATGCCCGCACGCTTTGCGAGGTCCATCACCTTGCGGCGGCCCACCTTCTTGCCCAGCCGCACGGTGGCGGCGTTCTTCGACTGCACCAGCGCCTCGCGGGCGGGGATATCGCCGAGGTAGGTGACGTCGGCCGACTCGTTGCCCCACTCGCCCAGGATCCCGGTGCTGCCGCCGATGGCGACGCTGCGGTTGTCGATCGGCGCGTCCTTGACGATCGAGCCGGGGAAGTCGTCCCCGGAGAAGGCGGCGGCATAGACGAGCGGGGTGAAGGCGGTGCCGGGCGAACACCTGGCGTGGAAGGCGTAGTTGAACTGGTTGTCCTGGAAGCTGCGCCCGCCGACCAGGGCGACGACCCCGCCGCTGTCGTTCTCGATCATCAGGACCGCGCCCTGCAGGTAGTCGGGGGCCTTCGGCTTGGGGGAGGCGCCGCCGAGCGGGTCGCGGGCGCGGGCGGTCTCCTGGTACTCGGCGTAGGTACGGTGCTTGTATTGCGGGTGGGACTCGGCCTTGGACAGGTTCCGCAACAGGCTCTGGCGCGCCGCGGCCTGGACGTCGCGGTCGATGGTGGTGTAGATCTTGAACCCGCCGCCGGCGGCCTTCTCGAAGCCCAGCTGCGAGATGACTCGCAGGCGGATGATCTCGTTGACGTAGGAGTTCTGCTGCGCCTGTGCCTCCGCCAGCTCGATCGGCCTCGCCCGGTATTCCGCGAGTTCGGCGTCGGTGATCATGCCCTCGATGTGCATGCGGGCCAGGACGTGGTTGCGCGCCGTGCGCGACTCGCGCGGGTTGTTCTTCGGCGACAGCCGGGTCGGGCTCTTGATCAGCCCGCAGAGCGTGGCCGCCTCGACGACGTCGATCTCGCCCACCGGTTTCCCGAAGTAGCCGCGGGAGGCGGAGTCGATGCCGAAGTAGCCGCTGCCGAAGAACACGCGGTTGAGGTAGAGCTCGAGGATCTCCGGTTTGGAGAACTCCTTCTCCAGGCGCCGCGCGAGGAAGGCCTCGGTGATCTTGGTGTCGAGGTTCCTTTGGAGGCGGAGCTCCTCGTAGCACTGTTTGGCGAGCTGCTGGGTGATCGTGCTGGCGCCCTGCGTGACCCGGCCGGCCTTGAGGTTGAGGATCGCCGCGCGGACGATCCCGATGTAGTCGACGCCGTCGTGTTCGAAGAAGCGCGAGTCCTCGACCGCGGTGAGGGCCTGGACCACATGGTAGGGGACCTGGTCGAGGCCGACCGGCCGGCGGTCCTCGATCTTGATCTGGCCGATCTCCCGCCCGTGCCGGTCGTAGATCCGGCTGGGGACCTCGAGGTGGCCGATCTCGGTGAGGTCGAAGCGGTCGGCGCGGTCCTTGTGTGGTTTGAGGAAGGCGTAGGTCCCGATGAGCCCTGCGACGAAGGCGATGCAGGTGCCCGCCAACACGACCTGGAACCAGCGCCTCCGGTAGAGGGGCGGGCGTAGGCGCGTCGCGTAGGTGTCCGTGTTAGGACGCCATCTTGGGGCCATCATCTCCTGTGTGTTCCGGCTCGCCGGAGCCGGCCGTTAGTATAAGCTAGGGGGATGCCAGAGCAAGCCGCAGCGCCCGGGCCGCCGGAGGCCGACCCGCAGTTCCTCGCCGTGCTGGCGGCCGAGGCGAGGTTTTCGGGTGGGGCGCTGCCGTTCGGGCGCTTCATGGAGCTGGCGCTGTACCACCCGGGGTTCGGATACTACACCCGCGGGCGGCAGCGGGTCGGGCGGGGCGGGGACTTCGTGACATCGGTGAGCGTGGGGCGCTGTTTCGGGAAGCTGTTGGCGCGGCACCTGGCCCCGGTGTTGGAGCGGATGGCGGCGGCGGGGGGGGGGGAGCTGTCGGTGGTCGAGGTCGGCGCCGAGGGCGGCGAGCTGGCGGCGGACCTGACCGCGGAGCTCGGCGCGCTGCTGGCGGATGGGGTATCTGAGAGGATACGCTACGTGGCGGTGGAACCTTTCGAGCCGAAGCGCGAGCCCCTGCGGCGGCGGCTCGCCGGGCTGCCGGTAGGGTCCGGCCAGGTGGTGGCGGGCTGGGGGGACCTGCGCGCCGCGCGCGGTGTCCTGGTCGCCAACGAGGTGCTCGACGCGATGCCGGTGCGGCGTTTCCGCTCCGACGGTCGGGGCTGGTCGGAGGTCTGTGTGGCGGTCGGCGGAGGCGCCTGTCGGGAGGTGCTGCGGCCGGCCGGCGACGGGGTCGCCGGGGCGCTGCCGGCCGGTCTCGCGGAGGGGTTCACAGTCGAGCTCAACACCGGTCTCCCCCCGTGGTTCGAGGGGCTCTCCGGGGGGTTCGAGGAGCTCTATGGGCTGTTCATCGACTACGGGCTGGAGCGCACGGAGATGTTCTACGAGCCCGGCCGTGCGGGGGGGACGCTCAGGGCCTATGCGGGGCACCGGCTGCTGGACGACCCCCTCCGGGCACCGGGGCAGATCGACCTGACCGCCCATGTCGATTTCGAGCGCGTGGCGGCGGCGGCGGCCTCGGCGGGCCTGCGGGCCGGCCCGCTGGTCGACCAGCACCGCTTCCTCATCGAGGCGGCGCGCCCCTGGTTGTTGGAGGTCGAGGCCCGCGGCGCCCCCCCCGACGCCGAGACCGCGAAGCTGCTGCGCCAGTTCCAGACCCTCTCCCACCCGAGGGCGATGGGGGCCGCGTTCAAGATCCTGCCGGTGGAGAAGCGGGCGGGTGGGGTGGCTAGGGCATCTTAGACAGGGCGGTGTCCTCGCGCCCGGCGGCGGCATCGAGGCCGTCCTACCTTCGCCCACGGCGTCGGCGCATCCGCGACACGGTAGGGCGCCCTCGATGAGGGCGCAGGGCGATCGACCCCAAGCCCGGGGGCATCACCTCGCTTGATGCTCTAGGGAGGGACCGTCGCGAACTCCCGCGGCGATCCCGATGGTAGAGGATAGGAAGGGGTCGGGTAGCGTGGGGGGAAGGGCTGCATTTTGCGCGGCAGGCGGCGCGCTCCTACGAGGGCGGCAGGATGCCGCCCCTCCGAACCCTAGTCGCGGACCTCGATGCGGTAGACGTGTGTCTTGCTGCGCGCGATGATGGACTTGCCCGAGACGGCGGGGGACGCCATGAAGCCGTCCGCGAGCTTGTTGGTGGCCACCAGGTCGAAGGTGTCGCCGGGGCGCAGCACGAAGGTGTCGCCCATCTCGCTGAAAAAGTAGAGCAGGCCCCCGGCATAGATCGGCGACGCGGAGAAGTGGCCGCGCAGCCGCTCCGACCAGACCGCGTCGCCGCTGGCGAGGTCGATGCAACTCAGGATCCCCTCGTCGCTGGTCATGTAGAGGTGCCGGCCGGCGACCACCGGGGAGGAGCGCCTCGGCACCCTCTTGAAGATGTCCCACTCGATATGGCTGCTGGTGATGTCGCCGGACGCCTTCGGGTCGAGGCGCAATGAGACGAGATGGGGTTTCGCGAAGCCGGTGTTGATGTAGGCGCGCCCCCCCTCGACCACGGTGCGGGAGGCGTTGGAGAACCCCCCGTAGGTGATGTGCCAGAGCTCCTCGCCGGTCCGCGGCCGGTAGCCGAAGCAGGCCTTCGCGCCGGGGCTGATCATGACCATCTCGCCGCCGACCCGGGTGAAGATGGGCGTCGAGTAGGCCTTTCGGAGGTCGCCGTCGCCGCGGATCTTGCCGCCAGCCTCGACGTCGTCCCACTGGGTGGAGCGGTCGGTCTTCCACACCGTCTCGCCGGTGGCTTTGTCGAGCGCGACGAGATATTGGACGTCGGCGCCGTCCATGGTGAGGACCAGCAGGTTCTCGAACAGGACGGGGGAGGAGCCCGGGCCGCGGAGGTGGCGGCAGGGCAGGTCGGTCCGGGTCCATACGGTGCGGCCGTTCGCGGTGTCGATCGCCGCCGTGCCATAGCTGCCGAAGTGGACGTAGACGCGCCCCGCCTCGATCGCCGGCGACGGCGACCCGTAGCTGTTCACGGAGTTGCCCAGCGGTTCGACCACGTCGTTTTCGAACAGGGCGACCCGGTGGACCACCGCGCCGGTCTCGCGGTCGAGGCAGACGGCGCCCATCTTCCCCCCGTCCTCGCTGGCTTCGGTGATCCAGACCTGCCCGCCCCACACCACCGGGGACGACCAGGCGCGGCCCGCCACCGGGGTCTTCCAGACGATGTTCTCGCCCTCCGACCATTCGACCGGCAGGACGCCCTCCGCCACGCTGGCGATGCCGTTGCCGCCCGGGCCGCGGAAGTCCGGCCAGTGATGTTCGGCGCCGGGTGCCGCAACCGGGATCACGAGCCCGAGGGTGGCGCAGGTGGCGAGGGGGAGATGCGGGGGCATGGGACAGGATCCAGACCGGGGTCCGAGCCGCAAGATGAATCTCGACCCCGGGCCATTCCAAGGACTATTGTCGGGATAATTAACCTTGTTTAACTACCTGTCTCGGGTATCTTTCGCAGTTTTAAGACCTTTTCTCAAACTTTGGAAACCAAGACACCACCGGATCGGGAGACTGTGGGCGTAGCGATCGAGGAGAGCCGAGACCGGCGGGCGCTAGTCATCGACGACGACGCGGCGAACCGCCGCGAGATCTGCGAGGTGCTGTCGCGCAAGGGCTACGAGGTCAGCGCCTGCGAGTCGATGCATGAGGCGAAGTCGTTCTTCCGGTCCCAGCCCCTCCTGGTGGCGGGCTGCGTGGGTGCGAACGGCGAGACCGAGAGTTTCTTCGACCACGTGCGCGCCACCTCGGGCGCGGCGCAGCCCTACATCATCGCCCTGGAGGACGCCCTGGTCAGTTCCGGGGTCAGCTCCGCCGAGGTGAACGACGTGCTGACCTCGCCGGTGGATAGTGTTTTGCTAGAATCGAAGATCGACGCGGCGCGCACCTGGCTGGCCGACCGGTCCGGGCGCGTGACCGGGAACTGGGGTGATGTCGATGTCGATGTCGATGTCGAGCCCGAAGTCGCCGACGTGGCCAAGCCCCTCTTCGACCCGGCGACCGCGCAGCTCGCCGAGGAGCTGATGGGCGCCTTCGACATGGCGGGCGAGGCTCCCCCGGCCGACACCTTGCCGGAGCCCCCTGTCGGGGTGCCGGAGGCAGGGGCGGAGGCCTTCCGGGTACGGCGCGGCAGCGGTCGCGCGGCGGGTCCGGGCGGTGGCGCGGGTGGTGTCTCGCGATTCCACCTGCAGCTGATGTCCGAGGCCTGCCCGCTGGCGATGGCGATGTTCGATGGCGAGATGCGCTACGTCTACGCCAACGCCGCCTGGCGCCGGTCGTTCGGCCTCGCCGAATCCGGGCTGGCCGGCCGTGGCCACTTCGAGATTTTCTCCGAGGTGTCGGAGAGGTGGCAGTCGCTCTGTGAGCGCTGCCTCGCGGAGGGGGACGAGCAGACCGGCGAGGAGCTGGTCGAGTGGGCCGACGGGGCGTGCGACTGGGTGCGCTGGCTGATGCGCCCCTGGTATTCGGAGGACGGCGCCGTCAGCGGGATGGTGGTGAGCGCGCAGTCGATCACCGGCGAGCGCCGCCTGCGCCGCGAGCAGCGTTTCGAGGCCGACCTGGCCGAGGCGGTGATGGCCAGCCCCGGCAACCCCCTGGTGGTGCTGGACGCCAACGGGCGGATCGTGCGCAGCAACCGGGCGGCGAAGCGCCTCGGCCGCTGGGACCCGGTCGGCGAGGACGAGAAATACTACTGGGAGGCCTTCCTGCACAAGGGGGCACGGCGCGAGGCACAGGAGCGTTTCATGGACTTCGCACGCCGCCTGCTCGACGGCGGCGAGTTCAGCTTCCCCGACGCCGAGATCGAGGAGGTCGTCGGCCACGACGGCAAGCCGCGGCGGGTGGTGTGGACCAACTCGCCCAGGCGCGACGAGGACGGCGAGGTCAACGGGGTGGTGCGGGTCGGCTTCGACCTCGACCGCCACGAGAACCCCGCCAGGGACCAGGCGCTGCGCGACTCGGTGCTGCACGAGCTGCCGGTGCCCGCCTGGCGGTGCGACGCCGACGGCGAGATCGACCTGGTCAACGACGCGTGGCTCACCCTGCGCGGCCGCGGGCTCGAGGAGGAGCTCGGGGGCGGCTGGACGGACGGCCTCGACGCGGCCGACGTCGACCCCCTGGCCGACCTGCTGCGGGCGGCGGCGCAGGGGCGCCAGTCGTTCTCCAAGGTCGTGCGCATGGCGGGGGCCGACGGGCAGACCCACCGGCTGCGCTTCTCGGCCAAACCCAGCGACGGGGAGGACAAGGGCTGCGTCTACGGGATCGCCGTCGACGTGAGCGCCGAGCACGAGCTGGACGCAGCCCGCGGCGAGGCCGCCCGGCTCGAGGACGCCGCCGTCGCCTCCGAGAACAGGGCGGCGCGCTTCGAGGCCGACCTCGCGGCGGGCGGCGTCGAGCTGAAGAAGCTGCAGGGGGAGCTCGCCGACGCCGGCGCCGAGCGCGAGCGCTTCCGCTCGATCCCGGAGTCGGCGCCGTTTGGTATTGTTTTGTTAGGGAGAGATGGGGGGACGGTCTACTGCAACCCGGCGCACGCGGAGGTCGCGGGTTCGGACATCGGCGCGGCCGGGTCGGTCGAGGACTGGCTGCACGCGCACTGCGCCGAGCCGGGCGAGGCGGCCGCCGCGGGGCTGGTCGAGGACTGGCGCGCCAAGGTCTGGCGCAGGGGCACGGCCGGGGTGTATCCGCTGCGCACCGACGACGGCTCGGTCCGCGAGCTGGAGTTCCGCCCCAAGCTGATGGCGGACGGCGGGCTGCTGGTGACGATGTTCGACGTCACCGACTCGCGCCGCGGGGAGGAGGCGTTGCGCGCCAGCGAGGCGAAGTTCCGCGCCCTGTTCCGCGACTCCGGGGTCGGGATGGCGATGGTGGATCGCGGCGGGTCGATCTTCGACTCCAACCCGGCGCTCGAGTCGCTGCTGGGCTACACGAAGGCGGAGATGGCGGGGCGCGGCGTGGAGGAGTTCCTGGCCGGCGACGGCGCTGCGCAGCTGGGCGAGCTGCACGGTTCGCTCGGCGGCGGCGGGGGCTGGTCGGGCGAGGCGGTGGTCGACCTGTCGGCCGCCGACGGGGAGGAGATCACCGCCCACGCGCACGTGTCGCAGGTGAAGTCGCCGGACGGCTCGGTGATGTTCACGACCTATTTCTTCCACGACATCTCCGACCAGCTGCGCGCCGAGCGCGGGCTGGAGGACTCGCGAGCCGAGAACCGCGCGCTGTTCGGCGCCAGCCCGGACATGATCCTGGTCCTGGACGGCGCCGCGCGGGTGGTCGAGCTGATCCCGCCCGTCGATTTCCCCCTGCAGGTCGACCGCCAGGCCTCGCTCGGCCGCGAGCTGGGCGAGGTCCTCCCCGACCTCGGCGTGGCGGCGGAGGAGATGTCCGGCGCGCTGGCGGCGGACGGTGTGTTCCAGCACGAGTTCCGTGTCGCGGGCGCCGGCGGGGCCTCGCACTTCGAGCTGCGCGCGGCGCGCAGCGGTCCGAGCAACACGGTGGTCCTGGTGCGCGACGTGTCCGGTTTCCACAAGGCGCAGACCAAGCTCAAGTGGCAGGCGTTGACCTTCGCACATATCGGCGACGCGATCGTGGTGGCCGACATGAAGGGGCGGATCATCGACTGGAACCCGGCGGCCGAGGCGCTGTTCGGGTACAACAAGGCGGAGGCGGTCGGGCTGGGGCTGCACAAGATCTATGGCGCCGGTGATCCGGAGGCCTTCCGCTCCGAGTTCACCGCCGCGATCCGCGAGCACCGCCGCTGGGAGGCGCGGGCTCCCTTCGTCGGCCGCGACGGGGAGGGCGGCCTCTGCGAGGCTGTCTTCGTCCCCTTGCAGGACGAGGATGGCACCCCGCTGGCACTGGTGGGGATCAACCGCGACGTCCGGCAGGAGGAGGTCGCCGGCGCGGCGGACCCGCGTCAGCCCGACCCGCCCGGGGGCGAGGGTGGCACGGTCGAGGGTGCCGGCCGGGGGGGCCGCGCGGAGATGCAGGGGCGGCTGCAGACGACTTTGAAGACGATCTCCACGCTGCTCGGCCTGCAGGCGCGCGGCGGGGGGGGCGCTGCGGCGGCGGCGCAGGCGGGCAAGTCGCGGGTCGACGCGCTGGCGCTGCTGCAGAATTACGCCCTCGCCGACGGCGGTTTCGCGCAGGTCGATTTCGGTGGCTACGTGAAGGAGCTGGTCGGCGAACTGCTGGAGAGCGAGGCGCCGGAGGAGGCGGACGTCACGGTCCGGATCAACGCCAAGGGCGTCACCCTGCCCGCCGGGCTGGCGATGCCGGTGGCGCTGATCGCCAACGAGCTTCTGTCCAACGCCTTCCGCCATGGCTGCGCCGGGCGCGAGGTGGCTGAGGTCGCGCTGGCGGTGGACATCGAGGACGGCGGGCGCGGGGGGTGGCTGGTGGTCAAGGACGACGGTGGCCCCCTCCCGGCGGGTTTCGACTCTGTGGAGGGCGCCGGCCTCGGCCTGCGGATCGTCCGCGGGCTGGCCGAGCGGATCGGTGGGTCGCTGGCGGTCGAGGGCGGCGCCGGGAGCGAATTTCGGGTTGGATTTCGCCTTCCGCCGAGAGGATAGATCCCTGCGGAACATCGATGAGCCCAGTTCGCATTCTTGTCGTCGAAGACGAAGGCGCGGTCGGGAGAGATATCCAAAATACGCTAGTCCGTTTCGGGTATAGCGTGCCAGATATCGCCCGGACGGGGTCCGAGGCTCTGGAGATCGTCCGCCGGGTGGACCCGGACCTCGTCATCATGGACGTGCGCCTGTCGGGCGCGATGGACGGGATCGACGCGGCACAGCGCATCCGCACCTCCTACGGGAAACCCATCATCTACCTGACCGCGCTGGCCGACGAGGCGACCATCGCCCGCGCCAGCAAGACCGAGCCCGAGGGGTACCTCCTCAAACCTTTCAACGAGAGCGAGCTGCAGTCCGCGGTGGAGATCGCCGTCTCGCGCTCGCGCTCGCGCGAGGCGCTGGAGAACCGCGAGGAACAGTTCATGAGCACCCTGCGCAGCATGGCGGACGGGGTGATCGCGACCGACATCGTCGGCAACATCACGTTCATGAACCCGGTGGCGGAGTCGCTCACCGGCTGGAGGTTCTCGGACGCCCGCACGCGCGTGCTGCAGGACGTGTTCAAGATCACCGACCGCAGCGGCCGCGAGGCTCCGCCCTTCGCGCCGCGCCGCGCCACGCCGGGGGCGGCCGCGGCGGCGGGCGGGCGCCGGGTCTACCTGACCACCAAGGGGGGCGCGCGCGTGCCGGTGGAGGACAACTCGGCGCCGCTCAAGGACTCGCACGGCAGCCTGGTCGGGCTGGTGGTGGTCTTCCGCCGCTGCGAGGAAGAGGGGGAGGACGTGGGGCCCGACGGCGCGGGGGCGGACGAGGCGGGCGCCGAGCCGCTCAAGGAGATCGTCGAGGGCATCGCCGACCCGCTGGTCGCGGTCGACCGCGGCTGGGCGGTCACCTACCTGAACCGGAGGGCCGCCGAGAACTTCGGCGGCGGAGGCGCGCTGATCGGCGCCGACTTCTGGGGCCTGTTGCCGGCCGACGTGCGCGAGGAGAACTACCACGACGGCTCGCGCGCCATGGCGCGCCGGGAGCGCTACAGCTTCGAGTTCGCCGCCGCCGCTGGCGGGCGCTGGTTCGAGGCCAACGGCTACCCTTTCGGCGAGGGGCTGCTTTTCCTGATGCGCGACATCACCGAGCGGCGGGAGGAGCAGGAGCGCGCCAGCCGCATGGAGAAACTGGAGAGCCTCGGCCTGCTGGCGCGCGGCTTCGCCCACGACTTCAACAACATCCTCACCGTCATGCTCGGCAACCTCTCGCTGGCGGAGATGAAGCTGCCCGAGGAAGTCGATGGCCGCGCCGAGCTCGAACAGGCCAGGGCGGCGACGGTGCGGGCGCAGAACCGCGTCCACCAGCTGCTCACCTTCGCCAAGGGCGGCGCGCCGATCCGCCAGAGGCTGGACCCCGGCGAGCTGTTGCGGGAGGTCGCCGACGAGATCGAGCGCGACCCGCGCATCGAGTACGGGTTCGACGTCGCGCCCGACCTCTGGCCGCTCGAGGCGGACCCAGGACAGCTCCGGCGGGTGGTGGAGAACCTGGTGCGCAACGCCGAGGAGGCGATGTCCGCGGGCGGCAGGTTGGACGTCCGGCTGCGCAACGCCCCGGCCGACGGGACGCTGCGCGAGTCCCTGCCGCCGGCGCTGGAGCTGGAGGCGGGGGCCGACTACGTGGTGCTCGAGGTCGAGGACAGCGGGCACGGTGTCGGCGAAGAGTTGTTAGATAAGCTGTTCGAGCCCTACTTCAGCACCCGCGCGGACGCCAACGCGACCGGGATCGGCCTCACCGTCTGCGAGTCGATCGCCCGCGCCCACAACGGCGGTATCGCGCTCCGCTCGGAGGAGGGCAGGGGGACCACCGTCACGGTCGCCTTCCCGGCCCCGGAGGACCGCGGCCCCCCGCCCGGGCCGGCGGGCGCGCGCGCGCAGGCGGCGGGCGAGGACGGGCCGGCCGGCCGCAAGCCTTCGGTGCTGGTGCTCGAGGACGAGCCGCTGATCCGCCAGCTGCTGGTCGCCAACTTGCGCCAGGGCGGGTTCGAGGTGACCGAGACAGAGGACGGGGTCGAGACGGTTGCCCGCTACATCGAGGCCTTCGACCGGGGCGAACCGTACGACCTGGTGATCACCGACCTGTCGATCCCCAACGGGATGGGGGGCGTCAAGGCGGTGGAGGAGATCCGCGGGGTCGACCCGGGGGCGTGCGCGGTCGTCTCCAGCGGGTATTCGGACGACCCAGCCATGGCCGAGCCGGAGCGCTTCGGTTTCGCCGGCGTCCTGCCGAAGCCCTACCAGCCGAAACAGCTGCTCGACCTCGTGCGCGGGCTGTTGGAGCTCGACCCCTGAGCGCCGCGGCAGGACCTCCCCCGCCGGCCTGACGATTTCCCGTTCCCCGGCACCCCGTCGGTGTTAGGTTGTCTTGTCGTCCTCCAATGTCCCCCCCAGCCCAGTGCCCCATCGCCGGCCTGGTCGTCGCCGTGGCGTCGGCCGTGCTCCCACCGGCCGGGGCGGCGCCGGTGTTGACCGTCGAGACCCCCGGCAACGGCGTGCTGAATGCCGACTACACCACCAGCAAGCTGTTCGTCGACGAGGTCGCCGGCACGGCGGTGCCCGTGACGGTCACTTTCACGCCGGGGGTGGCCAACCTGACCGCGGTCGAGGTGTACACCAACCTGAACCGCCGCGACCGCGCCGGGGCCGACGCGGACGGCGACGGGGTGGAGGACGGGGTCCTGCCCCCCTCAGGCGACCTGGTCGCCGCCGGGTCGGACGACCACTACTATGCCGCCTACGCCATGGGCGACCTCGGGTCCGGCGTGTTCCGCACGGTGATCGATGCGGACAAGACCGGGGCCTACCGGCTGACGGGGCGGTTCAAGACCTCGGACGCCATCGCCGAGAACGGCTTCGAGCCGACGCGGTGGATCTACTACACGACGGTGAGCGAGGCGAACCCGGGCGGGCGGCGCGACCACGCGATCGTGGTGTCGCCGGTCGGCGCGCGGGACATCCGGCTCTACGAGCTCAACGTGCTCAACATCGAGGCCGAGGGCACGTCGGCCTCGCAGCGCAGCACCTTCGTCGACCTACACGACGGCGCCGGTTCGAAGAGCTTCCAGCGTTGGAACCTCGACAGCGCCCTCGGGCTCGGGGTCAACTGGCTGTGGTTCCAGCCGGTCCACCCCTACGGGGTCGACGGCCGGCACCTGAGCGCCGCGGACATCAACGCCCGCGCCCCGGGTTCGGGGGCGACGACCTGGCGCTGGAACGCGGGGGCGCCCTTCGAGGACGTGGACTACCCCTATGCGCTCGGGAGCCCGTACGCGGTGAAGAACTTCTTCGAGGTCGCCCCGCAGATGTCGAAGGCGGGCACCCGCGCCGCGGCGATGGTCGAGTTTCAGGGCTTCGTCGCCGCCGCCGACGCCAGGGGCGTCTCGGTGATGCTCGACGCCGCCTTCAACCACACCGCCTGGGACTGCGAGGCCGCCGCCGCGGGTGTGGCGCTCGGTTTCGCGCCGGCCGAGGGCTCGGAGATCCGCGACCACGAGGCGCGTTTCTACTCGCGCGCCGGCGACTACAGCTCCCGCGCCTCCTCGGCGGCGAACATCGCCCCGGCGCCGGACCGGTACGATTTCGGCAAGTGGCTCGACGCCAGGGACGTGTTCTTCGGCCGCTACGACGCCCTGGTCGCCAACGCCGCCGACGCGGACGGGCGCCGCGACGAGGGCGACTGGCTGGACCGCAGCCCCGCCGGCGGTTTCGACTCCATCACCCGCGGGACCTGGCGCTACTTCGCCGAGTACGTCCTCTTCTGGCTCGACCGGACGGGACACCCGGCGGGCACCGCCGCGGCCGACCACCACCTGGGCATCGACGGGCTGCGCTGCGACTTCGGCCAGGGGCTGCCGCCGCAGGCCTGGGAGTACATCATCAACAAGGCGCGCGCGCGCAAGTGGAGCTTCCTGTTTATGGCCGAGTCGCTCGACGGCGGCGAGGTGACCTACCGGTCCAACCGCCACTTCGACATCCTCAACGAGAGCATCCTGTTCGCGCTCAGGGGGGCGGGCGGCGTGGCGGACTACCGGGCGGCCTTCGAGGCGCGGCGCGGCGCCTACGGGCAGTCGGTGGTCCTGCTCAACACCACCTCGCACGACGAGGACAACGACGTCGACCCCTGGCTGCCGCTGATCCGATACGCGGTCGCCTCGACCGTCGATGGCGCGCCGATGATCTTCTCGGGCCAGGAGCTGGGGCTCTCGAAGTTCTTCGGCTTCGACCTGATGGAGAAAAACTTCGGCAAGTACATCCCGCACTTCAAAACTTACAACTCGATGATGCCGCTGTGGAACGACACCGACTTCGGCAACGCCCAGCTGGCCGAGGTCTACGGCGCGATCAACCGCGCTCGCGCCGCGAGCCCGGCGCTGCGCGCGCCGGGGCGATACTTCCTGAACCTCTTGGCGGGCGGCGTCCACAACGAGGTCTGGGGCGTGGCGAAATACGAGGAGGCGGGGGTCTCGCCGGCGTTCTCCGACGTGGTGTTCGCCTTCGTCAACACCGACCGCGACAACGACCGCCCCGGCTTCCCCGGCGAGACGACGGTGTTCGATGTCGATATCGACGCCGGCGGGGGGGGCGCCAACCTGTTCGGCATCGAGCCCTCGCGGACCTACAACGTGAAGAACCTGGCCGCCTACACCGGCTCCGATCCCGGCCGCGACCAGGCCTGGCTGTGGGGCGCCGGGCGGTCCGGCTCCGCGGTGCTCGCCGACGGCATCCTGGCCGAGCTCAAGAAGGTCCCGACGGGTGCCGCGGCCTGGGCGACTGCCCCCTACGAGCCGCTGTTCCTGAAGCTCTACGACGTTACACCGCCGCCGCCGCCGGTGCCGGTGGCGGAGAGCTATTTCGTGGTCGGCGCCGAGGCGCGTTTCCAGCTCGGGGTCGCCGCCGGTCCCGACGACCACATCGTCGCCTACCGGGTCGATGTCGGCACCGCGCCGGGCGGTGACGACATCGCCTCGGACCTCGCCGTCGGGGGGGACGGCGCCTTCGGCGTGGCCGCGCCGGCGGGGTCGGTGCTGTACGTCACCGCGGTGGCGATCAGCGCGGCGGGGGTCGAGTCGCCGGCCGGCGCGAGCGCCCCCGGCGCCCCTTCGCCCTCGACCCCGAACACGCCGGTGGCCGTGCTCGACCCGGGTGGGGACGAGGACGGGGACACGCTCGACAACGCGGGTGAGGACGCGGCCGGCACGGACCCCTTCGATGCGGGTTCCCGCTTCGAGGTGCTGTCGATCGCCGGCGACGGCTCGGGTGGCATCGACATCACGTTCAGCAGCGCCGCCGAGGCGCGGCTCTACACCGTGCGCAGCAGCACCGACCTGACGAACTGGCAAGACGAGGACGAGGTCGGGGCGGTCGACTTCCCCCCCTCGGGCGGACCGGCGACGACCTTCAAGGACGCCAACCCGGCCCCGGGCAGGAAGTTCTACCAGGTTCTCGTGCGGAAGCCCTGACCGGAACTCCTTGGGAGATAGCGCCGTGCCATCCGTCTTCGAGTTTCCCATCTCCGTCGGCCGGGACCACATCGACCGGCACGGGCACGTCAACAACGTCGAGTTCGTCCGCTGGATGCAGCACGCCGCGGTGGCGCACTCCGATGCCCAGGGCTGGGACGCGGGGCGCTACGCGGAGATCGGCGGGACGTGGTTCGTGCGCTCACACCACATCGAGTACCTGGCACAGGCGGTCGAGGGCGACACGATCACGCTGCGGACGTGGGTCGCCACGCTCGACCGGGTGCGCTCGCTGCGGAAGTTCCGCTTCGAGCGCGGCGGCGACCTGCTGGCCCGGGCGGAGACGGAGTGGGTCTGGTTCGACCTCGCCCGCGGGCGCCCGCGACCGGTGCCGGGGGAGGTCGCGTCGGCTTTCGTGGTGGTAGACGGCGAGGCCAGCTGACCTCGAACCCGCTGATCCCGAACCGTTAGCGCCTGGGGGGAATCCGTGGTAGGGGTTCCCCTGAACACTGCACCACACCAGCGATGAAGCGCATCCCACTCTCCCTCCTCGCCGTCGCGTCGGGCTTGCTCGTCTCCTGCTTCGGGGAAGACGAGCCGCCGGAGGCGGCCGACGTGAACCCGCCGCCGGCCCGCGACCCGAGGCCCGACCGGCCGCCGCCGCCCCCGCAGCCGCAGGACGGTTCGATGATCGTCCGGCCCGGCGGCACGGGTGCCCACAAGCCCGCCGCCCCCGCGGTCAGCGAGGAGGACAAGAGCGATGCCATCTCCGCCGCCGAGCGCGAGATCGCCCGCCGCCGGCAAGATACGGAGGAGGCCGACGACCTGGTGTCCAAGGCCCTGAAGAACGTCAGCGACGACGATCTCGACAAGGCCTTCTCCGAGCTGAAGAAGGCGGTCGACAAGTACCCCAACACCGGGCAGTAGGGGCGCCCCGCTAGCGTCTGTTAACGCTTGGGCGAAGGTCACCGGGCGGGGTAGCGACGGGCGTGTCGGAGGGCGAGAAGAGGGGCCGGCAGCCCTCGGGCTTGCTGGAGGTTCGCTTGCTTCCTGTCGGGTTCGCGATGCGCCGACTGTGGGCGGCAGGATGCCGCCCCTCCAGGGAGGGCGGCATCCCGGTCGGAGGGGCGGCATCCTGCCGCCCATGGGTTAGGCACGTTGTCGTCCCAGGGTGCCGGGCGTCCCCGCGGCCAGGTTGGGGATCGCATCCCAATGAAACCGGCCCGTTTGGCATCTTTGCGTGAAGGCATCCTAGGCCACCGGCCTTCTCCGCAGCAGCCGCCCGCGTCCGGGGGTGCCGACGAACACCCCGTCGCGCGCCGCGACCTCGCCGCGGACTGTGACCAGCGCCGGCCGCCCGCAGATCTCCCAGCCCTCGTAGGCGGAGTAGTCGACGTTCATCTGTTGGGTCACCGCGGAGATGGTCCCGCGGTAGTCGGGGTCGTAGACCACCAGGTCGGCGTCGGCGCCGGCGGCGATCGCCCCCTTCTTCGGGTAGAGCCCGAAGGTCTTCGCGGCCTCCGTGCTGGCGGCGCGGACGAAGGTGTTCAGGTCGATGCGGCCGGCGGCGACGCCGTGGGTGTAGAGCAGGTTGACGCGGTCCTCGACCCCCGGGATGCCGTTGGGGATCTTGGTGAAGTCGCCCTCGCCCAGGCGGCGCTTCTGGGCCTCGAAGTCGAAAGGCGCGTGGTCGGTGGCCACCGTGTCGATCGAGCCGTCCGCCAGCGCCCGCCAGAGGAACTCCCCCTGCCCCCGGTCGCGGAGGGGCGGGCTCATCACATACTTGGCCCCCTCGAAGCCCGGCCGCTCGGCATAGCTCTTGTCGAGCAGCAGGTGGGGGACGACCACCTCGATCTTGGCGTCGACGCCACGCTCTCGGGCGGCGAGGATGTTCTCCACCGCCGGGCGGTTGCTGGTATGGACGACGTAGACGGAGGCGCCGGTGAATTCCGCGAAGCTCATCAGGTGGTGGCAGCCCTCCGCTTCGACCGCGGCCGGCCGCGACGGCTCGTGCCACTCCGGGCCGGTCTTGCCCGCGGCCAGCAGCTCGGCCTGCAGCCCGGCGATCAGCTCGGCGTTCTCGCAATGGGCGGTGACGGTGACCCCGAGTTCGGCGGCGAGCTTGAGCGTCCCGTAGAGCTCGGCGTCGCTGATCCCAAAGGCGCCCTTGTAGGCGAGGAACACCTTGAACGAGGTGATGCCCTCATCCGCCACGATCTCGCGCAGCTGGGCCTCGACGCCGGCGTCGAAGCGCGTCACGCCCATGTGGAAACTGTAATCGCAGGCCGAGACCCCGGCCGCCTTGCCCATCCAGAGCTCGAGCGCGTCGAGCGGCTCGTCGTCGCGCGCCGGGCAGACCATCTCGATCAGCGTCGTGGTGCCGCCGGCCAGCGCCGCGCGGCTACCGGAGGCGTAGTCGTCCTTGGCGTGGGTGCCCATGAAGGGCAGGTGGATGTGGACATGCGGGTCGACGAAACCGGGGAAGACATATTTCCCCGTGGCGTCGATCACCTCGGCGCCGTCTGGCGCGGGGAGATCCTCGCCGATGGCCGCGATGGTCTCGCCCTCGCAGAGGATGTCGGCGGTGTATGTCTCGTCGGCGGTGACGATGTCTCCGCCGCGAATCAGCAAGCTCGAGGGCCCTTCCGGTTGCATATCGATAAGGTCGTGGGGGTGTCGGGCATTGGCAGAGAGATTCGTGGCGCCGACGAATTTCTGCACCTGCGCTGGTGGCGCGGCGTTCTAATTGTTCGTATCATCAAATCGTTTGGCCAGCCTGATCCCGATGTTTGCAGGGAAATCCTGCTGAACTTCGGGGCATGGTGTGGTGCAGGTCAACTGCGGGGCGGCCCCGTCGGCGCCTCCCGCCGCTGGTGGGCGTTACAGGCAATCGGTTTGGCATTTCTGAAACGGCCGGTGCGCATGAACAAATTTTTGGTTGGTCGTCGGAATAGGTTGTAATCCTATTACCCCCGAAGAATGCTAACCGGCTGTGTTGTCGCCGGGCATCGAAGCACGAGCGAGTATGAGTCAACTGAAAAGCACCGATCGAGGCCGCATGGCGGGCGTGGGTCTCCCCGCCCCGATCCGGGGCCGGTCGGCGTTCCGCTTGACGAGGTCGCGGCCGGGTCGGGGTGTTGTGATGGTGGGCAGGGGGTCAAACCGGAGGGGGCGCTTCCGGGCGGGTGCCGCCAGACCGCCGGACTTGGCGCCTTGAACAACGTGCTAGAGACAGTGCGAAGCGAGTCAAACCCCACCGATTTTGCCGAAACCGCTACGACCTTCATCGCCTCGATGGAGGGGCGCCCGGAGTACCACGCCGCGGAGGCGCTCTTCCCGGTGATCTACGACGAGCTCCGCAGGCTCGCCTCCAAGCAGGTCTCCGGGGAGTCGGGGGAGCAGTCGCTGACGGCGACGGCGCTGGTGCACGAGGCTTTCCTACGGCTGCGCGGGGGGGAGGGGGAATCCCGCTTCCAGAACACCAAACATCTCTACGTCGCCGCGGGGGAGGTGATGCGGTGGATATTGATCGACCGCGCGAGGGCGCGCAAGCGGAGCAAGCGCGGGGGGGAGCTGCACCGGACCGAGTGCATCGAGTCGCAGCTGATCATGATGATGGCCGGCTCGGACGACGAGCTGCTGGCGGTGGACGACGCGTTGAAGAGGTTGGAACTCGTCGACCAGGACTGTGCCGAGCTGGTGAAGATGCGCTTCTTCTCCGGTTTCACCCTGCACGAGATCGCGGATGTGACCGGCGTGTCCTACACCACCATCAAGCGCCGGTGGGGGTACGCGAAGGCCTGGCTGAGGCTGGATCTGAAGACGGTGGGGCGCCGGTGAAGCCGGCCTGCCTGCTCCGGCCACGGGCGGGGCGGCTACCTCGAAACACATGATTGTCGACGATCATCGCGAACGGGACATTTTCATCGGGGCGCTCGAGCACGAGCCCGGGGAGCCGCGCAGTGTCTACCTGGAGGGCTCCTGCGCTGGCGACGCGTCGCTATTGGAGCGCGTCGAGAGCCTGCTCGCGGCCTATGAGGAGGGGGGCGAGGACGAGTTCCTGGAGCCGCAGGAGCTGCCGGCGGACATCCTCGAGGGGAAGGCGAGGGAGGTCGGGCTCGCGCTCGAGGATGGCAAACCGATCCGCATCGGCAATTACGAGGTCAGGCGTCTCATCGGCCGGGGCTCGATGGGGACCGTCTACGAGGCACAGCAGATCAACTTGAAGCGACCGGTCGCCCTGAAGGTGCTGAGGGGATCGGTGTTCGGGTCCGGGTCGGACATGCTGCGGTTCCGCCAGGAGGCGGAGGCCACGGCCAACTTGCACCATCCCAACATCGTCTCCGTCTACGAGGTCGGGGAGATCGACGACCACGAGTTCTTCAGCATGACGCTGCTCCAGGGCGGGACCTTGGCCAGCGCCATGTCCGACCTGCGCGGGGACCTGCGCCGTGCCGTCGGCCTGCTGGTCAAGGTCGCCAGGGCCCTGGACGCGGCGCACGAGGATGGGATCATCCACCGGGATATCAAACCCAGCAACGTCCTGCTCGACCTGACGGGCGAACCCTACGTGGCCGACTTCGGGCTCGCCAAGCAGGTCGAGGCCGAGCACAGCCATACCCTGACCGGGCAGATCGTCGGCACGCCCAGCTTCATGGCGCCCGAGCAGGCGTCCCGCGGCGGTGGGGTCGACAAGCGGGCGGATGTCTATGGCGTGGGGGCGATCCTCTACCAGATGCTCACCGGGTTGGCCCCCTACCGGGGGCAGAGCCTCATGGAGGTCCTCGAACAGCTCCGGGGTGGCGAGGTGATCCCCCCCTCGAAGATCGAAGCGGAGGTCGACCGGGACCTGGAGACGATCGCGATGAAGTGCCTCGAGCGCGACCCTGGAGACCGCTATGGCTCGGCCGCCGAACTGGCCGACGAGCTGCAGCGCTGGCTGGCGGGCGAGGAGATCGCCGCACGGCCGCTCACCCGGAAGCAGCGGCTGGGGCGCTGGGTGCGCCGCAACCCCTCCAAGGTGGCCGGGTGGGCCGCGCTGCTGGCGGCCGCCGCCGGGCTGGCGGCCGGGGGGGTGCACCTGATCGCCGAACAACAGCAGTCGGAGCGGATCGCCGAGCAGTTCGAAGAGGACAGGAGGCAGAAGGACCGGTCGGCCGAGGCGATGCGGCGGAAGCTCTATGCCGCCGAGATGATGGAGGCCAGTATCCTCGCCGGCAAGCCCGATGTCGAGGTCGCTGCTATCGCCGAGAACCTCCGGCACTGGGAGGATGGCGGGGATTCCGGCGGAAAGGACTTGCGCGGTTGGGAGTGGCACTATCTCGACCGCCTGACCCGGCGCCACCTTTTCATGACGGAGCCCCGGGAGGGGGAGGTCTCTCTCCTCTGGCGGCCCGGGCACGACCAGGTGCTGGTGTACAGCATGGAGGGTATCGGCGTGCTGGACCTGTGGAACTGGAAGACCGGCGAGCGGATCCGCGAGTTTCCCGCGATCGACTTCGGGGCGGCAGTTTGGATGCCCGACGGCAGGTTGCGGATCACGGGGATGGATCTGCTGGATCGGTATCTGGATCTCGACTCGGGGGATGTCGAAGAGGGGGAGCCCGGGCTGGGGCTACCGACGCCACCGAGCCCTCGCGCCGATTACCTTAGCTATGACCCGACCGGAAGGTACCTCGCCGTCATCGGCGGCTGGCATTCCGGGCACAAGGTATTTGATCGGGGGGATGGCAACCGGGAGATCCACGACGACGGCAACCACGGTACGGGGACGTGCATCTGGAGCTCCGATGGGGAGTGGCTCGCATTCCGGCGCTTCGATGGTGTCCACGTGTGGAACCTGAAGACGGGGGAGGAGACGCTGCTCGGGGACGGCGCGACCTTCGGGGCGCTCTCTATGGCCTGGCATCCCGAGAAGCCCTTGCTGGCCGTCGGTGGGCGATCGTCGGTCATCTCGGTGTATTCGGTGGAGGACAACGTCTCGCTGCATGAGCATGAGAACGGTTCGCCCGTCACCGGGTTGGCATGGTGGCACGGCGACAACGGGGTTCTCGATACCGACGAGCTCCTTGCAGCCGGCGGGCGGAACGGGGCGGTGAAGTTCTTCTTGGCGCAAGGGCGCCAGCCGGTGGTCGAACTGCTGGGGCACTCCGGGCTCATTTCCAGCATACGGTGGCGGTCTGCGGAAAGCTCTCTCGTGGCCTCGGGCTCGAGTGACGGCACCGTTCGGTTCTGGGACATCGGGCAGGAAGCCCTTTGGAGTACCCAGGTGGTCGGAACCAGGGGTGGCATCGCCTGGAGCCCCAATGGGGATCGGGTGGCGCTCAAGATGGCCTTCCTCCCGGATGCGGTCGCGTCGGTGGTCTGGCTTCCAGGTACGTCGGAAGTGAGCGTCATGCCGGGGACGGAGATCCCCTTAAGGGACAACTATATGGTGGGGTCGGACGCCTTCGACTGGAACCCCGCCTCGGGTCAACTGCTATCGATGTCGGAAGGCAAAGACGCGATCACCATCTGGACGATGGGGGACGGGGAGGCCGAGCTGAAGGACGTGAGGTACCCCGTCAGCGACCCGGGACACTGGGTCGTCGCGCGGTGGAACCCGGACGGGACACGGATCGCGATCGCCAACGCGGAGGAACTCACGATCGTCAGCCATCCCCTGGGGGAGCGCATCCGCCTGGGCGGGCATCCGGTCGGTATCGCAGATCTGGCGTGGGGGCCGACCGGGCGGGAGTTGGCCAGCGTGGGGGGCGATGACACCTTGCGGATCTGGAGGGCTATCGACGGGGAGGAGGTGTTGAGAGTTGAATGCGGGGCCGCGGTGCCCGCCATGCAAGCATTTCGCCGGGTGGTCTGGGAGCCGGGGGGCTCACGCATCGCGGTCTCGGTGGGCGATCTCAGCAAGGTCAAGATCTGGGACCGGGTCGAGGAGGGTTGGGTCGCTGAGATCGAGGGGCAGAATTCCATGGTCAAGGCTTTGGCCTGGAGCCCGGACCGCAGTCGGCTAGCCGTCGGCGGTGTGGGTAAAGAGATTCGCCTTTGGGACATGGAGACCTACCAGCAGGTGGCGGTGCTCCGCCATCGCGAGAATGACATCGAGGATCTGAAGTGGAGCCCCGGCGGTGAGCAGCTGATCTCCACCGGGTATAATGTGATCACCCTCTGGAATGGCCGCTGATCGGCGGTGGCGCGGAGGTGACCTGGGTCGTCCGGTTGGTTTGCCGGTTCGTGCCCGTTCGTTCTATTCGTGCGCATTCGTGTTGGCTGAGCCCGTAACCGAATTTCATCACGCCGGTGCAGACCTGCAGATCCTGGATTCCCTTATCGCCGGGCGTTCCATCGTTTGATTCGCTAGATGGAGATGCGATATGAAACGTCGTTCGGAACTCGAAATGAAAGGGCGTTCCATGGATGGGTCCACTCGCTGGATCCCGATCCGAATCCGGATATCCTGAAATCCCCCCAAAAACCGGGCGACGGGTGACCCGCCTGTTCCATGTCGCTATGGGTCGTATCCAGGCCGCTATCTCAGACCGGTGGGGGCAGGGTAGTAGAATCGGATCTCCCCGCGACGTTCCCTCTCCCACTCGGCGACCCAGTCGCGGTGGTGCGGGTGCAGGTTGTCGGAGATCAGGTAAACTTTCTTCCCCCGGGAGTCCCTGACCAGACGTTCCAGGAACTGCAAGTAGTCCGACTGTTTGATCTTGGGGGAAAAGGCCAGGAAGAACAGTTCTCCCCTGGCGGTCACCGCCGAGATCAGGTCGAACTGTATGCTGTTAGCCGCCCCCTTAGAGGGCGGGGCGTCGCCCTTGCCCTGGTCGCCCTCGGTCCCAGTGGCGATGGTCTTCCGGTCGCACCAACAGATCCGGCCACGGTCCTTCCTCGCCTTCGCCGCGATCGCCGGGTAGTCTTCCTCCACCCATCGCCGCGCCGCGCCGCCCCGTTGCAGGTAGACTTCGCGCGGTGGCTTCCGTCGCGCCAGCCCCCAGCGCTGTAGGTAGTTGCTGATTGTATTCAGTGCGAGGTCTACGCCGAAGCGCTGGGAGAGCAGATCCCTCACCGCCTCGCGGGTCCACAGCTGGTAGGGCATCTCGAGCTGGTCGGGGGTATGCTCGGCGATCGTCTTCAGAGTCTCCCGGCACTGCTCGGGTTCCAGCGACCGCTTCTGCCCCTCGCGCCGCCCGCGCTTCTTCGCGCGTAGCCCCTCCTCGCCGCTCTCGCGGTATCTCCTGCACCATTTGACGACCTCCGTCCGCGAGACGCCGAGCGCCCGCGCCGTGTCCTTCTGTGTGAAACCCTCCCCAAAGTGCATCCTCACCGCGGTGAACCTCAGTGTCTCCTGTTGCTCTGGGGACAGTTTTCGCCCGTCGAATCTATACTGAACCATCATCGGGAAGGTCTTTCGAAGTGTGCAATTTTGCTGATCAATTGCACTCGCCCGCTATCTGGAGATCTCCGGGAGCCGGATAATTCATATTATTGTGTTCGATATTTAGATTTCTAATCTGTATATAAGTATCCCTATCGATTTCTGAGCGACCATGGTCTTCCCCAAGAAAGGTCTGTAATCCGAGAACGTTACGGATAAATTCTCCATCCGGTGCCTGGGATTCCATCGAGGGCGAGTTGTGTATATTGTTGTCGATAGAGATATTTTCCTCATCGGGGATTCATTAACGGGAGATTCCGAAAAATATTTTTCTGAATATCATTATCTCTTGTTCGTTGTTAGCGGTGTGCGAACGTAATCGCTTTCGGTTGCACCGAAGCCGGTTCTTACACCCCACACCCCACACCCCACATGCGTGCCATTGTCCGGCGGGTTGCCGCCGTATCGATTTTCGTCTTTGCATCTGATAACGCCTCTGCGATCGAAACGACGCAGACGCTGAACCTCGCGTCTGGCTGGAACGCCGTCTGGCTGGAGGTCGATCCGATCCACCTGACCGGCGACCGCGCCGGGACGGGGCGCGCGGTCGGGAGCGTGTTCACCAATCCGGCGATCGAGGTCGTGGCGGCGCCGCGCAACCCCCACGGCGGGGCGGAGTTCGTCACCGACTCGGGCACCGATTTCTTCAACCACTCGAAGTGGGAGGTCTGGTACCGCACCTCCGAGCTGGGGTCGAGCTCGCTCGGCGTCGTGCGCGGCCATCGCGCCTACCTGATCCGGTGCTCCTCCGCGGTGACCCAGACGGTCACCGGCACGGCGAGCTACCGGGAGATCGACTGGGAGCCGTTTAGCTACAACCTCGTCGGCTTCGGCCTCCACACCCCGGCCACCTTCGGCGCGTTTTTCGCGGGTTCCCCGCAGCATCCGGTGAACCGGATCTTCCGGCTGAACCCGACCGGGGGCAGTTGGGAGAGCGTGCGCCCGACGGACGCGATGGAGAGCGGCCGCGCCTACTGGGTCTACTGCGACGGCGCGGAGGGCTTCAACGGGGCGGTGGGCGTCGATTTCCGGGGCGAAGGCCGGCTCGACTTCGGCGAAGGGCCGGCGGCGATCCCGATCACCGACCCCCAGAACAACGGGCAGTCGATCCGGGTGAGTGGGCGGGAGGTGATCTTCACCAACCCCTCCTCCACCGCCCAGACGGTGACGCTGAGGAAGGTCCTGCCGGCGACCGGGGGCAACTCCATCAACGACGCGCTGCGGGTCTTCGACCTCGCCCCCAAGCCGGGGACGCTGACCTTCGAGTCGGGGCTCGGGCTCATCAACGGCACGAGCTACCCGGTGGCGGCGACCAGCACGACGGTCGCGACGCTCGGCGCCAACCGGAACTGGACTTCGGGCGCGGCGCGGCGCGAGAACCTCTACCGCATCGAGTTCGCCCACCACTACCGCTGGCTGCCGGCCGCCGCGGAGAACCCCGACCTCAGCGACGCGGTGCTCGGCTCCGCCAACCCCGCCGCGGCCGGGCTCTGGGTCGGGGAGGTGGTGGTCGACAAGGTCTCCAGCATCACCGAGGCCGGCCGGCCCCTGCGGCCGACCACCTCCACGGCGCCCCTGCGGGTCATCCTGCACGTCGATGCGACTGGCAAGGCCCACCTGCTCTCCCACGCCATGTTCATGCAGACCAAGACGGCCGACCCGACGGTCGCCCCAGGGCAGGTCATCGTCCTCAACGAGGCCAAGATCCCCTTCTACGAGGGCGTCGAAGAGCGCGCCGGGAAGCGCGTCGGCGTGCGCATCGAATCGGTCGGCTACGACATGCCCAGGGTGGTCGACCGGACGGCGCAGGCGGCGCTGCTGGCGGCGGTGGCGACCTTCGCCAACAAGACCGAGGCGCAGGTGACGGACGCCGACATCGCCAGCTACATCGCCGGGCTCGCCGCCCGCGCCCCGAAGCTGGCGGAGAGCTACCACCTGAAGTGGCCGCTCGAGGGTTCGCCCGGCTCGGACGCGGTGGTGCGGACCGGCGCCCGGCCGCTGACCATGGACGCCTTCCACCGCTCCAACCCCTTCCGCCACGCCTTCCACCCGCGGCACGGCACCGGCAAGAACCTCTCCCGCAGCATCACCCTCTCCTTCGACGGCGAGGCCTCCCCCGACCGCCTGAGCGGTACCTACACGGAGATCATGACCGGCCTGGCGGCCTTCCCGATCACCACCAGCGGCAACATCACCCTCCAGCGGATCTCCACCACGGCCTCCCTCGTCGAATAGAGGATCCCTGTTGGACGGGCCTCCCCACATTCATCATTTTCGCGTTTCTACATCTCATGACTACTAGCTCCATACGTGGGATTGTTTCCCTCCTCGTCCTTTTTATGGCCCAGTCCGTGCTGGCGCAGGACAACGCCGCCCGCATCTTTCGGACGGAGCATGTGGGTGGAGATCCCGCAGCCGCGATGTCTCAGGTGGGTGGGGTCATCCATACGCGTGTCGCTGCCGGAAAGACTTACAGCTTCTGGTACAAGCGGATGCCTCTGGAAGACACCAATACGACCGATGTCGTCGGCCGGGCTGCCCCGAGCCCGATTCTCTTCCTCATGCTTGAGGAGCCCCGCGTGAGGCGGGCGGCCGGTGTTTCCGTGGCGGCATCCGAACTGCCCAACGACGGAGTCTGGCATTTTGTCACGATGGAGTTCGATTGTACCTATGGGTCTGGGGGGCGGGTTCTTTTCTATTTGGACGGGGCGCAGACGCCCTTCAAGACCGCACCTTTTTCGAACAGCTTCTTCACCGGGATGATTCTCTACATCGGTACGGAGTACCTTGCAGGGGTAGCAGCTCATGCAAAGTCGACCGACTACAATCTCCTGATTGATGATTTCATCACCTGGAACACGATTTCCTCCAGTGTCCGTCAACTCACACAGACCATCAGCCAGCGCGGGGTCGAGGCCATCCCCGCCCGCGGGCAGCAGAACCTAGAGGATCACAAGAGTTTTGATACCGCCGCATCGTCGGCGGGGCTTTATAGTATCCAGACAACGATCCACGGGCAAGGCGGCAATATCGGCCATAATGTCTACAATATGGGAGGGGGGCTGAACGGTGGTCGAGCCCCTACGCTGCAGCCGGCGACCAACAAGAGCACGAGGATTGTCGCTACAGTCACATCGAGGTTTGGGATTGGCAACAGGTTGACCCCCCCGCGCGGGGAGAGCCTGTTGGTCTACAGCCCTGACCCGCAAGACGTCGTGACGTTCTCGGCACCGGAGTACATCTACTTGGATCGCCTGGGCAATGAGCTCGGCACCAGTGACGATCTCAACCCGAGCGACTTCGTCGGCCGGGCGATGTTCCGGGCACGGTACGATGGTTACACCGTCAACGGGAGCGTCACGCAGTCGGGGGACACGGCCGCGCGGAGATTCACCCTGCCCCGGACGGACGATCTGGCGGTGGAGTGGCGCTGGGTGTTGGAGTATGCGGTGGCGCTCGAGAGCAACGCCGGCAACGCCCTCACCGGCAGCTCGGCGGGCTTGCTGGTGTATAAGGACGGGCAAGCCCCGGGCGGGAGCAGCAGCTTTGGCCGCCTGTGGGTCGAGGCCGGCACGCAAGTTTCCGGGGCGTTGAACAGAACCGTTGGCCTAGACGGTACGGGAAACACCCGCTACACCCTCAAGAACATCGTCTATGAGGGCTTGGATTCGGTCCCGGGCTCGGACCGCTGCATGGTCTTCGACGGGGTCAACGATGTCCTCGATCTCACCGACAAGGCGCCGTTGCCCGACATGACGGACTTCACCATCGAGTCCTGGGTCCGTTGGGACGGTGCTCGGCGCAGCGCGAACCAGGTGGTGGCCACCTTCTACACCGGAGCCTCCGCCAGCCCCTCCCGCATGAGCTGGGGGATCAGGACCTCGACGCACGCTACCCACCCCAACCAGGTCTTTTTCGACTGTTCCGCCGGTGCGTTCCACATCGACCCCAGCTTCCTCGATACCTCCTGGCGCCACTGGGCATGGAGCTACAGCCAGAGCGCCCGGGAGCTGAAATGCTATCGCGACGGGCGGCTGATCAGGACCTTCACGGGGGTGAATTTGAATTTCGACTCGGCTGCGGAGAAGGGGGTGAACTGGCGGTTCCATGATCAGGACTGGAACGGAGGTACGCCGTACAATGTAAACGCGAAGTGGTTGGTAAGCACCGGTTTGGGCATCTGGCCACTGTTCCTTTCCGGAACGGGGGACTATTTCGATCATCAGGAGCCTTTTTGGAAGAGTCCCCGTGGTCGCGGTTGCGTTATTGAATATTCTGGAAAAGTGCTTCTTCCCAAACAGGGGAACTATACCTTCTTTGCGAATGGGGAGCAGGCGGGCGAAGTCTATCTGGACGGGGTGGTGGGAACGGGCAGGAACGGCGGCTCCGTCCCAGGGGAGTTTGGGATGTTCGGGACCTACAACGACCAGCCCCCGGGCCCTCATAACCTTGTAATGAGGGGGCTGGATTTTAACACGGACCCCACTGCGCATCTCGCCCATTCGATCAACGATGGCACGGGTGCCCGGCAGATCAGCCGGGAGCACATCTACCGCAGGCTCGCCACCGTCCAGATCGGGAACGTGGGCGTATCGAGCCCGTGGGGCGGATGCATCAACAACCTGCGCCTGTGGACCTCGACCCTGGACGCGGCCGCCGTGGCGGCTGCGAAGACCACCAAGGACTACGCCGACAACACCGCCAACCTCGAGTTCGAGTTTACCTTCGACGACGATACCCTCACCCATGCGGCCGGCGTCGGGCGCTCCATCTATGGCGGCATGTTGCAGAACTTCGGCAACCTCCACTTCGACAGCCTCCCGCCGGCGACCAAGCTCCGGCTCCTCTACCCCAGCACCACCACCGAGGCGGTGGCCGACGTGAGCGCCGCCCAGGTCTCCACCGACAACATTATCCTCAACGGATCCATCGGCATGCGGTTCGTCTTCGCACGCGAGTTCAAGCTGCAGTTGACCCCAGCGACGACCGCGGCCGACCCCGCCCTGATCGCCGGCTTGCCCTACGTCATCGTCGATGGCGCGAACCTCTACGACAGCAGCAAGGGGCACGCCTGGGTGCCCGAAGACAAGAGCGTGCGGGTGGGCACCCGCTACCGCTACTCCCAGTTCCCCAACTGCCTCACCTTGAGCGGGATCACGGGGGCGAGTGGGGTGCTGACGCGGCTGGGCGACGAGACCGTGGTGGATGCCACCGGCCCGGGCGGCCACCCGTCCCGCGAGGTGACCATCCCCACCGTCACCAGTCCGGGGGCTGCCGTCCTCAACTTCGGCAAGACCCTCTACCGGGCGGAGCTCCCGCTCGGCGAGTTCCTCGACGTGCGCGACCTGGCGCGGCTCAACGCCAAGATCGTCCCCGACCTCTGCACGGGCGGCAATCTCGACCTCGTCTCCGGGCCGAGCGGCATGGTGGATTCCCAGGCCGTGCGGGGGGTGGCGATCGACTTCAACAACAACATGCAGTGGGACGGCGTGGGCAAACGGCTCCTGCCCCTGGCCCCGGGGATCATCACCGTGGCCTGGCCGGATGTGGACGGGAGGACGGTCCACCATATTCAGCTCATCTCCGACCTTCCCACCAACACCATCAATAACCTCCCCTACGACCGCGAGGATCCGGTGCGGGAGGGGTTCCGCCTCGGCTCCCATCCGGCCTACCAGACCTCCACGGCCATGGCCAACGTCGCCGACGCCTTCCCCGGATCGCCGAGGGCGAACTACCTCTCGCTGTTCGACTCCAGTTCCGTCTCCACAGGCCCGATCCCGATCGAGCTCGATCCCAATAACGCGGACCGGTGGTACTTCCACAAGGTCGCCTACAGCAGCTCGAACGATATCCAGCGCACCACCCCCGGTGTTTCGGGCCCCGCGGCCAAACAGTTCCGCGCCACCGGGGCCGGCCGCGCCGTCCTCCTCTACGGCTATCGTCCCGATCCCAACCAGGTGGCCAACGGCGACACCTCGCGCGAGGCCTACCTGTCACGGGTGGTGGAGGTCAAGGGGAGTCTCGATGACCAGGATCGACAGGACGCCCTTAGCTCGGGCGACCGGAAGGCGGCCCGCCTGGGGGGTGGGGCCGACCACCGGTTCGACATCAACCCGGGGGGGAGCGGGGCCAACGTCGAACTTGTCAGCGACCGCGCGCGAACGATCGAGTTCTGGTTGCGGAAGCCGGCCTCGGCCGGGGGCTCGCCGGCGGCGGATCGTATCGTGCTCGAACAGTCTGGTGTCGCCGGGGGGAGGTATTTGAGGGCTGGGATCCGTGGCTCGGGGCACTCGTCCGCCCCAGACCGGTTCTTCGTCGAACAGCCAAGGTCGGTGGCCGAGGATTTCAATACCCGCTCCCTCCCCGCGGGATCCGTCCTCGAACGCGTAGGTTCGGCGTCCCCAGTGTATCCTAACCAGTACGCCGAGTTCCGACGTCTCGATAACGAATACCACCTGCGCACCAAACGGCGGGGGGTAGCGGGTTCCAGCTACACGGCCGAGGTCACCACCCAGGCCTTTGCGAATTCGTTCATAGAGTCGACCGGGGTTTTCGGGATGGGGAATAGTAGCGATGGGCAAAAGAATATCCGGTTCCAACTGACGGCCCGTCGGGACAGTTCCGCCAACACCGTGAGCTATGTGCTCAACGGCACCAGGGTGGATTTGCCGTCCGCCGGACTCATCCAGAACGCCGCCTGGAACCGGGTCCGCATGACCTACGACGCAGATGCGAAGACGATCCAGCTCAGCCTGCACCAGAACTATACCCAGGGGGCAGCCTTTGTCGCCTCCACCACCTTTCCGCCCATCGACGTCTCGGGAGCGGACCTCGACCCCGTGAACTCGAGTGTCTTTTTTGGGAATTCTTTCTCGAACTACGACGACTTCTCGATGGTGGGGCCCGAGATTCTGAGCCTTCCCGAGGTGCGGGACGACGGCCTGTGGCACCACTGGGCGCTGCGCTATACCCCGCCGGTCTCTCCCTCGCCGCAGGGGTCGCTAGCGGTGTTCATCGACGGGCGCGAAGTCGGGCGGTGGCCGTTTGTCGCCGGCATGACCGCTGCCCAGGCGACCTCCATGCGCATCGGGAATTCGGGGCTCAAGGCATTCGGGCCGCTGGGGGACATCGACAACCTCCGCATCTGGGACCGGGCGTTGACCACCGCCCAGATCCGGGCGGGGATGCGCCGGCATACGCCGGCCAGCACCACCGGCCTCAGCCTCAACCTCACTTTCGACAGCGCGCCGACCGGCAGCACCTTCTACAACTCCGGTGGGCTCACCGTGACCACGCCGGCCACGACCCCTGGCGACCTGTTGGTCGTCCCTGGCGAGGACACCTTTCCCGAGGTCGCCACGCGGGTCCTCTCCAAGTTCGACACCTCCGGCTTCCGTTCCGGCTATATCCTCGCCGAGACCGTCAACTACAACGCCGACCGCTACGACCGGACCGCCGATGCCGGCCGCTGGGGGTCACTCTTCCCGGTGAACTCAAGCCGCGCCGTCCCAGGTGCCCCCGCCGAGCTAGTCTGGTACGCCAACCCGTGGAAGAGCATGGTGCCGCAAGACACCACGGCCAACCTGGACGCCGTGCTGCACCCGAACGTCGATTGGCCCTGGATCTCCGTCAGGACGATCGACATCGACTTCCCCAGCAAGGGCAAGGACAAGGACGGCCGCATCTACATCGCCAGCCGCCTCGGCAGCGAGGGGGTGGATGCGAACGGCCGTCCGCAGCTGCGGATCGACCCGGCGCTCTACGACAACTTCACCCTCTACAACCAGCCGGTGCGGGCCAGCGACGGCTATAACCCCAACGAGGAACACGCCCTCATCGAGGAGTCCAAGGCCGCGGCCTTCCTCTCTGACAGCACCTACAACCTCGGCCAGAACGCTGCCTTCGCCCTCCAGAAGGACCTCAACCAGACGGTGGGGACCGGCTCCACCTACACCTCCGCCCCGTGGGTGCTCGTCCAGTATCAAGAGAAGGCGACCGGCGAGTGGCACATGAAGGCCTACCGGGTCGAGAAGGAGCGCACCGCGACGCCGACGCCGTACCGCTTCCGCTACGGTTTCAAGGCCGGCGACATCGTGGTGCAGCCCTACCCGCTCAACCGGGTGGTGGGCAACGTCATCATGCGCGACGACCAGGGCGGCAACATCGCCGTCAACAACATCGCCCAGCGCACGCTCTGGTTCGACAAGAACCAGCAGGGTTGGGTGGTGTCCGGCGGCGGCCAGTTCTTCTACCAGTTCTGGTACCCCTTCCGGGCCGACTTCTGGTATGACCTGAACCGCGACGGCGCCAACGACTTCGACCCCGGCGAGCCCATCGCCTGGGTGCCCAGCAACGGGAAGTTCCGCAACACCGGCACCAAGGGCGAGCCCCAGCGCGTGCTCTTCGACACCACCTGGGACACCGATTACCCCAAGCTCAAGCGGGGGGAGACCGTCACCTTCGCCGGCGGTGAGAACAAGGCCGAGAACCCGCTCGACCAGGGGCTGCCCGCGGTGGTGGCGATGGCCTCGGCCGAGCTCATCTACGACTCGGCCACCCCCACCATGGCCTATGACAAGACCGCCTCGAGTTCTGGCGGCGTCCGGATCAAGGACCCGGTCAGCGCCATCTCCGCGCGGGTGACCCGCCCGCTCGACCGCCACGAACACCATTTCCCGATAAGAGACATGCCGCCTGCCCTTACGCCGAGTGCGGTCGATAACGTGTTCGTGGTCGCCGAGCGCTGGTACTTTAAGGCGCTGACCGGCTCCCTCCAGAAACGGTTCTACTACGACTCCCTGCTCGAGAAGCTGGTCTTCCGCGGCCGGGTCAACGACCGCGAGGGTGGCGATCCCAACCTCACCGAGCAGCCGGTCGGCCTCTCCATCATCGAGCCCAACACGCTTACTGAGGACGAGTTTAACACCCTGTTGGGTCTTGATGGGTTGCCCGGGGCCGGGCCGTGGGAAGTGGCTATCGGATCTATCTTCCAATCCTCTCAGAACCCCCACGGGTTCTCCGCGTCCGGTTTCGCGACTCCCACCAAGTTTCCCGGGATCCCGCGAGTCTATTACTCCGGTTTGCAGAAACCGGCGGCCGGCGGCAAGGGCGTCCCGTTCTACAACGCGGCCGGGACCAAGTTGGGCGCTGTCGCCGATGGCGCGGCCGCCCCGCTGCGCAGCCTTGGGGCCGGCTCCGCCCTCGTCCCGACCGCCAGCTTGCTCACCCAAGATACCGCTAAGGCCCTCTATCTCACCGTCGCGGAAAACAACCATCCCAGCACCGACGGGGCGGTGTCCCTGCACATCATCCAGATCGTCCCCGACCGCTTCCGCGGGGCGGTCAAGATGGTCGAGGCCGCGGACCTCTTCGACGACAAGGTGAACCTCTCGCACACCGGCGACTTCGGCGGCGACACCCGCGGGATCTACTACGAATGGTGGGTGCGCGATGTGGCCGCCCTGAATACGGTGGGCACCCCCGAGACCGACTCTGCCTGGCAGCTCTACACCGATGGTCTGAACCAGCGCACCATCTCCTTCACGGGCCGGCCCGACATCACGCTGGCCGACAAGCTCTTCTTCGTGCGCTACGGCGAGAAGAACGAGCTCGGCGACGTCACCGGTCAGAGCAACTCGCTCACGGCCAACCCCGACCCCGCCAGCACCACCCGGGCCAGCTGGCGCCTGGTGGACCTCAACGACCCGGCCGCCACCTGGACGCGGGCGGGCTCGGCGAACACCGGCGACTCCACCGGGGGGGCGGTGCCCTTCCAGTGGGCGGGGGCGGCGAACTCGCCGCAGCTCCAGGCGAACGGCAGCAAGAAGTACATCCCGCAACTCGTCATGGGCTGGGTGAAACGGGTGCTCGACCGGGTGAACCCCTACGAGGCGCGCTACTCCGATTTCTTCAACAGCGAGAGCCCGGCGACCTACAGCAGCCAGATCCAGATCGCCGGCGGCCCCTTCATCGGCAAGGTGGCGCTCAATGCCTCCAAGAACGTGATCGAGAACGTCGGGCTCATCCAGCTCTACGAGACCGTTCTGGCGCGCGCCAGGGAGCTGACCCTCGACATCCCGGGGGTGGCGACCGATAGCACCAACCAGGCCGTCCTGCTGGCGGCGACCCGGCTGGCGTTCCTCTACGAGCTGCTGGCGCGCGAGGCGTACAGCGACGCGCAGAGCCCGCTGGTGCCGGTGAGCGATGCGAACGGGCTCGGCGGCTCGGCGGCCTTCATCCACGCCTTCCAGAACCAGGAACCGGACCTTCTCCACGAGGAGCTGGCGCTGCTGCGCGGGACGGATTTCCTGAAGGCTGCCCCCTCGTTCAACCGGCTCTTCTGGAACTACGTCAAGGGCACCGGCGAGGCGGCCTACAACGCGGTCTACAGCATCCGGGATTCCAACAGCGACGGCTTCATCAACGAGTTCGACGCCGCCCAGCAGTACCCGCAGGGCCACGGCGACGCCTGGGGGCACTTCCTGTCGGCCAACAACATGCACTACACGCTGCTGGGGCTCTCGGAGTTCGGGTGGCAGGCGCGCGACGAGCTCTACGCGCTGCTCGACAACGTGATCGAGGCCGACTACCTGGACGAGAAGTCCTTCGCGCGGATCGCGGCGGCGAAGGCGCGGACGGGGCTGGAGATCGTGCGGGCGACCTACCGCGAAGCCTACACCTCGAACCCGGACGGGCAGTGGCAGGGCTACACCGACACCGCCAACCCGGCGCGCGCCTGGGGGGTCTCGGAGTGGTCGAAGCGGGCGGGGCAGGCGGCCTACTTCGACTGGGCGGTGGGCAACGCCGTCGTCCCCCCGAACACCAGCGCGAACCAGGAGGGCCTGGCGCGCATCGACCGGCAGGCCAACGTGGCCGAGCTGGGCGAGATCGCCGGGGCGATCGCCGGCATCCAGAGCGCTCTGGACGGGGCCAACCGCGGCGCCAACCCGGCCGGGCTGGATGCGGACAGCATCACCTTCGACATCGACCCGCTGGCCTTCAGCGGTGGGGGCAGCGGTGATCGCAAGTCGCACTTCGAGCAGGTCTACGAGCGGGCGGTGGCCGCCGCCGGGAACGCGGTGGCCGCCCACCGCTATGCGAGCGCCTCGGAGATGCAGCTGCGCAAGGTGGCCGATGACACCGATCAGCTCCGGCTCGAGGCGCTGCGGCAGGACCTCGACTACCGCAACCGCCTGATCGAACTGTTCGGCACGCCCTACGACGGGCAGGTCGGGCCCGGCAAGCCCTTCCCCGAGGGGTACGAGGGGCCGGACACGTTGATGTATCTCTATGTCGACCGGGTGGATCCGGCCAAACTGTTTCCGACTAAGCCCTCCTCCAACTTCGTCAATCTCCAGTCGAAGTTGACTTCGGCAAAATCAACTTATGGCACCCTGACTTTTGATAACTGGTTCTTCGCCGCAGTGCCCAACTTTAAGGACTCGGTGAGCCAGATTTTCGACAACTCCTACCTGACCGCAGCTCCACCGACAGACAGGATTCTCTTCCAGCTGCCCGCCGAAATTCGGACCAGGGATTTTGCCTTTGTCGTGCCTGACGCCAACACCGACGGGATTCCCGATTGGGGCAAGCGCCGGTCACAAGGGCAGATCCAGGTGCTCCTCAACGAGTTGCTCTTGGAGGAGCTGGCCCTTCAGCGGAGTATCCGGAACTACGAGAACTTTGTTCACGAACTCACCATCCAGACGGACCGGATGGTGGCGTTGCTGGAGTCTTCGCAGATCAAGACCGCGGCGCGGAGGGACGCCTCCTTCGGGAAACTGGCCGGGGCGGCGCTGCAGGCCGCAGGGACGGCGGGGCAGTCTTGGTTCGATTGGATCATCAAGTATTCACTGATCGATGGAAGCAATTTCGCCCAGTCCATGCCCTATGTGGTGGGCGTATCAAACGACCCTTCGTTCATCCCCCGAAGTGTTGTTCTCAATCTCTTTACGGGTATTGCGCGAGGGGCGGAAATTCCCCGGGCGGCGATGACCTTCCTGCGCGAATTGGGCGTGGTCCAGCAGTCCCTGATCGACTCCCAGCTCCACGACCAGGAGACGCGGGCCAACGAGTTCATGGAGCTGCGCGGGGTGATCGCCGACCTCGCGTCGTTGTTGCAGCAAGAGGAGGGCAAGCGCCTGGGGCTCGGCGAGCATGTCCAGCAGATCCAGATGCAGCTGAGCGCCCTGGATGCGAAGATCGCCGAGGGCTTCCGCCTCATGGACGAAAGGGAGGCCTTCAACGCCCGGGTGGCCGCCTCCGCGCAGCGCAACCGCTACTCGGACATGGTGAGCCGCATCTCGCGCAGCGAGGCGCTCACCAAGTACCAGAGCGCCTACGACAACGCCGTCCGCTACGCCTGGCTGGCGGCCAAGGCGTACGACTACGAGACCTCCCTGGACCCGGGCGACCCGGCGGCGGCCACGACCTTCCTGGAGTCCATCCTCAAGGAGCGCCAGCTCGGCCTGTGGACCGGCGGCCAGCCGCAGACCGGCAACGGCGGCCTGGCCGAGATCCTCGCCACCATGAAGGCGAACTACGATGTCTTGGAGGGGCAGCTCGGGATCAACAACCCGCAGCGGGAGACCGGGCTGCTCTCCCTGCGCCACGAGCGCTTCCGCATCGCGCGGGAGGGCGAGGCCAGCGACACGCGCTGGTTCAAGACCCTGGCCTCGCACAAGGTCGCCGACCTGTGGGGCGTCCCGGAGTTCCGCCAGTACTGCCGCCCCTTCGCCGACCCCTCCGACGGGCCGCAGCCGGGGCTGGTGGTCGAGTTCTCGACGGAGATCACCCCCGGGCGCAACGTCTTCGGCCGCGAGCTGGGCGGCGCCGACCACGCCTATAGCGCCGCGAACTTCGCCACCAAGATCCGCTCGCTCGGCGTCTGGTTCGAGGGCTACAACCACACCGGCCTGGCGACGACGCCACGGGTCTACCTGGTGCCGGTGGGCAACGACGTGTTGCGGGTGGCCAACAGCGACCGGCCGCAGACCCGGCGCTGGAACGTCGTCGAGCAGGCCATCCCCGTGCCGTTCGCCATCAACGACGCCAACCTCGCCCGGCCCGGTTTCATCCCCTCGGTGGCGGGGACGGATGGCTCGTTCGCCGAGCGGCGCCGCTTCGGCGACTTCCGCGCCTACCACACGGGGGACGGCGGGGCGATCGACCCGGCGCAGATGGCCACGACCAGCCGCCTGATCGGCCGTTCGGTGTGGAACACCCGCTGGCTCCTGGTGATCCCCGGTGCCGCGCTGCACGCCGACCCGGACTACGGCGTCGACCAGTTCCTCCGCGGGGTCAAAGACATCAAGCTGCAGTTCGAGACCTACTCCAACGAGGGGAGCTAACCGATGCGTCGACCCACCGCCATCAGCCTCATCGCGCTCGCCGCCGCCGGCCTGTCCGCCGCCGTCTGGTGGGCGGCCCGCGACCGGTCGCCGCACCTGGCCGTCGTCGACGGGACGCCGGTGACCGAGGCGGCCTTCCGGCACTGGTGGGACAGGGAGCCGCCGGCCGAGGTCTCCGGCGCCTCGCGGCGGAGGGTGCTCGACGAGCTGATCGGGCGCGCCGCGCTGGTCAACCGCGCCCGCGAACTCGGGGTCGACCGCGACCCGGCGGTGCTGGCGGAGATCGAGAGCTTGCTCATCGCGCGGCTGCGCGAGGTGGAACTGGGGTCGAAGCTCGGCGCCGTCGAGGTGACCGAGGAGGAGCTCAGGGCGCACTACGAGGCCCACGCGTCCGAATACCGGACGCCCGGTGGGATGCGGGTGGCGGTGCTTTGGATGGACACGAAAGGCCGCGAACCGCTCGTCGAGGGCTACCGCCCGCGCCTGGAGGCGGTGCGCGAGGAGGCCGGCGACCTGCCGGCAGAGGGCGGCTTCGGCGCCCTGGCGATCAGGAACAGCGAGCATACCGCCAGCCGGTATCGGGGCGGCGACCTGGGTTGGATCGATGTCCGCGAGGGCGCCGACGCGTGGCGCAACACGGTGGTCGAGATCGCGTCGGGGCTGCGGGAGCCGGGCGAGGTCAGCGCGGTGACCGCGACCGACGAGGGGCTTTTCCTGGTGCGTCTCATCGGCCGCCGCGAGCCGGCGCCGCGCCCCTTCGACGAGGTCCGGGGGGGCATCGCCAAGAAGTTGCTGCGCGACAGGCGCGGGGCGATCGAGGCAGAATTTCTCGCCGGGCATGGCGCCGGCGGCTCGGTCGAGAT
>JANQMB010000161.1 GCA_028280355.1 Verrucomicrobiales bacterium
CGTTCATCGCGTTGGTGCCGACACAGGCGAACTGCGGCCGCTCGTCCGGGCCGCCCTCGCCCGCCTCCGCGGCGGTGACGATGCGGCCGACCGTGCGCCCGCGCAGGCCGCCGGTGCCGAAGGCGAGGCGCTTGAAGAAGCGGTCGTCCAGCTCGCCCCACTCGCCGGCGGCGACCAGCTCGGAGACCGAGTCGCTGTATAGCGGTTTGGGGTTGGCGGCGAGGAAGGCCTTGATGTTGTCGCGGCTCGAGCCGAGCAGTTGCCCGGCGTCGACCGCCGAATCGAGGCTTGCATTGAGATCTTCCATGGTCGGTGTTTGGCGCTGAGATTTTGGAAGCCCTACTAAACACGGCGCACCGGGCTCGGAAAGGGAAACTTCCCGACGGGACCGACGCCTACCGGATCTTCGACGGCGGCGGCGACGGGCGCGAGGGCGTCTTCGTCGACACCTTCGCCGGGCACTGGCTGGTCTCCTTCCGCGACCGCGCCCCGCGGGAGATTTTGTCCAGCCGCCTGCCGCGGGAGTCGGTCTGGTTCAAGCGGCTCGACCAGGACAACAAGCTCGCCCCGACCTGCGCTGAGGGCGACCCGGAGCGCGCCGCCTTCACGGTTCGCGAGGGCGGGATGCACTACCATATCGACTTCGGCGCCGGCTACTCGCAGGGCATCTTCCTCGACCAGCGGGACAACCGGGCCCTGGTCACCCGGCGCTCGGCGGGGTTGCGCGTGCTGAACTGCTTCAGCTACACCTGCGCCTTCTCAGTGGCCGCCGCTGCCGGGGGGGCGGAGTCGACCACCAGCATCGACCTCTCGCGGCCCTACTTGGATTGGGGCAAGCGCAACTTCGAGCTCAACGGGGTCGACCCTGACGAGGGTGAGCACTATTTCTGCCGCGGCGACGTCTTCGACTGGCTGGGTCAGTTCCGCCGCAAGGGGCGGCTCTTCGGGGGGGTGGTGCTGGACCCGCCCACCTTCTCCCGCTCGAAGGGGCGGGGGGTGTTCCGGGTGGAGAAGGACTACGCCGCGCTCGCCGAGGCCGCCGCGCGACTGGTGGGGGAGGGGGGCTGGCTGCTGGCGACCTGCAACCAGCGGGGGCTCTCCGGGCGGCGGTTCGCGAGTTTCGTGCGCGACGGGGTGCGCGCCGCCGGGCGGAGGGTCGCGGCCCTCGAGGATCGCCCCATGCCGCCCGATTTCACCGGTGAACCCTACCTGAAGAGCGTCCTGGTAGACCTGTAGGGGTCGGTAGGGTTCGGGTGGGCGCCCGCATTGGTGTCGGTGGCGGTGGCTCGACCTCTTCGGGGGTTGCCTTAAAACTTGTCCATTTGCGTCAATTTGCGTGCATCCGCATAACATTGGTATACATCCATAGGCGCGCAGTGCCCGTATCTACGGGCGCGCCGCACCCGTGACCCCGACCCGCTAGATGCGCATCCTCCGCTACGACCAGCCGGACTTCAAGAAAGCCACCGCCGCGATCTTCTCGCGACGGGCGGTCCCCTCCGAGTCCGTCCGCGAGCTGGTCGAGGGCATCATCGCCGACGTCGCCAAGCGCGGCGACCGGGCGGTGCTCGAGCTGACCAGGAGGTTCGACAAGGCGAAGCTCACCGCTGAGACGCTGGCGGTGAGCAAGGCGGAGTTGCGGGCGGCGCGGCGCTCGATCTCGAGCGAGGCCAAGGCCGCCATCAAGGCCTCGCGCGCCAACGTCACCTCCTTCGCCGAGCGCGGCCTGCGCACCGGGTGGACGATGAAGAACGGCCAGGGCGCCGAGGTGGGCGAAATCTACCACCCCTTCGGGCGGGTCGGCATCTACGTCCCAGGGGGCTCGGCGCCGCTGGTGTCGACCTCGCTGATGACCGTGGCGATCGCCCAGGCGGCCGGCGTCCCGGAGATCGTCGTATGCACCCCGCCGGGGGCGGACGGGAAGGTCAACAAGAGCCTGCTCTACGCCCTCTCGGCCGCGGGGGCCACCGAGATCTACAAGATCGGCGGCGCCCAGGCGATCGCCGCCATCTCGCTTGGAACGAAAACGATCGACCCGGTCGATAAAGTGTTCGGCCCTGGGAACAGTTTCGTGGTCGAGGCCAAACGGCAGCTGTTCGGCCGGGTCGCCATCGACCTCCTGCCCGGTCCCAGCGAGATCCTGGTGCTAGCCGACAGCAGCGCGCGCGCCGATTTTATCGCCTCGGACCTGTTAGCGCAGGCGGAGCACGGGGGCGACAGCCAGGTCGCCTTCGTGACCGACTCGGCGAAGCTCCTCGAGGCGGTGACCGCGGAGGTCAAAGAGCAGGCGAAGACCCTTTCGCGGCAGGATGCGGTGGCCGAGGTGCTCGAGAAGGGCACGACGTTGGTGCTGGCGAAGTCGATCGCCCAGGGGGTGAAACTGGCCAACGCCTTCGCCCCGGAGCACCTTTCGCTGATCGTGCGCAAGGAGGCCGTCGTCCTGCCCAAGATCCGCACCTCCGGCGCCATCTTCCTCGGCAACCATTCGCCGGTGGCGGTCGGCGACTTCCTCGCCGGCCCCAGCCACACCTTGCCGACCGGCGGGGCGGGCAAGTCGTTCCCCGGCCTCACCGCCGAGATGTTCCAGCGCCGGACCAGCGTCGTGCGGCTGTCGCCCGCGGCGATGAAGAAGTCGGCGCCGACCGTGGAGACCTTCGCCGCCCTCGAGGGGCTCGACGCCCACGGCCGCTCGGCGAGCATCCGGGTGAAGAGATAGGCGAGGCCGTCACCCGAGGTGGGCTGGGGGCACCGGAGATACGTCACGATATTGGAAAAATTTATTCGTGACCATCGGGAGGATCTTGGACTATCACTCTCGTCAGGTATCGAGAGGAGCATAGAAACGTTTCTGGAGTGGGTGGTTGGGGTCTTCGCCCTGGGTTCCCGGTAGGGGGGAGAATCGCCTGGTTTCCGGTGACGGTTCGCTCTCTCGGCCCACCCCACAGTCTTCAAAACCGTACACACTCATGAAAACACCGACGAAAATCATCACACTATTCGCAGCCCTTCTCATCCTCGGTGGGGATGCCGCATATGGGGCGAGATTTGAAACGCTTCGGGTATCTGCCCAGTCGACGAAGACCTTCGCCGTTTCGACCTCGGATCTGGTCACCATTACGGGGGTCGTGCTAGCCGACGGCGGTGCGAGGGTCTCCTTCAAGATGCCCGCCGAGGATGATCTGAACCTGACGATAGCGACCGACGAAGTGAGGAGCGGCACTTTTATTGGGCAGGCCTTTACCGGTCTGAATGAGGTCGCTGCGACGGGGACGAGCTCCACAACTGATCTCCTCGTCACCTTTAAGATTCAGACTGCCGAAGAAGTCGCCTCCGTCACCCCTCCGAACGTCCTCCTGTTGCCCGAGGGGTTAGAGGGGGACTTCGATCTCATCATCGAGGAAAGCACCGACCTTGTGGCTTGGAGTCCCTTTCTGATCAGGGGTATTACCGCTGACGGGCCGCGGCGATTCTACAGAGCTCGTATCGTAAGGCGCGTTGCTCCATGAGGAAAGGGTGCCTACGCGGCACCAGTATCTGAGACTTCCCTCGAGATTGCTCCAGGCCGCTTGACTCCGACTAGGGAGCTGTAAAGATGGGTTCGACAGTGTACAGGACGAGTCGCATCTCTTACCGAATTCGTACCGAAGGGGCGCCGATGGCAGCCATCAGCTCTGAGGGGGTTAACCGGGACAGCGCTCCGAGGAGGGCAAGGCGTTGGGATGTTCAGTCAGAGGTAGGCGAACTTTGCGCTCCAAAAAACGAGTGGTGAGGCTGGGATGAGCAGGCGGCGACGGGGGCGTGTTCTGCCCGAGGAAAGGCCGACCAATCACCCTCCAGCGCCATCTCCAACACAGCGCGTTCATAGCCGAGAAGCTCACCTGGCTACAATTCTTGAGAGGGGTTGGCATGGCCAATGCCCTTGGTTGGCGCGTGAGTTCATTTGCCAAAAGGCGTTAGGAAAACCGCTCCTCATCAAGCTGACATCAAGCTGACATCAAGTGTTCATCAACCCCACATCAACCCCGTTAACCATCCGTTAAGTCCATTTTAACACCACTTTAACCCAAATTTTAACCCCACTCCCGAGCGGCCGGATAAGCAGGTGTGGCGGCGGATTTTGCAAGGCCTGCCGGAAATCTGTTACACTGGATGCCCCACCAACGCTTGGAGGAAAGAGAGGGTCAGATGACGGCGGACAGGGAGCGTGAAATCGCTGTGTTTCAGATGCAGGTGGAGACGGAGCGCATCACCCGCGAGGCGTGGCAGAGCATGATGGACGCCGGGGTGACGCCTCACGCTGCCATTCTCGTGTTTTTGGAACTCTGCGTGTTCGCGCGTTTGAGGGAGTTGTCCTTGGAAGATCGGGCTCACATCGGTGCCTTGCTGGAAATCTTCGTCGAGGGGCACACCGGGGGCGGAGACCCATAGCCCGGCTGGTTCTGAGCGCCATACTCCCGTGTGCAGCATAGGAATTTATTGCTAACCAGTTGGCAAATATGTTAGGATTTCCGTTGCCTTCGGGACAAGTGTATCCGGCGTCTCGGGCACGATCTGCCCCGCCCGTTTAACCACGCTGAAACACATTCCTTGAAACGCCCTGCCGCGTTTCCGGCTATTCTGGCCGTAGGATGGGGGCTTCTCGCCCAGTCCCGACCAACGATCTACCCGAGACACAGGAGATGTGAATGCACGACCGAGACAGGCCGTTTTCGTGCGCCCTGCTGGCCGAGCGCTGGGGGGTGTGCCGACAAACTATCCACAACATGATTCGCGAGGGGCGAATCGAGAACACCTTCAGGGTGGGAAAACAGGTTAGAATCCCAGCATGGGAAGTAAGGAGGATTGAAACATGTGGAACGACCAACCAGAACTCTACCGGGGAAAATACCACGCCGTGCGAGGGGCAGGCGACGCCAAGCGGCGCAAGTCCCTGCGCACCACCGATCTGGATGTGGCAAGAAGCCGATTAGTTGACCTCAGGGCGGCAAACGAGCGCCTCAAACTCGTCGGTGAGATATTCGAGCTTTACCGCCCGGCCAAGGAGGATGGCCGCGAGCGGTTGAAATACGTGTGGCGTTGCCTCAAGCCGCATTTCGGCCATCTCAGGCCGGATCAAGTGACCAGGGATGTATGCGCGGACTACCGGGCGGTGCGCGGCGTCGCGGATGGCACGATCATCCGCGAGCTGGGGGCGCTGCGTGCCGCGCTACGCTGGCACGACCCGAACACCCCGGCGGTTTTCGACTTCCCGGAAACGCCGCCACCGCGCCACCGCCATCTCACGCGCGAGGAGTTCGCCCGCCTGCTGGAAGCCTGCGAACAGCCCCACATCCGGCTCTTCATCGTCCTGGCGCTTTGCACCGGGGCGAGGAAATCCGCTCTACTACAGCTCACCTGGGATAGGGTGGACATGGCCAGGGGGCAAATCGACCTTGGCAGGGGCGAAGCCAACAAAGGCCGCGCAGTTGTGCCGTTGAACCGATCTGCAAAGGAAGCGTTGCTGGAAGCCTACAAGGGGCGGTTGACCGATTACGTGATCGAGTTTCGCGGCAAGCCCCTGAAGGATGTGAAGCGGGGATTTCAGACAGCGGCGAAGAAGGCAGGGCTCGTGGACATCTACCCGCATGCCCTACGCCACACGGCGGCGGTCTGGATGGCAGAGGATGGCGTGCCGATGTCGGAGATCGCCCAATATCTCGGCCACAGCTCCACCCGCGTTACAGAAAAGGTCTACGCCCGATACTCGGCGGACTACCTGAGGAAGGCGGCGTCATCGCTAGAAGTGGGTGCAATTGCACCCAAAATTCAGGATGACCCAGCACCCCAACCATCGGCTAACCCATTGAATCAAATGGCGCGAGTGACGAGACTTGAACTCGCGGCCTCCGCCGTGACAGAAGCCCCTAGGAGCGTCCAAGTAGTCAAATCTGTGTCAATCGTGTTCAACAGACACCCATTTCGCACAGAACAAGTTAAGAACGTCCAAGGTTCTGGGTGCAAATGCACCCAGAGCAAGGCGCGATCCATCGTCGAGATATTCGGGCGGGTGCATAAAAACGAAGCGGCCTGAAGGCCGTAGAACAGCCCGCCCCGATTCGCCCCTCTCCGGAGGGGCTTTTTTTGTGACCACCACCAACCAGAAAGGAGATTCCCATGTCACATGACCATTATTTGAACCGCCCACGCAGCTTACGCGGGGTTTACGCGAGCGACGCGGATTGCCGGGTAGCAAGATGTGCTTTTGTAAACAAAAGCGATCTTGGCAAGGGGGGCGAGAGCCCGCCCCCCGTTGCATCCCCCGGCTTCGCAGCCCAGCACATACCTGATTTCCACCGCATCCGGTCAAGCGCACCATCTCCAGCGTATCTGGAGGTGTAGGCATGCCGCGAACCACACCACGCAAGACCCGCATCGTCAGCTTCCGGCTCACCGAGAGAGACTTCCTGCGCCTCGCCCACAAAGCCGCCTCTGCCCACCTCCGTCCGGGCGAACTCGCCCGCCGCCTGGTCTTATCGAAACTCGAACGGCTGGTCATCAAGACCTGTGGGCAACACAACCCGGCGGTGGTCAAGCAGCTCCACCATATCGGCCACAACCTGAACCAGTTGGTGAAGAACGCGCACATCTTTGGCCGGGTGTCGCCACACATCGAAGGGCTGTGCCGCCGCATCGAAGCCGTGCTGGATGGGGCGATAGGAAAGGAGCCAGAAGAATGATCCCCCGTATTGCCACGGCTGGTGCGTCCTTCCGCGGGGCGTTCGATTATTACTGCCACGACAAGGGCGCACGGACTAAGACCCGCGTCGCGTGGACGCAGACGCTCAACTTGCTGACCGACTGCGCTGAAAAGGCCTGGAAGGTGATGGCCTACACCGCCAAGTCCGCCGATCAGCTCAAGGAGGCTACAGGGCAGCGGCGCACCGGGCGCAAGCTAGAGAAACCCGTCTTTTCCTATTCGCTCTCATGGCATCCCGAGCAGAAGCCAAGCAGAAAAGAAATGTTGGAAGCCGCCAATCAGTCCCTCGCCGCGTTGGGGCTGGGCGACCATGAGACGATGATCGCCGCCCACCGGGACGAACCCCAGCCTCATGTGCATGTCATCGTCAATCGTGTCCACCCGCTGACAGGAGTTGCGGCAAAAATCAGCCATTCAAAGCGCAAGCTCTCGGATTGGGCGCGGGGATATGAGCACGAACACGGCAAGGTGTATTGCCTGCGGCGGGAGGAGAATGCCCGCAAGCGGCAGCAGGGAAAGACGACGCGCCACGCCGACCCGGTCATTGTCGGGGCATGGGAGAAAAGCAGCGATGCGCAGGGCTTCATGGCTATACTCGAAACGGAGGGCTACACGCTGGCACAGGGGCGAAAGCGGTTGGTGGTGGTTGATACCTATGGCAAGGCGCACAACCCCGTCCGGTGCTTGCCGGGCGTCAGGGCGGGGGAATTCAAGGAGCGCATGGACGGGCTTGAGCGGGAGATATTACCTACAGTGGAGGAAATCACCGCACGGCGCGGCATGGGGCACAAAGCCGACGAGAGATGGCGCAGCAACTACGAGGCGAAAGCCGCCGAAGCGCTGGGGGCGCAGCGTTCCGAACACCGCGACGAACGCGAGAAACTACGTGGGCGGCATAACCGGAAAATCGCAAAGGAGGCCACCGATTTGAGTAATTTCTACAAACTGGACGAAACACAGGCGCACATTGCCCATCTGCGCCTCAAACTCGCCAGCCCTGGCCTCTGGCAAAAGTTCGCCTTCAAAGTGTTTCGGGCTGACCGGATGCTCGCCGAGCGCATCGGCACGTTGGAAAGAAACAAGGTCGATGCCGAATGGCGTATTGGTGAAGTGATCGGCAAGCTGGAGAAAGAACGCGACCGGGATTTACAACAGCTAGAACAGCGTCAGGCCGGGGAGCTTGAGCAACTTACCCTGCGTCTTGCCAAGTGGAAGCCAAAGGAACGCAGCTTGCGCCGGGAATGGTCACGGACTGTCGGTAGGTGTGTGACGACCCGAGATCATGGCAATGACGGGCTGAGTTTGGGTAGGTAGTCGGGAAGCTTCAGTGACGTGAATCTTTGGCGTAGGTTGACGGGCTCGATATCATTGGTCGGTGAGTGGATTGATTTCGCGATATCGGTGGGACAGTCACCCCTTATTCGCACTATATGAATTCCAACGTGGAGCCCTCTAGATCTTGAATGTCTCCGTGGAGCAACTTTGCGAGAATACCTTGGCGATTGTCTTCGACCAAATTTGGGTCAACTACTCCAATGCTTAGCACCTCCAATTCTACTCTTCTAGAGAGTGTAGCGACATGGCCACGTTGCCCGACCGTAAGAGGAGTTCCCGAATGTTGTCCTGATACCATCAACTGACCGTTTGGAAGAAGTGAAGCGGAAAGAACTTTGTATTGAGTCCTCATCTGTTGGCTTGAGCTTCTAAAAGTTTCAGCAAGCGAGCTTGCGTTCTAGCGGTCTCCGAAGCTGGTATTTTATACCGATCCGCAAATCGAATCAATTTCCTTGCGGCTTCGATTTCCATCTCCAAAAGCTGCGTTTGAGGATTCATTCCCCGACGAAGCTGTGCAGTATGTATCAGTTCTTCATACACCGATGAGGTTGATGGGTTCATGCGCAATGCGATGACATTTTCGCTGAGTGTTTCACCTTCGATAAGCCGATTCGGGCCGAGATGTTTTTCGGTCATTGGGTTGCTTCCCATAATTCGTCCCTGTCTTCGCTCGAATGCAGTTTGGATGCGCCGGAACAAGGCAGGATCCATAGCCTCGCCACTGATTTCGCTAAACAGCCCTCTAGATCCCGAGCCTGCAATTGATCCAGCACCGGATCTCATGCCGCCTAATGCTCGTCCTGCATCGTCAGCTAGGCCGAGCGGCGTGAGGGCGAGGAGGAAGCCTGCGTAGGAAATCGTCTCGTCGAACTCGCTAGCGTTCTCGTATTCGAAGCCGCTGAACGTGAAGCGTGTGGTCTGACCGTCGGCGATGGTAGAGATCGCGCTCTTCCAAGTTAGCAATTCCAAGCCGAAGTCAATTCCACCCTCAGCGATTCCTGCGCCCGCCCGCCCGAATTCGCCCATTTTTCCCCTGAAGTAATCTCCGCTGAATGGGTTCGTTGAGGCTCCCGGAGTTGCCCGGAAATGTGCCGTCCGAGCGTCGTGAATGCCAACCAGCGCGGTGCCGTAGACCTCTCCCAGCGCGGCGAAGAATTCAGGGTTCTTGCTCAGTGTGGCGGGTTCCGCTGTCCGGTGGAAGAAATCGATGCTGGAGCCGACAGCCTCCCGGCTGCCGCCCAATACGGATCCCGATGCCGCCCCGAATTGCCGCAGTAAGTGCTGCACGAAGATTTTCTCATTTCGAACTTCCCACGGATTGGATGGGTCAGCGAGCAACGTCGGAATGTCGCTTAGCGGAACATCGACCATTCCAAGGTAGTCGACAGCGTTCAAAGGATCATTGTTGAGGAACGCATACAGGTTCAAACCGCCCGCCTCGCCCATAGGGTCGCGGCTCAACCATGTGCCCGTGTTAGGGTCGTAGTATCGGTAGCCGTAGTAGACGAGGCCGGTCTCGTCGTCGGTGTAGTGGGTGGAGTAGCGGAAGGGGTTGGAGGCCGCGCGGGGGCCGGACTGGCCGCGGGGCTCGCCGAAGGGGCCGTAGGCGTATTCGGCGACGATCGCGCCGCTCCCCGCGTCGGCGAGGGCGACGACGTTGCCGCCGCCGTCGTAGAGGGGGATGCTGTATTCGAGGGTGTCCGGGTCGGCCGCGATGTCGGTGTCGACGACCAGCAGCAGGCCGCCGACGCCGCCAGCCCCGTCCGGGGTGCCGTCGAGGTCGAGGCCCCACACGTACTGCCGCTCGCGGACAACTGCTCCGGCGCCGTCCTTGACCCGCTCGACGAGCAGGTCCCAGCCGCGGTAGAGGAAGAAATGCTGCGCGGTGACCGTTGTGCCATCGGCGGCGTAGAGGGTCTTGCTGTGGCGGCGGCCTTGCGAGTCGTAGGTGTACTTGGCGAGGGTGGTGCCGTCGGGGCGCTTGACCTCGGCGAGGCGGTTGGTGTCGCTCCAGAGGAAGTCGAGGTCGCCCGTCGCGCCCGTGCCGGTGCGGCTGCCGTTGAGGTCGTAGTTGACGGTGGCGCCGCCGACCGTCGCGACGCGGCTGCCCTGCGTGTTGGCGGTGTAGATGACGTTGCCGGACTGAGTGCGGACGCCGAAGTTGTTGTAGCGGTAGAGGTAGTGGGTGCCGCCGATCCCGTAGGTCGCGGAGGCGAGCTGGCCGGTGTACCCGGGCTGTGGGCCGGCGCCCATATAGGAGAAGATCCACTGCTGGCCGTCCGGGTAGAGGGAGAGCAGGCCGCCGGTGTCCGTTAGGCCGACGCGGTTGCGTTTGCCGTGCCCCTCGTAGACGTAGGTGAAACCGACCTGGCCGCCGGGGTTGCCGGTGCCGGCGAAGACGGTCGCGGTGCGCCGCTCCAGGGCGCGGGGGTACTGGCCGGAGGCGATCTCGTTGTCGGCGAAGTAGGCGTAGCTCTCCTCGACGGCGGCCCGGCCGCCGAAACTGTGGCGGAGGGAGGCGACGCCGGTGCGCGCCGGGTCGCCGTCGGCGGGGGGGGTGTAGCCGTAGGTCGCGGTGTAGTTTAAGGCGGGGACGCTGACGGTGGCCAGGCTGCCAGTGGGGGCGGGCTGGTCGCCGGCGTCATCGGCCGCGACGAGGGTGCGGTATCCATAGTTCACGGCGTAGCTGACCCCGCCGCCGGAGACCGCCAGGGCGGGTACGTTGCCGGCGTCGTCGGGGGCGTGGGTGACGGCGGCGCCGGAGAACTCGCCGGAGGTGTAGTTGGTGCCGGTGTGCTGGCCGCGGGCGTCGCGGGTGGGGGCGCGGGTGCCGGCGGCGTCGGTCACCGAGTTGACCCGCCCGGCCGAGTCGCGGCCGAGGGTCACGTCGGTGGAGGGGTCGGCGGAGGTGATCGACGACACAAGCGGGTTGCCGCCGGGGCGGTTGAGTGTGTGGGTTTGTCCCTTGCCGTCGGTGACTGAGGCGACGCGCCCGGCGGGGGTGTAGGCGACGGTTGTCGTCGGGGCGGCGTCCTCGGCCAGCTGCTTCGTTTTGCCCCCGCCGTAGGGGGTGGCGGTGAAGTTCGTGGTCGGGCCGCCGGTGCCGGCCATCTGTAGGGCGGCGTCGATCTCCTTCCCGGCCGCGTCGGGGGTGATCGTGAGGTCGAGATCGACGATGTCCTCCCCGCTGGCGGAGGCGCTCAGGCCGTCGCCGGAGAGGGAGTAGCTCCTGGCGGCGTGGCCGGTCTCGGTGACGGTCAGATCGTACCCGCCGCCGGCGGTCTCGGTGGGGACGATGGCCGTCTTCCGCTCGCCGCGGTCGATCTGGGTGGGGGCGCCGTCGGAGAGGCGGAACTGGTCGGAGTAGCCGGCGCCGGCGGCGGTGCCGTGGTTCTTCTTGGCGCTGAGGTCGGGGTGGCGCTCGAGGGTGTCCTCGAAGGGGCCGTGGATCCCGCTGCCGTCCGCCTCCTGGTAGACGCCATCGGTATATCTGAAGGTGCCCCTGAGCCCGCCGCGGCCGGAGAGCGCGACCTCGGAGGCGTTGCCGGAGGGGAGCCCGGCCTCTAGGGTGGTGGCGCGGTCGGGCAGCCCGTGGGGGAGGTGGCGCAGGCGGCGTTCGGAGGGGTTGAGGGAGGTCGAGGCGAGGGTCTGGGCGCCGAGTTTGACCTCCGTCCCGAGGGCGCTGCCGGCCGCGCTGTGGGTGAAGTTCAGGGCGTCGAGGCCGACCACCCCGAGGCTCTTCAAGCGCGAGCCGTCGTATGCGGTCTCGGTGACGACGTTGTCTGGGTCCGTCACCCGGACGGTCTCGGCGTCGGGGTAGCTGTAGGTCCAGTCGGCGGTGGTCGCAGGGGTGTCGGCGCGGGGGCGGACGATTTTGGCGGTGCGGCCGACCTTGTCGAAGTGGGTCGTCTCGGCGAGGCCGAGCGGCTCGAAAGTCGACGAGCGGGTCAGCTGGCCGGCCGTGACGCCGAGCGCGTAGGTGTAGGTCTTGCCGCTCGCGGAGGGCGCGGCGTTCGAGGTCCACTCCTTCAGGAAGCCGTCGGCATGGTAGGTGGCGGTGTCGGTGACCAGGCCGGTGGTGGTCGTCCGGGTCAGACGGTCGGTGCTGTAGCTCACCGTCGTCGCGCGCGCGTCGCGGCCGTAGGTTCCGGAGGTGAGCTCGCCGTGGAAGTTGTAGGCCTCCTCGTACTTGGTCGCGTTCGGGGTCGTCTCCTTGTAGCCTGGGCCGCCGGCGCCGTCCGAGTAGGTGTAGGTGGTGGTGTAGGCGTTGCCGGAGACCGATCGGGCGAGCGTCGCGACCCGGCCGAGCGCGTCGTAGGTGTAGGTCTGCAGCGAGCTCTCGGGGGCCAGCGAGGTGTGGATGCGGCCGTCGTCGTAGTAGGTGGCGACGGTCTCCAGCCCGTGCAAGTCCTTGCTCTTCAAGGGAGCGCCAGAAGGGTGGAGGTCGGAAGGGGCGACCTCATATCTCGAGGTGACGACGCTGCCGACGTCGGTCTGCGAGGAGAGGACGGTGCCGTTGGGGTCGAGGACGGTCTCGGTGGTGATCGTGGAGGGGCCATCGACTGCCGTCTGGGTGACCGTGGTCTTGCCGGCGCTGTCGAGGCCGTAGAGCGTCGTGGTCACATCGCCGTTGGGGGCGGTGGTCTTGCGCGGCGACCAGGCGTAGGGGCCGGCGGTGAGGTATTCGACGGAGGAGGTCGTCTTGGCCGGGTCGCCGCCGTGGCTGACGGTGACGGCCGAAAGGCTCCCGCCGAGCGTCACCGCGCTGGTGCGCACCTCCGTCCCGTCGAGGGTCGTCGAGGTGCTCCCGTCGCCGGTGACGGTGGTGACCAGGGCCTTGCCGTCGAGGGTGTGGGTGGAGGTGGCAAGGCCGCCCCAGCCGCCGCTGTCGCCATCGAAAGTATCGACCCGGCCGTTCTGCGTCCAGGTCGTATCGGTGCCACC
>JANQMB010000169.1 GCA_028280355.1 Verrucomicrobiales bacterium
CAGACCAGGTCCCAGGTCTGGCCGCCGTCGGCCGATACGTCCACCCTCGCCCACTGACCGTTGTCGGAGACCCGCAGCCGCGAGTAGAAGCGCAGGATAGCGGCGCTGCGCGGCACGAGCACCCGGTGGAAAGTGATCGACTGCTGCGGGCTGCTCCCCGAGGCGTGCGCCAGATGGAAGGCCATCGCGCCGCTGCGTTTGACGGTGCCCTGGAGGGCGGCATAGCCGTTCTTGACGATCGTCATCCCGCCGTTGCCGTTCTCGGCGCCCTCCAACGGGGGGCTGGGGTTGACGGAGGCTTCCTTGATCTCGTAGCCCGTCGCACCGGCGACCGGTTGGAAACTGTAGCTGTTCGCTGTCCCGACGGCCACCGAGGCCGGGCCGCTCAGGACGGGCGGGACATAGCTCGGCGTGTAGTCGAGCTTGACGCTCGCGCCGCCGGTGACGGTGACGTTCTCCTGGTGGTCGGAGAGGCCCGCCAAGGTGAAGGTGACGGTGTGGTTGCCGTCGGCGTCCACCGGGACGGAGTATCCGCCCGACGCCGTGGTGACGGCATAGTAGCTGGCACCCGCCACCCTGACCTCGACACCGCCTAGGCCCTCGCCGATGTCGTAGAAGCCGTCCGCGTCGAGATCGTAGTAGGCGACGCCGGTGATGAAGGTGGGGAAGGCGGGGCGCGCGCCGAAGTCCTGGGTCAGGTAGCCCGGGCCGTATTGGCCGTTCTGGCCGGAGGCGACCCCGATCCCCACCTCGCGATAGGAGGCGCTGTGGATGTTCGCCCGGTGCGGGCGCCCGTTGATCATCCCGCCGGTCCCGGAGCCCCAGTCGACCTGGAAGCCGGCGTGGCCGTGTAGCGGGTCGATGACGTAGGCGTAGACGTTCTCCCCCAGCGTACCCCAACCCGTGTATCCGGAATTCGTCGCCCGCGTCGAGAGCGACGCGCCCGGCCAGGTGGCCCCCGCCGAGCTCGTATGTCCCTGGAACCCGGCCGTCCGCATGTCGAGCGAGTGGCCCCTCGCCGCGGAGATGAGATGCGCGTTGAAGGACAGCGGCGGTCTGGCCTGGATCGCGTTGAACTCGTTCTTCATCATCGTCCGGTTCACCGGCCGCCAGCCGTACTCCGCGATGACCGCAGGCCGGTCGATGGCGTCGAGCCGCTGCCCCTCCGCCGGTGGGTTGGCGCGCGCGCGGTTGATCATCTCGAGTTGCAGCTGCTCCTCCGCCGTCGGATTGCCAATCGAGAACAAAGTCTGCGCACGGAGGGTCGGGAGCGCGCCGAAGACGGACAGACCCATCATCGCCCCCAACAGCCACTTCGCCTCGTCTCTGATCTCATCAGAGCCGGAACGGCGGCATTTCCTGCTCAATTTGATCCCAAACACAGACAAAAACACAGTAATCTATAATTACCATAATTCCAATTACGGAATGGTGGACTCTGAGGGGGCGCGACCGCCTCAACAGCAGCGACTTGGCGATCTAAAGCATCGGGAAATTCTAAAATTATAGTGAATTTTTTGGTTCTCTAAGCATCTCTAGCTAGGGGAGGTCGATTTTTGGGGTCTCCCCTGCTCTCTCCACACCCGATGCTTGGAAAACCACAGAGCGGCGCTGATGCCGCAGAGGGAGGGGCGCGGCTCCCCATCCTCCTTGCCCTGGGAACGGGCGTGGTGGTGCTATTGGTGATCGCGGCCGTGCAGGTCGCGGAGCGGGTCGGGTCGCTGGCAGAGGATGGAAGGGCGGCTGGCGCCGGTTCTCTCGGCTCGGCGGTTCCCGCGCGCCCTTCTCCATCGTCTCCCGTCGCCGGTATCGAGGCATCGACACCCCAGCCGCCGGGCGTGGAGGACGAGGTGGCGGATACGGTGGACAGCGCATCGCCAGTTCCCGCCCCATCCCGGCGAACTGGGGGGATCGCCTCAAGTTCGCAGGCGGGGTCGGGGGTAACCGCCGGCGCCCCGACGGCGGGCGGACCGCCTCCCCCGAGGAGAGATTGGAGCCCCTTGCGCGAGCTGCTCTCGCTGGCTTCGTGGCTCGCGCTGGAGACCCCGGAGCCGGTCGACAACCTGGTCGAGATCGCGCAGTTCCAAGAGCGGGTGGACGACGGGCAGGGTGTCGACGCGTCGCTCGAGCTGGCGCAGCACCGCGCGTTGGCGCAGGAGCCGGCCCGGCCCGAGTGGTCGAAGGTGGCCGCCGTCTCCAAGGCCCACGCCGCGCTCGGCGAGTACGACGACGCCCTGGCGCTGGGCTGGATGATCGCCGACCCGGGCTGGCGATCGGACGCGCTGATGGTGGTTAGCGAGGAGCAGGCCAAGGACGGCCAGATCAACGACGCCCGCCAGGTGGCCTCGTGGATCCCCGACCAGCGCCGGCGGGAGCGGGCCCTGGGGGCGATCGCGCTGGAGCTGGCGATGGACGGCCAGCTGCAGGCGGCGACGTCGACCGTCCGCTACCTGCCCGATCCGCGTGCTTCTTCGCGTTTGTTAGGCCGGCTCAGCGTCGAGCTGGCCCGGTCGGGGGAGATCCTCGACGCCCAGAGGACGGCGATCTCCATCCCCGACCCGGACGCGAAGGAGGGGGCCCTGACCGAGATCGCCGCCCGCTATGCGGCGGCCGGGGAGTTTTCGCAAGCCAAGAGCGTCGGGGCGCTCATCGCCGACCCCTATTGGCGAAACCGCGCGCTGGCGGCGATCTCGAAGCACCAGATCCGCCGCCGCGCCCCCGTGGAGGCGCGGCGGACGGCCGCCCTCATCGGCGACCGGGACCTCAAGCAGGAGGTGCTGTCGGACGTGGCCTCCGGCATGGCCTTCGCCGGTGATGTCGGCGGTGCGAAGCGGGCGACCCAGATCATCAGCGACCCCGGCCAGCGGACGGAGGCGCTGTCCGACATCGCCGCCGCCCAGGTCCGCCAGAACGACGTCGACGGCGCGGTGGATACGGTCAACCTGATCGCCGACCCCGGCGAGAAGGGGCGGGCGCTCTCCCGGGTGGCCGCGGCGCAGGCGGTCGGGGGCGACCTGGTCGGGGCGAGACGCACCGCGGGTCTGATCTGGGAGGCTGAGACGAGGACGCGGACCTTGACCGGGGTCGCGACCCTGCAGATGCGCCGCGGGGATCCGGTGGGCGCCCGCGAGAACCTCCTGGAGGCGACCTTCGCCGCGGCCTCGGTGGGGTCGCTCCAGCGGCGCAGCGCCCTGCTGATGCAGGTTGCGACCGCCCAGGCGGAGTCCGGCAACCTGTTCGCTGCCGTCGGGACCGCAGGCCGTATCCCCTTCGTCCACCAGCAGTCCCGCGCCTACCGCCTGATCGCGGTCGCCCAGGCGAAGGGGGGGGACGTCCAGGGGGCGATGCTGACGGCGACGCAGATCGACGACCCGCGGAGCCAGCGCGGGGCGCTCCTCGACATCGTCACCGCGATGGCCAAGTCGACCCCGCTCTCCGAAGCCGGCGAGCGGATGGAGTCCCTGCAGAGCTCGGAGGAGAAGGTCCGCTTCGTCCTGGCGATGAGCGAACGGTATCTGGGCAAACGGAGGCCTGCGGCGAAACAGAGGCCCGCCTGGCAGATCAGGCAGCCCTGGGAGCAGAGGCTCCCGTGGAAGCTATAGCGGGTCGGCCATCCGCTTCAGCGCGGCCTCGACCGACGCGTCGTCGTGCACCAGCGCCTGCAGGCTGCGGGCGACTTTCGCCGGCTCGCGGTGCTGCCAGACGTTGCGGCCGATGGCGACACCGGCCGCGCCGGCGTCGATCGCCTTGCGTACGATGTCGAAGAGCGCCGCGTCATCGCCCATCGCCGCGCCGCCCAGCACCACCACCGGGACGAAACAGGCATCGACGATCGACCGGAAGTCGTCGCTGCTCGCCCCGGTCGGGAAGGCGGTCTTGACGACGTCGGCGCCGAGCTCGGCGGCGCAGCGCACCGCGAAACCGATGTTCTCCACCGTGTAGTCGTCGGGGCGGCCGATGCCGTAGGGGAGCGATTCCAGGATCACCGGGAGGCCGGCGTCGATGCATTCGCTGACCAGTGTGGCGCACTCGCGCAGGATGCGCTCCTCCTGTGGGTGGTGGGGGTAGCACATGTTCATCACCGCGTTGGCGCCGATCTCGAGCCCGTCCTCCGCGGCGAACACGCGGTAGCTCCCCGCGTCCGGGTTGTCGGCGTGGGCCGGTTTGTAGACGTCCGTCCGGAAACACACGCCCTTCCCCTGCAAGATGTCGCCACACGCCCTGCCGAGGCCATAGTTGACCACGTATCCGTCGGCGAAAGGGTTGAGCGCCCCGATCAGATCGGCGGGTTCCTCGAGCCCCGGGACGGGGATGGCGGTGCCGTGGTCGATCGGCACGATCACCGTCCTCCCCTCGTTGAAGAACGTGTCCCAATGGCCGCGGAACTGCTCGTCGTCTGACATGCCCCATCCCTCGGCGAGGTCGGGTCGGGGGACAAAGAAAAACTTGGAATCCATCGTCCGATCCGGTTTAGTCCTCGTCTCGTCTTTTGAGGACTTCTCCGACGCCAACCCTTAGAGAGACCCGCCCGCCATGCCGCTAGTCGAAAGCAACGGAATCAAGATGCACTACGAGGAGCAGGGCTCCGGCGACCCGCTGATCATGATCATGGGGATCACCGCCCCGGGTTCCGTCTGGGAGGCGCACGCGGCGGAGTGGGAGAAGAGCTTCCGCTGTATCATCGGCGACAACCGGGGCGTCGGGGCCTCCGACAAGCCCGAGGGGCCCTACTCCAGCGCCATGATGGCCGACGACTACGCCGGGCTGATGGACGCTCTGGGTATCGAAAAGGCGCGGGTGGTCGGCTGTTCGATGGGGTCGATCATCGCCCAGCAGCTGGCGCTGCGCCACCCGGGGAAGGTGCAGAGCGCCGTCCTCATGTGCACCTGGTCGCGCTGTGACCGCTACGCGGCCGCCGTGTTCGAGCACATGAAACACTGCAAGGCGCGCCTCCGCCCGGAGGAGTTCATGAACTACATCCAGCTGCTCATCTTCACCAAACCGTTCTGGGATGGCGACGAGTCGTATCAGGGCCTGCTCGACGGGCGCGTCGAGGCGTCGAGCGGCGACGCGCCCCAGCCGCTGCACGCGATGGAGGCGCAGGCGGCGGCATGTATCGACCACGACGTCTACGAGCGGCTCGGCGAGATCGGGGCGCCCTGTCTGGTCATCGGTGGGCGGGACGACATCTTCACTCCCAGCTGGATGGCCGAGGAGACCGCGTCCGCGATACCCGACTCCGACCTGCACCTCTACGAGGGCGCGGGGCACGCCTTCCACTGGGAGAAGATCGACGACTTCAACCCGCGCGTCCGCGACTGGCTCCTCGCCCACTAGCCCCGGCGGAGCCCGCAGCGCAAACACGAGCTTATCGAGATCATGTCTATCAAATTCGGTTCCGAGGTCTACACCTGGTTCATGGACGGCTATGGCGAGGGCAACGCGAACAAGCTCGGCCACATGGCGAAGGTCATCGCCCGGGCCGGGTTCACCGGCATCGAGCCGATGGTGTTGGAACCCTACGACAACTACTGGCTGGGCGACTGTAAGGACCCCGCCAGGCTCAAGGACGCCCTCGACGGGGCCGGCATCGAGCTGGCGGCGCTCGCCGTGATCTGCAAATGGGACGGCGAGGAGGAGACCGAGGCGGAGAGGGCCTGCGCCGACTGGACGATCGAGACCTTGCAGCGGTTCCCCGGTGCCGCCCTCGGCACGGTCCCCCTGCCCGACGGGCGCCACCACTTGCAGCAGCGCCGACTCAACCTGGTCAATAACGTCAACCGCGTCTCGCGCCGCGCCGCGGAGGCCGGCCTGAGGTGCTCCTTCCACCCGAACAGCCCGCCCGCCTCGCTGGTGCGCACCCAGGACGACTACGACGTCGTGCTCAACAGCCTGGATCCCGAGGTCACCGGTTGGACGCCGGACGTCGGCCACATCGCCCGCGGGGGTATGGACGTCATCGGCACCATGACCAAGTGGGCGCACCTGGTGAACCACATCCACTACAAGGACTTCTCCGGCAACGGCCCCGAGCCGTGGGCGCAGATGGGCAGCGGCAAACTCGACTTCCACCGCATCACGGAATGGCTCGTACAGCGGGGGTACGAGGGCTGGATCATCTGCGAGGACGAGGCCGAGGTCGCCATCAAGGACCCGGACGGCGTCACGCTCCAGAACGGGGAGTGGTGTAAGGAGAACCTCGTGCCGTTGGTGTAGAGCGCGCTTCCATAGACCATCCGCAGATGTCCCTACCCCACGAGGACACAGACCGGACCCGGCTGCCCGCGCCGCACCCCACACCCCCCGATCGCGCGGCGTGGCCCCCCGCCCGCCCCTTCCTTGCGGGATGAAGTACCGCACGAAATTGGTGTTGGCGTTTCTCGCCCTCGCCGTCGCGACATCCGCGCTGCTGTATTCCGGTAGCGCCCGCGCCTCGAAGCGCGCCATCACAGAACAGATCCGCAGCGCCGTCCTGTCGATCGCCATCACCGCCGCCGACGCGGTGGACGGGGAGCTCCACGAGCGCATCCGCACCGAGGCGGACATGTCGACGCCCGCCTACCGGGAGATCGAGCGGGACCTCCGCCGGGTGCGCGATGCCAACCGGCGCGACGACCTCCACGTCGCCTTCATCTACACGATGCGCAAGGTGTCCGGGTCCCCCGACGTCTGGGCCTACGTGGTCGACGCCGAGGAGGACGGTGAGGACAAGTCCGCCACCGGCGAGGAGATGACCTGGGAGGATCAGTACACGGAGGAGGACGAACCGCTGGTCCTCGGTGCCGCCTATGCCGAGAGGGAGTTCACCCGCGACGAGTACGGCTACTGGCTCTCCGCCAACGCGCCGGTCCGGGACGCGGCTGGGGAGCCGGTCGCGATGCTGGGCGTCGATATCAGCGCCGACCACGTGATCGCCCAGCAGCGGGCGCTCGCCAGGGCCGGGCTCGTCGCGTTGGGGGTCGCCATCGTCGCCGGGGCTTTCCTGTCCCTGCTCTTGGCGCGCTGGGCGGCGCGCCCGCTCGCCGTCATCTCGGGCGTGGTGCGGAAGATCGGCGATGGCCATCTCGAGGCGCGCGTGGAGGGCTCGCCGAAGGGGGAGTTCGG
>JANQMB010000257.1 GCA_028280355.1 Verrucomicrobiales bacterium
CGCGCTGGCGTCGATGCTGACGATCTCGGCGCGGCACCCGGCGGCGAGCAGGGCGGCGAGGAAGCGGCCGTCGCCGTCGCCCAGCAGGAGCACTTTCTCAGCGGCCAGGAAGGTGTCGAGCTGGGCGAGGCGCGCCCGCTGCAGGCGGCCCCCGAACACCAGGCGCTCGAGGTGGCGATAGGGGCGGGCTATGCGGTCGAAACCCACGGCGACACCGGGAGGAAGCACAGGGCCGGCAGCAGCACCGCCAGGTCGGCGGACACCCGCAGCACCTCGCTGCGCATCCGGCCGCCGACCAGCGCCAGCAGGGCGATACACAGCGCCCCGGCCGCGACCGCGGCGAACACCGGGAAGGCGATCGCCCCCCGGTGCACCAGCGCGAACGCGACGGCCGCCGCCGCGACCGCCACGGCCAGCGCGGGGAACAGGCCGGCCACCCGCGGCCAGAGCTGTGCGACCGCGTTGGGGTCGTTGTCGGTGTCCGAGGCCATCTCCCAGACGGAGATGGCCAGACAGTTCAACGAACAGAGCGCGCCGAACCACAGCACCTCGGGGGACACCAGGACCAGCGGCGGCCGCCCCAACATCACCTCGCTCGTCCAGACGAACCCGGTGAGGGTCGCCCCGATCGCGAACACGAAACCGGTGAACACCTCCTTCGGCAACACCAGCAGCATCGGCCCCTTCACCCACAGGCGATGCACGAAGTAGAGCAGGACCAGGGCAGACATCACTACCCCGAAATGCAACAGGGGACCCGGCAGCGCGGTCACGCAGAGGTAGCCGGCCAGCGCGGCCACGAGCGCGGTCAGTGCGCCCATCAGCCAGAAGTGGTCCCGGTAGAAACGGTGCCTGGCCGCGGCGCGCTCCGGCGCCGCCAGCCGCCGCGCGTCACACAGGCGGTCGGCGGAGTAGATCACCCAGACGACCAGCCCGAGGGTGAGGTAGTTCGAGGGCGGGATCTTGATCCGGAACACCTCCGCGAAGAAATACTGCCAGACGACCGCCACCAGCGGCGCGTCCAGCCCGAGCACGTTCGGCCACAGCCAGACCGGGGGCCGCCCGCGTTGTTCGCCAGTATTTCCCGACACGCCCGCTACTAAGGCGCAGCCGCTGTGGGTGTCTAGGCTGCGTTCGAAAATCCTCACGCGGCCACCACGAACGGCGGGATCGGGCAATCGATGGTGTCGGCGATCGCCCGCAGCAGCTCCGCCTCGTCGCTCGCCACCACCCCGTCGTGCATCACCGCCTTGCCGCAGGCCACCAGCAGGAGCTTCTTCAGGGCCGGGGCCGCCGCGGCGTAGCGCTCGAGCGCGGCGTCGATCTGCGCCAGGCCACACTCGGCGCCGCCCTTGAGCGCGAGCTTGCCGCCCAGGTGGGGCTCGAGCTCGGCGGCGCCGGCGGCGAACGAGGCCTCGCCCTCCTCCGGGCCGTCGACGCCCAGGAAGGCCAGGGTCGAGATCAGCACCGACGACTCGTCGGCCAGCTGCGCCGGCGACCGGTACCGGACCTTCACCGGCGCCTGCCGGTTGAAGTAGATGTCGAGGTGCCGCCGGACGATCTTCTGCAACATGAACTCGAACAGGTCCACCTGCCGGTCGCTCTCGATCAGGGCCCCCATGATCCCGGTGAACCGTTCGTACTCGCCGGGCGACAGCCGGCGCAGCGCGGGGATGGCGAGGTCGATGAGCGCGATCTTGCGCGACGACCCCAGGTCGCCCAGCTGGCCGTGCAGGTCGAGGATCGCCCGGTAGGTCGCCGCGTCGGTCGCCCCCTCGAGCATCGCCAGCTCCGCGGAGAGCAGCTCGTCGTCCTGCGCCAACAGCATGGCGAAGATCAGCGCCTGCGCCCCGGACTCGTTGTGCGCGGCGGCCAGCCAGGCCTCGGGGATCGACCCGTAGAGCCCGCGGGCATGCTCGACCTGCTCGCCCCGCAACGCCCCGATCCCCTCCATCGCCGCCGCGTTGAGGGAGGCGGCCGCCGCGGCCCCCTGCGCCGCCGCTGGCGCCGGGGGCGCCGACCCGCCGCCGGCCGAGACCTCGGCGCCGGCGAAAGCGGCGACCCCTGACCGGGGGCCACCCGCGCCCGAGGAAGACATCTCCGGCAAGCCCAGCTCCGGGAAGCGGCCGTCCCAATGCTTGTCGATCGCACGGATGCGCTGGTCGAGCGGCGGGTGCGTCGCGAAAGCGCCGGCCATCTTCGCCCTCAGGCCGGACGCGAAAAACATGTGGCTGGCCTCCTCGGCGTGGGGGTTGTCGAGGCGCCCCCCGGCGGCGAGGCCGCCGATCTTCTTCAATGCCCCACCGATGCCGTCCGGGTTGCGGGTGAACTGCACCGCCGAGGCATCGGCCAAGAACTCCCGCTGCCGCGAGACCGCCGCCTTGATCAGGTTCGCCGCCAACACGCCGAGGTAACCCACCACGATGAGGGCGATCCCGAAGGCCGCCGCCGCCGCCACGCCGCCGCCGTTCTTCCCGTTCGAGGAGCGGCCCCCACCGCCGGAATAGAAAACCGAGCGCAGGATGATCCGCCCGAAGACGGTGATCATCAGGATGCCGAACAGCAGGCCCATCAGCCGCAGGTTGAGCCGCATGTCGCCGTTCAGGATGTGGCTGAACTCGTGCGCCACCACGCCCTGGAGCTCGTCGCGGCTCAACAGCTTCACGCAGCCCCGCGTGGCGCCGACCACCGCGTCGCTGGTGGTGCGCCCGGCGGCGAAGGCGTTGATCCCGTGCTCGCCCTCCAACAGGTAGACCTCGGGCACCGGCACCCCGGAGGCGATCGACATCTCCTCCACCACGTTGAGCAACTTGCGCTCGTCGGCGTCGGAGGTGTTCGGGTCCACCTTGCGGCCACCCAGCGAGCGCGCCACCGCCGGGCCGCCGGTCGACAGCGCCATCGACTTGAACAGGCTACCGAGCAGGATGACGACGATCGTGCCGCCGCCCACCGTCAGGAAAATCCCGGGGTCCCAGAAGTTCGGTTTCGCCGGGACGCCGTTGACCGACACGTCGAGGCGCGAGCCCCCCATCGCCATCGCCGCCGACACCACCGCGGCCACCGCGAAGGCCACCCCGACCACCGCCAGCGCGAAATACAGCACCAGCCGCCGGGAGCTCTTCCGCGCGGCCTCCTGGCGGTCGAAGAAGTCCATGGGGAGAAGTTTGTCAGTGTTCAGTCTGCAGTGTTCAGCAAGGGCGGGCAGCTCCGCCCCGCTGAAAACTGAAAACTAGCACACTCTAAAACTTCACATCCACCGCCTTGTCCACCTGCTCGCGCTCCTCGTCGCTCACCTCGAACATCGTGGCGGCGGCGAAGTTGGCCATGCCGGCGACGATGCTGGAGGGGAACATCTCGCGCTTGTTGTTGTAGGACATCACGCAGTCGTTGTAGTGCTGCCGCGAGAAGGCGATCTTGTTCTCCGTGGTCTTCAGCTCCTCCTGCAGAGAGGCCATGTTCTCGTTGGCCTTCAGGTCCGGGTAGGACTCGGAGAGGGCGAACAGCTTGCCCAGCGCGCCGCCCAGGCCGGACTCCGCCGCCATCAGCGCGCCCATGCTCCCGGGGTCGCCGGGGTTGGCGGCCGCCGCCTCGCGCGCCGAGGTCGCCTGGCTGCGCGCCGCGATCACCGCCTCCAAGGTCTCCCGCTCGTGCTTCATGTAGCCCTTCACCGTCTCCACCAGGTTGGGGATCAGGTCGTAGCGGCGCTTCAGCTGCACGTCGATCTGGGAGAAGGCGTTCTTGAACTTGTTGCGCAGGCCGACCAGGCCGTTGTATGCGCCCACCGCCCAGAAGATGATGAGCAAGATGAGCACCACCGGGATGGCGATGATCCAGAGCAGGGCGCTGGCGTAGATGGGAACGATCATAGTCTGTCGATAGGTTGGAAGTTCTCTCGTCTGCCGCACCCCTTTTCGGATGCGGGCACGGAAAGGCTGCCACAACCCATGGAATTTTTCGATTACAAAAGCCCTCCGGCTTTGTAGCGTCGGGTTCACCGCCCCTGATGGCCCCCAGCCCACCAGGGCTTAACACTTAACCACTTAAAACTTAATACCCTCCCCCCGCATGCCCACCGCCGCATCGACCCGCCCGCAGAGCTTCGACGAGGCCCTCGCCGCGACGGGGCGCTCGTTAGGGCGGGCGCGCCCGCAGGTCCTGCAGCTCAACGTCGGCAAGCTCTGCAACCTCACCTGCACCCACTGCCACGTGAACGCCGGCCCGGCGCGCAAGGAGGTCATCTCGGGCGACACCGTCGACCGCGTGCTGCGCTGGTTCGAGGCGACCGACATCCCCGCGCTCGACCTGACCGGCGGCACCCCCGAGATGGTCCCGGACTTCCGCCGCATCGTCGAGTCGGTGCGCTCCTATAGCCGCCGGCGCCGGGTGATCGACCGGCTGAACGCCACCATCATCGAGGAGCCCGGGTACGGTTGGGTCGCGGGTTTCCTCGCCGCGCACGAGGTCGAGGTGGTCGCCTCCATGCCCTGCTACTCGCCCGACAACGTCGAGGCCCAGCGCGGCGAGGGCACCTTCGACGCCAGCATCCGCGCGCTCCAGAAACTCAACGCCCTCGGCTACGGCAGCGACCCCGCGCTCAAGCTGCACCTCGTCTACAACCCCGGCGGCGACTTCCTGCCGCCGGACCAGGCCCGGCTACAGGCCGACTACAAGCGCGAGATGCGCGAGCATTTCGACATCGTCTTCGACGGGCTCTACTGCATCGCCAACATGCCGATCGCCCGCTTCGCCTCCTACCTCAGGCGCGAGGGGCGCCTCGACGACTACATGGCGCTGCTGCGCGAGTCCTTCAACCCGGGCACGGTCGACGGCCTGATGTGCCGAGACACGATCAACGTGAGCTGGGAGGGCGACGTGTTCGACTGCGACTTCAACCAGATGCTGGGGCTCGGCCTGCGCGGTGGGGACGGGGGTGCCCTGAAGGTGTGGGACGTCGACCCCGCGAGCTACGCCGCCGTCCCGATCCGCACCGCCGCCCACTGCTTCGGCTGCACCGCAGGCTCCGGCAGCTCCTGCGGGGGGGCGCTGACATAGCGCGATGGGCGGCGGCCCAGAATGGTTCCCGACCGACCTATCAAATTTTCTTCTGTCCAAGCTAGGGGCTTTCTGCCACTTTCGCTGCATCCTTGTGCCGCAGGCACGTCAACTGGAGGCAAGCCATGTCAGAAGAAAACGATCCCAAAGCCGAAGGGGGGTCCAGCGACCCCGGAACGGACGACTCCGCCGCCGCCGCCAAGGAGGCCGCGAAGGAGTTCGCCACCAACGCCAGCTCGATGTTCAAGGGCCTGGACCAGAAGCATCAGGTCTACCTGGTGGCGCTCGCCGTCACCGCGCTGTGCTCGCTGGTGTTCGGGGCCTTCTCGACCAAGGTGAAGATGAGCAAGGATGTGCCCGACCTGGTGAAGATTACCGGCTCGGCCACCCAGAAGGGAACCTCCCCCTCCCTGCTCAGCCTGCACGACTACAAGGGGGCCTTCGGGGGCAAGCTGGCCTTCCTCGGCGCCGTCGCCGGCGTGGGCATCTTGATCTGGTCGACGCTCGGCAAACGCAAGGAGGCATGGGTCCCGCTGGCCCTGGCCGGCGCCGCCGGCCTCGCCGCCCTCGGCATCCTCATGACCCGGCTCGGGATGAGTAGCGGCGGGGGCTCGGACCTGGTGAAGGTCAGCATCAACGGCACGCTGCTCGGCTGGTGGCTGCCGCTCGCCGGGGCGGTCGCGGCCACCGTGGTCTCGGTGCAGCGCATCGCCAAGGCCTAGACCCGCCGACACCGAATAGGCTCCTATCGGGCGACCTCCAGCCGCGGCCACCGACCGATCTCCTGTGGCGGAGGGGGGCGGCCGTGGTATGGTCGCGC
>JANQMB010000276.1 GCA_028280355.1 Verrucomicrobiales bacterium
GACCCACGGTCACGAGCCACGAGGGGAACCGGGATCCCGCCGGTGCCCCGCCCGCGCCACCATCTCCAGGTTGCAGCATCCGGCCACCCTAGCCCTGACACTGGAAGAACGCACCCCCGCCGGCAGGCAGGCCGGCAAAAAAGATCATTTGTCAGCCCCGGGATTCGCCACGAAGCGTCTCCCCCGCCACCAGGCGGGCAAGCTGCCACCCCCGATCTCCCCTCACACCCCCAAAAAACGCCGATGAATCCGACGAAGCACCATCTGTCCGGCCAGATCCTGGCCCTCGTCATCACCACCATGGCCTCCGCTGCGCCCGAACCGGCGACGCCAACTGAGGTCACCGAGGCCACCGAGACCGACAAACCATCGGGCGAGGTTCGCGAACTCGCCTCCGTCGATGGCGTCGCCATCACCTCCGCCGACGTCGTGCGCGGCCTGAAGATGCGCTACGGCCCACAGCTGGACGCGATGCCCGCCGAGCAGAGGGCGGCGGCCATCGAGCAGTCGACCCCCCGCATGGCCGAGGAACTGATCGCCCGCACCTTGCTGCTCAACGCCGCCAAGGCCGCGGAAGTGGAGACCGACAGCGCCGAGCTAGAAAAGACCATCAAGGGGGTCAAGGAGTCCCTCCCCCCCGGGATGGCCTTCGCCGACTACGTCGAGCAGGTGGGCCACACTGAAGAAACCTTCGTCGCCGAGGTCGCCGACGAGCTGAAGATCGGTGCCCACGTGCGCTCGAAGATCGATGCCCTGCCGGAGATCACCGACGAGGAGATCGCCAAGCACTACGAGGAGAACAAGGGGCGTTTCGCCACCCAGGAGGGGGTCACCGCCAGCCACATCCTACTCAAGACCGACCCGGCCGGCGACGACGAGGCCAAGGCAGCCAAGCGTGCAGAGATCGAGAAGCTCCGCGCCCAACTCATCGAAGCCAAGGGCGAAGGGTTCGCGGAGCTGGCGAAGGAACACTCCGATTGCCCCAGCAGCGCGCGCGGGGGCGACCTCGGCAATTTCGGCCGCGGGCAGATGGTCCCGGAGTTCGAAAAAGCCGCGTTCTCCCAGGCGCCTGGCGAGATCGGCGAGGTGGTGGAAACGCAGTTCGGCTTCCACATCGTCAAGGTCACCGGCAAAACCGAAGCCGGCCAGCGCAGCCTCGAGGAAGTGCGCGAAGAGGTCGTCGCCCAACTCGAGGGTCCACGGCAACAGGCCGTGGTGCGCGACTACATCGCCGACCTGGAGGGGGTCGCGAAGATCACCCGTAGCGCCGCCCTCGCGCCCCCCGCCCCGCCTGCCCCGACGCCATCCCCGGAGGAGAAATAGGCGGCTCGATCCGTGCCAGCCTCCTGCCTGGGCGCCGAGAAGGCGCGTTCACGCAGAGATTCCAAACACGTCGCCCCCTAGGGGCAGGATCCTCAACCCAGTCGCGGAGACCAGGGTAGATCGACCAGCACCCTAGGGCGGCAACGGTGCGTACCCGATGGGCGGCAAGATGCCGCCCCTCCGACTGACATGATGCCCCCCAGGAGGGGCGGCATCCTGCCGCCCACACCCCGACGGGCGGAACTCTGCAGGAACCGAGCGCATCTTTCACCGCCCCAAGGGCTCCCAGCACCTCTCCTCTCTTCACAACTCCCTCAAGACCAAACCCGCACCTATATCCTTCATGTTTCTAAAAAGTTAAGGAGATTTCATCATTTTTCCTTGCAATCACTGAACTCACTCATAATTTTCGTAAATTATAGCAATATCTGCTGCCATGAAAAAACTCATCCTCATTGCAAACGATGCTCCGCAGTCCGGTAAGACCAGTTTTGCTCGGGTGCTTGAGCAGCATTTCGAGCGCAAGGATGTCAAAGCCCTCGCGATCTATACCGACTCTGCCGCGGCGCCCGACGAGACCGCCTACTGGGATCTGGACGAAGATCTGGATACCGAGCGGCTCATGCGCGCCGTCGATGAGAACGACGCCTTGATCCTCGATATCAGCACTGGCTGTGGGGTCGGCGTGGCGGATTTCTTCGTCGATCACAACCTGCACGACGAGCTCCTGGAGTTCGACGCCGAGCTCTGTGTGGCGATCGTCGCCAACGACACCGAGTCGGCGATCAACGGCTGCGTCGCCCTCGGCGAAGGCTTCTCCGACAACGCCAACTACCTGCTGCTCCGCAACCCGTATTGCGACGAGTCGGAGAAGGGTGGCAGCTGGGCCGGCAGCTATGCGGAGAAAGTGATGAGCTACCTCGGCGCCGTCGAGGTCGAGGTGCCCGAGTTCGACCCGGAGATGGTCGGCGAGCTTTACTCCCGCGGGATGGATCTCCCCTCCGGCCTGGGAGCCCGCAAGGAGCTACCGCGCTACCTCCGCGATGCCCTACACTCCTGGGAGCTCGCCTACGCCGACGCCCTGGACGGGGCGGCCGACCTGCTGCTACCGCAGGTCGACAGTTCGCGCTCCGTCTACTCTTCCTCTTCGGTCGGCTCCTAGCCCCAGCCCCCAGATCTGGGGGTGTCGGGATCGCCAGCGACACCGGGTTCGGCTTCCCCTGGCTTGCGTCCCAAAGGGGTTCTAGGTTCCTTTTCACCTCCCGATACCTAGGCAAACTCCAGGTACGGTGACGCCCCCATCGACATGCCGGACACGGCCCCGATCCCCGACATCCGCGACATCCCCCCGCCACCGCAGCTCGATGAACCACCGGGGCTGTGGCTCTATCTCGTCGTCGCGGCAGTGGTGCTCGCGACGCCGATCGTCGTCGCCCTGCTGCGCCGACGGTGGCCGGGGAGGGCCGAGGGGGGACCACAGGGATCGCCGCGCGACCGGGCCCTCGACACATTGCACGAGCTGAAGACGGAATACGCCCAGATCCCGCCCGACGAGTTCGCGACCCGCACGGTCGGCGCGTTGAGGTTGGTGTTGGTCGACCGCTTTGGCGAGCGGAGCAAGAGCCAGACACCCGACGAGTTCTTCGCGGCCCTCGAGGCCGACCGCGACCTGGACCGCCAGCTCCCCCCCACGCAGCGCC